>JACOZG010000027.1 GCA_016181465.1 Candidatus Vogelbacteria bacterium | reverse complement strand
CGGCAAATCTCTTTATCTTGATGTCAGTCACACTGGTTACACTCCGAGGACTAATTACAACAGCGGCACAGTCCCAAGCAGTGGCGGCGTCAGGGACGCTTTGCTGACCGCCGCGCCGGCGACCACCTACACTCTCACCACCTGGATTGATCCAGCCGGTTCTGGCGCAATCAGCAAGAGTCCAAACCAATCTTCTTTTAACTCCGGCGCCCAAGTCACTCTTACCGCCACCCCGGCCGCCGGTTACGCTTTTTCTAGTTGGTCGGGTAATTGTTTGGGCACAAACTCCACTTGCATCTTGACTATGAACGCGAACAAGAGCGCGTATGCTCACTTTACTCCCGCGCCGGCGACCACGGCCTACACCTACACCCTCACCACCTCGGTCATGGCTGGTTCGGGCTCAATCACTAAAAACCCTAATAAGACCAACTACAGTGCCGGCGACGTAGTTACCTTGACTGCCAATCCTGGTACTGGTTACGCCCTTGACTTCTGGAGAGACGATTGCTCGTTCATAAACGACCCCCCGCCAAGCAATACTTGTACTCTGACAATAAATGCTAACAAGAGCGTGACTGCGTATTTCGGCTTTACTTTAAGCGTCACCAAAGCCGGCCTCGGCTCGGGCCGCAGTTCCGTCACTTCTGGCGCCGGCATCAATTGTGACTCGAATGAGTCGGATTGCTTGGAAGTTATCACCCCCAACGCCTCGCCGTCGTTAACGGCTACTCCCGTCGGTGGCTATTCCTTTGCCAACTGGTCTGGCGACATTTCTGGCACCACTAATCCAAGGGCGATAACTATGAACAATGCTAAGAGTGTGACGGCAAACTTTACTGGGAATCCACTCCACACTGTCGGGATCATCGTTAAGAAAAATAATTGCACCACTAATTGCTATATTTCGGGCGCCGCGGTCAGCATAGAATATTTCACTCCTCCTCTAACCGACGGCAACACGATCTCTCTCGGTACCACCGGCACGGATGGCAAATCATCCACCACCGGCTTGCGCGAAGGCATGGACTGGAAAGTCAAGGCCATCAAAACTGGCTACAACAATTACAACAACACAACTCGGTACTCCGTCTCCAGCGGGACCCCGAATCCCTATTGGCTGATAATTCTCATGACGCCAAGTTAGTACTTCTTGGCAAGGCTTCTTGGCAAGGTGACGCCTTGCCACCAGATATCGCAGAAAAATCTTTTGTTGGGAACAAGTTTGTAGTATAATCAAGTCATGAAAGACAGCGGGTCGGAACTTCGTGTCCATCTTACTTCAGGCGCGATCATTCGTTTGGTTGTCTGGGGGGCGTTTTTCTGGCTCCTCTATTTTATCCGCGATCTCGTCTTGGTCGTGCTGGTGTCTGTCGTTATCGCCTCGGCCGTCGAACCGGCGGTGCGCTGGTTCGGGCGCTGGCGTCTGCCGCGGACGCCAGCCGTGCTCATCGTCTACTTGCTCGCCTTCGCCCTCTTGTTTTCCTCGGTGCCACTTTTCTTTATTCCGGTCTTCGGCGATTTGGTTGAAATTTCCGCCACCCTGCCGGAGAAACTCGGCGCTCTGCCCATCTTGACTGCGCCCGGCGGCTTTTTTTCCAATCTGTCGCGGTTGAATTATTTTTCCACCTTCTCGGCCGATGTCCAAGGCGCCCTGTTTGGTCTCTCGCGCGGTTTTCTGACCACTCTTAGCGTCATCTTCGGCGGCTTTTTCAGTTTCATTATGATCGTCGTGATCTCGTTTTATTTGGCGGTGCAGGATGACGGCATCGGTAATTTCCTTCGTTTGATCAGTCCGGCCAGCCGCGAGAAGTACATCATTGATCTCTGGCATCGTTCGGAAAAAAAGATCGGCCGTTGGATGCAGGGCCAGCTCCTCTTGGGCTTATTGGTCGGAGTCATTGTTTATCTCGGGCTGACTGTTTTGCATATTGATTACGCCTTGACCCTGGCTTTGATGGCCGCCGGTTTTGAGCTCATCCCGGTCTTCGGGCCGATCCTGGCCTCCGCGCCGGCCATCCTCATCGGTTTGTCGGATTCGGTCGCCCGCGGACTCTTGGTCGCCGGTCTCTATCTCATCATTCAGCAGTTTGAAAATCACCTGCTTTACCCTCTGGTCGTCAGGAAAATTGTCGGCGTGCCGGCGATCGCGGTGATTTTGTCGTTGATCATCGGGGCTAAACTCGTGGGCTTTTTGGGTCTGATTCTCGCCGTGCCGGCGGCGACAGTGCTGATGGAGCTTTTGAGCGATTTTGAACAGCGCAAGAAAATCGGCGCCGCCGCCAATGCCTGATCGGGCCTACTTTACCACCACCCTGCCTTATGTTAACGCCGATCCCCATCTCGGTTTTGCTCTGGAATTGGTTGAGGCCGATGCGGCGGCGCGCCTGACTCGTCTCGCCGGCCGGGAAGTTTTTTTCAACACCGGGACTGATGAACACGGTCTAAAAATTTATCGGGCGGCGGCGACGGCCGGACTCGCGCCGCAAGCTTACGCCGATCGCGCCGCCGCCAAGTTTCGGACGCTCCTCTCGGCCTTAAACATTTGGCCCGAGGTTAATTTTCTTCGCACCACCGACCCCGGTCATATCGCCGCCGCCCAAGAGTTCTGGCGGCGCGTCACCGCCGCGGGCGATATCTATAAAAAAAAATACCCGCTTAAGTATTGCGTCGGTTGCGAATTGGAAAAAACGGACTCGGAGCTGGCGGCTGGCCATTGCCCGCTCCATCCGAATCAAGCGCTTGAAATTATCAAAGAAGAAAATTACTTTTTCCGGTTTTCAAAATATCAAAAGCGCTTACTTGAATTGTATGAATCCAGACCGGAATTTGTCGTTCCCGCTTCCCGTTTGAATGAAGCGCGGGAATTCATCCGCCGCGGCCTCGCGGATTTTTCCATTTCGCGGTTGGCGTCTAAACAGCCGTGGGGGATTTCTGTCCCCGATGACCCGTCGCAGACAATCTATGTTTGGTTTGACGCGCTGGTCAATTATATTTCGGCCATCGGTTGGCCCGACGATAAACAGAATTTCAAAAAATGGTGGCCAGTGACGCAGTTTGCCGGCAAAGATAATCTCCGTCAGCAGGCGGCGATGTGGCC
>JACOZG010000040.1 GCA_016181465.1 Candidatus Vogelbacteria bacterium | reverse complement strand
CTCATGAAGGTGGAATCGCTAGTAATCGCGGGTCAGCTATACCGCGGTGAATACGTTCTCAAGTCTTGTACTCACCGCCCGTCAAGCCAAGGGAGCTGGTAATGCCCGAAGGTCCCGCCTCGGCGGGGACTACGGCAAGATCAGTAACAAGGGTTAAGTCGTAACAAGGCACGGGTAGCGGAAGCTGCTCGTGGATTTATTCCAATTTTTCCAATTGGTCGGTGAAGCTAGGTGATGGATTTATCACCCCGCCCGTACCGAACTGCCGTTCGGCACGTTCGGGCGGGCTGAACAATAATCCAGAGCGGCCGTCTCTTAAAACCGGCCGGGAACAGAACAAAAGAAAACGTGCTATGTGGCGAAGGGTGCTAACTTAACTCGACATTCGTGTCGGGCTCTTTTATTATTGATTTGGTTTCGTCCGCGAGCGTAGCTCAGTGGTAGAGCATTCCTCTGATAAGGGAAAGGCCGGAGGTTCAATCCCTCCCGCTCGCATCGGGCGAGTGGCGGAATTGGTATACGCGTACGCCTCAGAAGCGTATGGGCTTTGCCCTTGAGAGTTCAAATCTCTCCTCGCCCATACCCGATTGATTTTGTGGATAAAGTCAGCCAACGATCAGTGCTGGCTGTGCTATAATTTTCGTCAATTATGGCTCGGCCAAAGTTTTTTGCTGTATTTAAAACTTTCTCGATTGTTTGGCTGATTTTGGCTTTGGCACTTTTACCTTCCCCGTCTCTGGCTGTCTCGGGTGTGCCGACGATTTTAAGTTATCAAGGTCGTCTGACTAACGCCGCCGGCGATCTCTTGGGTGGTTCGGGCACGACCTATTATTTCAAATTTTCCATTTGGGATAATGCGACCGTTGGTTCTGGTACAAAACTTTGGCCGACCAGTGACCCTAGTTCAGTTTCTGCCTCGGTCCGCCAAGGTGTTTTTAATGTCAACATCGGCGACACGGCTAACGGTTACCCGGACGCTCTCACCTATGATTTCAACACTAATAACGTTATCTATCTTGAGGTCAGAGTTTCATCGGATAACTCTTCTTTTCAAACACTCTCGCCGCGGCAGCTCGTCAGCGCCGCGGCCTTTGCCGAGTTAGCGAGCCGCGTCAGCGGCACCAGCACCTCGGCTTTCGGCACGACCACGGCGCTCGCCAACACTCAAGTCACCGTTGAGGCCACGACCACCACAGCCATCCTTTTAACTCTTCGTGCCGCTTCTGGCCAGAGCGCTAATTTGTTTCAGATCCAGAACGCCGGCGCGAGCAATCTGTTATATGTTGCCGCCGCCGGGGGATTGTTTGCTTCCTCAACCCTTCAGGTTACCGGTCAAACTACTCTCTACGGTTCTCTCTTCGTCAATAATGCTACCTCAACTATTACTAATTTGACGATGGTAAATTCTACTTCGACGAACGCGACGACAACCTCGCACCACCGGCGCGGTCGTCGCCAGTTTGAACCTCGGCAATGCCAACACCTGGACCGCCCTCCAGCAATTCGGTCAGGCCTCGTCCACCCGCCAATCCATCATTGACCGCCTCTACCTCGGCGGCACGGCCACGACCACGATTGTCGGCGATTCAGCCACCTCGACTTTCTCGGGCGGCCTCACTTTGGCCGCCGGCAATCTCAACTTGCCGACCGGCGGCGTTTACTTAATCAACAACGCGGCCGTCTTGACCGGCACCACGCTCGGCGGCGGCATCACCGGTTCGTCCCTGACCTCGGTCGGCGCTCTCGCCGCCGGCTCGATCGGCGGCAGTTTCGGCGCCATCAACATCGGGTCAAACGCCCTGACCGCCGGCGCCGGCGCGTTCTCGTCCCTCACTGACTCTGGCACTTTGTCGGTCACTGGCCTCGCGACCTTGGGTCAGGCCTCGTCCACCCGTTTGTCGGTCATTGACCAAATCTATATCGGTAGCTCGGCCACCTCCACCTTCCAGAGCTCGACCACCGGCACTTCCAGCCTGCAGGGTTTCTTGAATGTGCTCGGCACCAATTCCACCTCAACCTTTTCGGGCGCTCTGGCCGCCGGTTTGACCGGCTCGGCCACCTCGACCGCCGCCAGCGGTCTGAACTTGGGCAGCGGCTGTTTTGCCATCAATGGGGTCTGCGTCGGCGGCGGTAGCGGCGGTGTAAGTCTGAGCGCGGCTAATACTTGGACGGCCCTGCAAACTTTCTCGGCCGGCACCCTTTCCACTGCCTCTTCTACATTTAGCTCCAATCTGCATGTGGCTGGCGTGTTTAATGCCTCCAGCACCCTACTCCTTGACTCTAGCCGAGTGAGCTTCTTAAATTCTGCTACCACAACTATTAAAAACAATGTACCGTTTGCTTGGACCATCGCCACCACCACCAACGGCGGGGCGAGCAGTACGCTCTTAAGAATTGACACGACCAGCGGTTCCGAACAAGTGGTCGTCGGCAGCGGTTATGGTTCTTCTGATGTCATCATTGGGGCTGTCGGCAAGACGACGAACCTCGTGTTTGAGGAATCCTCAACTATCCACGGACAAGGAACAAACACTTTAACTTTCGGCACGGCTGGAGACAAGATTAACTTCGCGGTCAATACCGGTTTCGGCACGACGACGCCGTGGAAGCCGCTCTCGGTCACTGGCGGCGTCTCCTTCGTGTCGTTGACCTCGACTTCTACCCCAGGCGACAGTCTCTGCCTCTCCAATTTAAATGAAGTAACCCTGAGAACCGCCAATACCTGCACTGCCGCTTCTTCAATCCGTTTCAAGCAAGAGGCGGCGTCCTTGACGGCGGCCAGCGGCCTGACCGAGATAATGGCTCTAAATCCAGTTTCGTTCTCATACACGCCAGATTACCTCGGTTCGTTCACGCATAATGCGAACTGGAACGGTCAGCAAGTTGGTTTCATTGCCGAGGAGGTGCAAAAAATTGATCCGCGGCTTATCACTATTGACGCGACTGGCCAGCCCGATACGGTGCGGTATCAGAATCTGACTGCCGTTCTCACCAAGGCCGTGCAGGAAGTTAATTTGCGTCTTGAGACGATGGCTTCTACCACGGCCAGTTCCACACCCGAGTCGCAATCCTTTGCCGCCAGTTTCTTTAGCAACCTTTTTGAACGAATCACGCAATGGTTTGCCGACGCCGCTAATGGTATTAAAGAGATGTTTGCCGACACCTTCCGCGCCAGGAAGAAAATTTGTGTGGATGATGAATGTCTGACTAAAGATGACATCCGCGCCCTTTTGGAATTGTCGCGCCGCGATTTTAATGTTCCACCGCCGCAATTTTCCGAACCGCCGCCCAATTCAGAACCGATGCCAGAACCCGCTCCGGTGCCAGAACCGATCCCAACGCCAACACCTGAACCAACACCTGAACCAGAACCTATGATTGAACCGGTCCCTGAACCAGAACCAATACCTGAACCCGTGCCAGAGCCGACGCCAGAACCAACGCCCGACCCGGCACCTGAACCAGAACTCACCCCAAGCCCTGACCAGCCATGAAAATAATCAAATTACTAACGGTTGTTTGTCTTGTCTTGCTTGCTTTTCCTCACTCGGCTAGCGCGTTTAAGAGAATTTTTTTGACCTCCGGCACTTCCTGGACGGTTGTTTCAGATTGGTCAGATGTCAATACGATAGAAGTCATCGGCGGCGGCGGCGGCGGGGCCAATGGGGCGGTCGGCAGCGGCGTTGGCGGCGGCGGCGGCGGAGCGTATGCGGCAATTTTTAATCTTACCGGGCTTACTGCCGGCGGGTCGGTTACTTATCAGATTGGCACCTCGGGAACTGGAGGAGTGGCTAACAATACCAGCGGGGCGACCAGCACCGATACCTTTTTTAACCGGACGGCCGGCAGCACAACGATGTGCGACCAGACCAGTTTTTCGGTTTGCGCGAAGGGCGGCGGCGGAGGAATAAAGGCCGACGGCGGCGCCGGCGGGTCAGCCGGGACTTCAACTTCGAGTTTTGGCACGGTAAAGTTTGACGGCGGCAACGGCGGCACCGGGAATACCAGTGACGGCAGCGGCGGCGGCGGCGGCGCAGCCGGCCCTTATGGGGCGGGAGGAAAAGGCGGCAATGCTGGCACCACTGGCGCCGGCGGCGGTGGCGGCGCCGACGGCGGATCAGCTGGCAGCAATGGTTCTACTTCAACCGGCGGCGCCGGCGGAAATAATTTCAACGGGCAAGGCGGCGGCGCCGCCGGGACAGATGGTAATTTTGGCGGCGGCGGCGGCGGCGGCGGGAACACCGCGGACGGCGGCGCTGGCGGGTCGGGAACGATTGATTGGACGGCGATTGAGTTTGGCGCTCTGGCTGGCGCCGGCGGCGGCGGGGGGGGAGGTGGGAACGGCGCCAGCGGCGTTGGCGGCGGCAACTACGGCGCCGGCGGCGGCGGAGGAGAATCGGACGATGGCCCTGGGGCGGACGGTATCATTGTCATCACCTATATACCATCAGTGTCTGCCAGTGCCCGGGTGGTGCGTCTTCAAGGCGGCGTGGTCTTGCGCGGGGGAGTGAGATTGCAATGAGCTTTAACAATGAAGAGATTTTCGAACAAAAATAATTACGCTTATATAGATGGGGCTAATTTGTATAAAGGCGTATCTAGTCTTGGTTGGAAGTTAGATTATGCTCGTTTTCGTGTCTGGCTGGGAGAGAAATATAAAGTTTCCAAAGCTTGTATCTTTATTGGTCTGATCCCCGATTTCAAAGATCTGTACAGATACTTTCAGGAATCAGGGTTTATTTTGGTTTATAAAGAAGTTATTTATGACCAAGATGGAAAACCGAAAGGAAATTGTGATGCCGATTTGGTCTTACAGGTTGCTTGCGATACTTACGAAAACAAGTACGAAAAGGCCGTCATTGTCTCAAGTGATGGGGATTATGCCGGTTTAGTGAAATTTCTTCAGTTGAAAGAAAAGATTATCGCTCTTCTTTCTCCAGCCAAACATGAGAAATGCTCAATCCTCTTAAAAAGGACCGGTGTGCCAATCTCCTATATTGCTGATAAAAAGCTCACTTTAGAAGTCCATAAAGAAAAAGCCCCCGACAGAGACAGAACTCTGTAAGGGTCCTTTTCGTAGTGAATTAATGACATAGTAACAAGCCACAAAAACATGTCAATAAGCAAGATGTGGAAAAGTAAAATGAATACAAAATATGCAGTAATCGGAACAATAATTGTGACGGCAGTTACAGTACTCGTTTTCGTCGCTCCCCAAACATCTTCGCCGATAATTATGGTCCCTTCCACGGGCTGGGTGTCCGAGACCGAGCGCGAATACAAAAATTTACTCTTCCATTTCTCGCTCATCTACCCGAAAGATCTTCAAGTCAGAGAGTATGACGATGGCACCAGCGCCTCAACCATCACTTTTGAGGATAGGGCCGGAAAGAATGGTTTTCAAATTTTCATTGTGCCGTACCCGGAAAAACAGGTCTCGGTCGAGCAATTCAAAAAGGATGTTCCGTCCGGAGTGATGGAGAATCCGATAAACATCAAGATTGACGGTGCGCCGGCGACCTTGTTTTACAGTCGCGATGTTATTGTCGGCGACACTTTGGAGGTCTGGTTCATTAAAAACGGTTTTCTCTACGAGGTGACGACATCTAAAGAACTCGAATCTTGGCTGGCTGATATTATGAAAACTTGGCAGTTTTTCTAAAATCAATCAATGTTGGACTATCAGATTAAGATCGCCGGCTGGGTTGTTTTATGGCTTACGGTCGCCGTCGGGGCGGTCTCGGCTCAAGAATTCACTTCTTCGAGTTTTAAGGTGCTTGATCCGGTGCTGTTTCCGGCCGGTTTTTCTTCGTCTGACGATTATCAGCTTTGGGGCAGTGTCTCTCAACCGGCTATCGGCACGAGTACCGCGACTGATTTCGGCGTCCGGGCCGGATTCCTCTATTTTCCGGCGGCCAGCGCGCCGGCAGTTACCTCGGTGTCAGATACGGGCGGCGGCAGTTCGTCCGGCGGCGCGGCGCGAGTCAGCGCGGTGGAATTTTCCGGTTTGGCTTACCCTTATCAGCCGGTGTCCATATTGCAAGACGGGGTGCGGGTCGCGACGGCGACGGCCGGGGCCAACGGCGAATTTGAGGCCCGCGCCGTTGGCCTGACCCCGGGCGTCAAGATTTTCGCTGTTTACGCCGAGGATCTTGACGGTCAGCAATCCAAACTGCTCACCTTTCCGGTGGCGGTAATCGTCGGGACAAAGATAACGGTCTCCGGTATTTTGATCCCGCCGACGGTTTCATCCGACAAACAAGAGATCAAAGCCGGCGCGGCGATAGAATTTTTCGGTCAAGGGCCGCCCGGCGCCGCCATTGAATTGGCGATTAGCGGTTCCGGCCAGCCATTTTTGGTTCGGACCCGTGCCGGCGCCGATGGCCGCTTTCGTCACCAATTCGCGACCGCCGCCTTACCGCTTGGCGCTTATCGGGTGAGCGCTCGAGTCGTGCTCGCCGACGGCCGAGCCAGCCAGTTTGGCCGGGTGCTCGGCTGGCTCATCGGGGAGAAGACAGTGGTCCGGGTTCTAAAGCCGCCTTGTCCGAGGCCGGCTGATTTGAACGGCGATTGTTTGGTTAACCTGTCTGACTTTTCAATCTTGATCTACTGGCTGGATCGTCCCGAGCCGCCGCGCGCTGTTGATCTCGAGCCAGATGGTCGGGTGGATCTTAGGGATTTCAGCGTCGCCGCTTACCATTGGACTGGATAGGGAACGTAAAACTAAAAGCGTAAAATGCAAAGCAATAACTTAAAGTTAAAAATTTTAAATTTTGCACTGTTATTTTTCGTTTTTAGTTTTACACTTTACGTTTCGCTTGTCGAAGCGGCGACAATTGATTTTGCCGTTTTGGGCGAACCGACGGTGGGTAAAACCGTGTCAGTAACGATCTTGATTAAGCCGGCGGGCGAAAGCATCAATGCCGTGGAAGGAACGCTGGATTGGCCAGAGCGCCAGCTGGAATTGACAGAAGTTAAAGAAGATCAATCCCTCGTCAGTATCTGGATCAGACCGCCGCGTCTTGCGACCGATGGCGATGGCCGTCTGCCCTTTGCCGGGATTATCCCCGGCGGCTATGCCGAGCCAGCCGGCGAGTTGTTCTCTTTGGTGTTTCGGGCGCGGTCGGCCGGTCTGGCGCCGATTACTTTCTCGGCGGCCCGGGCGTTGATAAATGACGGAGAAGGAACAGCGGCGTCACTCGAGATTAAAAATCTCCTTCTGGAAATCAAGCCGGCCCGAGGGAAGAGATTTTTAGCGCCAGTTCTTTTCTTTTTCGGACTTGGTATAATACTCATCATAATTTTATGCCGTTTCGTTTTCAGCCGTTCATACCGCTGATTGTCTTTTTGGCTTTGGCGCCGCCGGCGCGCGCGGCCTCTTTGTCAATCAGCCCGCCGGCCGGCACCTTTACCGTCGGCAGCACTTTTGAGGCGCCGATTTATTTGGACACCGAAGGCGAATCCATTAATGCCGTGGCGGTGTTTTTGAAATTTTCGTCTGATAAGTTGCAGTTGGTCTCGCCCTCGGCCGGCCGTTCCGTCATCGGCCTCTGGGCGACCCCGCCCCGTTTCAACAATCAACTGGGCACCGTGGAGTTGCAGGGCCTGGTACCGGGCGGCATCAACACTTCAAACGGTTTGGTGACGGCGCTCACCTTTCGAGTTAAAGCCGTCGGTCAAGCCGTGATCAAATTTTTGGACTCGTCCAAAATTTTATTGAATGACGGTCAGGGGACCGAAGTTTTGGATAATCTGAATAACGGCATTTATCAGTTAGTCTTGCCGCCGCCGGCCGGCCCGCTTGTTACTTCTGAAACGCACCCCGACTCGACCAAATGGTATGCGAGCGGCAATCTGGTTCTCCATTGGGCGCCGGGCGACGAGACGGTGGAGGGCTACAGCTACATTTTGAATGCTGAACCGACGACGGCGCCGGATGACATTTCCGACGGGACGCGGACAGTTCTGAATTATCAGGATTTGTCAGACGGCATCCATTATTTCCATATTAAGGCCCTGCGCCGCGGCGCCTGGGGCGGGATAACGCATTTTGCCGCATCGGTGGACCGGACGCCACCGGCCGAATTCAAGATTGACATCGCGCCGGCGGCGCGGACCACGCGGCGCCAACCCTTGATCCAATGGGCGACCTCGGACAATTTGTCCGGGTTGGATCATGCTGAATTGAAATTGATCTCGCTCAAGCCGGCGGCGGCCGAGGCGGCTGCCCCCAACGGTTCCCAGCCGCTCTTTATTGAAGCGCAAAGTCCCTATCTCACGCCGCCGCTTGAGCGCGGTCAATATGATGTGCTGGTGCGGGTCTATGATCGGGCCGGGAATGTGCGCGAGGTTGTAGAACGTTTGGCCATTGTCAATGCCCTGTTCAAACCGATCGCCGAACAGGGATTGGAGATCGGCGGCGTGTTCACCCTGCCCTGGTCATGGATTTGGCTGATTTTACTTGTCGTAATTTTACTTTTGTGGCTGGCGGTACTCAAAATCAGGGATTGGCATCGCGCTCTTGATGACGAGCGGGCCCGGAAGCTTTTGCCGGCCGAGGTGGAAAAACAACTGACGGAATTAAAACATTACCGCGCCAAATACGGCCGGGTGCTCTTAATTCTTTTGCTCATCGGTTGGCTCTTCTCGGCCGCGGCCACCCAAGCGGCGCCGCTCACGCCGCCCATCGTCACGACGGTGTCGCGGGCAGTGACCAACGAAGACATTTTCTATATCGGCGGCGAGACCGAGGCGCCCGGCGCCTCGGTGATCGTTTATCTTCAGAATCTTGGTACCGGCGAGACCGCCGGTTTTGAAGTGGTAAGCGACGAGTCCGGCGAGTGGTTCTACCGTCATCACACCTTTCTCGCCAGCGGGAATTATCAGCTTTGGGTGCAGGGGCGGCTCGGGGAAGAATGGAGTCCGCCGAGCCCTCAATTTGCCTTGACCGTGCGGGCCACGGCCTTCCAGTTCGGCGTTTCCCGTTTGAGTTATCAGGCGGTTTTGTTTGGCTTAGTGCTGCTTCTCGCTCTCGTCCTCCTCGGCCTCGCCGGCTATGTGCTTGTTCATGGCTTACGCGGTCGGCAGAAACGCGCGCTGTTACTTAAAGAAATTCGCGAGGCCGAGGAGTCGGTTCGGCGCGGCTTTGCCGTCTTGCGGCGTGATATTGCCGCGGAATTGGCTGTGGTCAAAAAGACAAAACTCGCTCGCGAATTGGCCGCCGAAGAAAAGCAGACCGAAGAGCGTCTGCTTAAAGATTTGGCGGCGGTGGAACGTTATATCGGCCGCGAGATTTGGGAAGTGGAGCAGGCCGAGGGCTAAAAACCGCCTGTGGATAATGCGCTAGACGAGTTGAAATTCAAAATGTTAGACTAAAGATTATGACCGAGCCAATCATTATCAATCCAGAAAATTTGAAATCTAAACGGGGTGGTGGCTGGTGGATCTTCGTCATTATCATCTTGGTCGTCATTGGCGCCGCCTGGTGGTTCAAGAGCGGCGGTTTATGGTTGGGCCAGACCCGGACCACGGCCGATAACTACAAAGCGGTTTTTTTGACCAACGACCAAGTTTATTTCGGCAAAGTTTCGGGCTTGAATAAAACTTATGTGACCTTGAGCGATATTTTTTATCTGCAGGTGGCTCAACCGCTTCAGCCCAGCCAGCCAGCCAATAATGTCAATTTGATTAAATTGGGCAGTGAGCTTCATGGTCCACAGGATCTGATGACGATCAACCGCGGTCAGATTCTGTTTATTGAAGATCTCAAACCCGATTCCCAGGTGGTTCAAGCCATCACTCGCTTTAAAGAACAGCAAAGTCAAGGGCAATAAAAACCCTCCGCTTGAGGCGGAGGGCGTGGTCTGGTTATCCGCGGCGGACGACCAGGATGGTGTTGTGCCCGGTTTTGTCGCCGCCGCGCCGGCTGAAAAAGTAATCAGTCTGGCGTGCAGTATCAATCGAGTCGTGATGGATATTGTCGCCCGGTACGCCGCAGAGCTGAAATTGGTTGCGAATCAGCTGATGAAGATTGAGCGCGCCGCAGTCAATCTTGCCATCTAGGAAACAATCTTGGCCGTAATGCAGGCCAATATGGCGGTTCATTTTTTGATTGAATGAGCCGTGCTGGGGATGATTAGTCGGGTGACGGAATCGCATTGGCCCGATTCCGCAGCAAGAGTAGACATCAATCTCAACAGAGGTATGTCGTCCAAAGTCCAGATATTCATGGATTGTTTGGACGACGCTTTCCGGCTGGCGTTTGGTTTTTTCATCCCGCAGGCATTCTTCGTCAATCAATGATGCTCGTCCGGCGTGAGCGGCGATCGTTTCACCCGTGGCGTTATGGCGGGCGACAATCGTCGGACAGTCGGCGGTTCGTAAGCAGATTGCGTGTCCCAAATCAATGCTTACTCCATCAGCCAGACAGCCGGAATGAATTTTTACCCCATCTGCCTCGATCACCCTCGTTAGATCTTTGGCCTCACAAATTTTACCGTTGAAGGCATGAGTTTGAGGATGATAGATGTGTCTGAGTTCTAAGTCGTGGGCGATTTGGAACAGGTGTTTTTCTTCCAGAGCGCACGGCGATTTACCGTAAATCCGCACTTCAACCTTACCGCCAAAGAGTTCATCATTGCTCACCTCCTTTCTTGGTTTAAAGAACAATGCTACCCTATTTTTACTCGATGATCAGAGATTTGTCCAGAAATAAAATCTACTGACACTTAAACGCGGTCGCCGATAACTGTCAGTTAATTGTTTTATTTCATCAGATTAAAACGCAGTAACAGGTCGGCTTCATTGGTGATGGAATCAGCTTCCACTAGCCGGACGTATTGCCGGATGTCGAAGACTTCCACTATAAAATTTATCTCGTCGCGGCATTGATATGGCCAAACCCAAACTGAATGTTGTAACTCAAAAAGCCCTAGGTCTTTCAGTTTATCTCGTAGTGCCTCGCGCGCCGGTTTTATTTTCTCCGGGATGTCGAAGATCACCAGCCGCCATTTTTTGTCCCAACGAGCCGGCACCTTAATCTCCAATTGGTCTAAGTTTAATTTTAGAATTTGTTTCCGGCCGCGCTCTGACAAGGTCATGGTAATTTCTCCGTCCTTGTCTTCTCGATAATTAACTAGGCGATCGCGGTGGAATTCCGAGAGGATTCGCCAAAGGTAGTTTCGGTCGATCCGGCGGAATTCCTTCGGGATGCTTTTTAAGATATAAAATTGTTTTCTAGCCGAGCGGGTTAAACTAAGAGCCAGCCCGGCGGCGAGTATCAGCAATAGTTTTTGTTTGATTGGACTGCTGATTTTACGGGTCATGTCTGGATTTTATTCCAATTCCAATAAACTTACAAATACAAGCGGTCGCATTTAGTTGTAAGTTCGTTAAAGCGGAGTATACTTTTGGTTGATGGCGCTTGATTTATCTAAAGTTAATAAAGTGCATTTCATCGGCATCGGCGGGATCGGGATTTCGGCGATCGCGCGACTTTTTTTACAGTCGGGCAAGCAAGTAACCGGTTCGGATCAGACTTTAGACTCGCCGGTAATTGCGGAATTGAAGAAGCGCGACGCCAAGATTTATCACGGCCAGCGCGCGCGGCAAGTGCCGCGTCAGGTTGACCTGGTTATCTATTCTTTTGCGATTTCGGAAGATAATCCGGAACGCCGCGCGGCGACGCGGCGCGGTCTCCCGCTGCTTTCTTATCCGGCAGCGCTCGGTTTGCTGTCGCAGGGTAAATTTACCATTGCCGTGGCCGGCACACACGGCAAGACCACGACCGCGGCCATGCTCGGGACGATCTGTCGCGCCGCCAAACTTGATCCCACGGTCATTGTCGGCAGTCTGATGAAAGCTGGGAAAACCAATCTCTGGATCGGCCGGAGTGATTATTTTATCGTTGAGGCCTGTGAGTACCGGCGGTCGTTTCTTCATCTGTCGCCGCGGATCTTGGTGATTACGAATATCGATAACGATCACTTGGATTATTACCGCGATTTGGCTGATATTCAGTCGGCGTTTGCCGCGCTCGCGGCCAAGGTGCCGAGGGGCGGAAAAGTGATTACGGAAAAAAAGTACGGCCAGATTAAGTTACCAATCAGACTCCTGCTTTCTGGTCGGCATAATCAACGCAATGCCCAGGCGGCCATCGCGGCGGCCAAAGCGGTTGGCGTATCCGAGCGCCTGGCGCGCCAAGCGCTTAGTAAATTTCGCGGCACCTGGCGCCGGTTCGAAGCTAAAGGCCGGACGCGCCGCGGCGCTCTGATCTATGACGATTATGCTCATCATCCGACCGAAATCCGGGCCACGGTGCAAGCGGCGCGCGAGCGCTTTCCCAAAGAGCGTCTGGTGCTCGCGTTTCAACCCCATCTTTACAGCCGGACCAAACTGCTTTTTTCTGATTTGGCCGAGAGTTTGGCCGCCGCGGACGAAGTTTTGCTTTTGCCGATTTACGCCGCCCGGGAGAGACCTGATTCGGCAATCAACAGCCGCCTCTTGGCCGCGGCGGTGAGTCAGGCCGGGACGCCGACCAGATATTTTGGCACTTTCCAGACCGCGGAAAAATATTTGAATCAGCAGCTTTCCCGAGGCGATCTCTTGCTGACTCTGGGTGCCGGCGACATCTTTGTTTTGGGTGAGAAATTGCGTTATCCACACTGAAAATTATTGGTTAATCACTTGAGAGAGTAAAATTGGATCACCTATGTTGTTAAGAGAAAATTCCTTGTTAAAATTTACTTTTTTTGTTGGTCTCATTGCCATTTTTTGGTTTACCTTCCTCAACCATTGGTCTGGATTATCAATACCAGAAACGGCACGTCGACAACTTGTTAATCTAGCGGCGATCGGCGGGACGGCTGATAGACCTGACGGGAATGGACCTGCAAATAAGACCGAGAGAGTCAAGGAGTTAAAATTTGCGGCCGGAGAGATAATTGTCAAGCTGAAAGAAAAAGAATCACTCCAATCTCTTTCTTTACAGCCCTATACTCAACGTTTGGTCAAAGATTCTGATATTCTTGTTCGTCTAAAGAAAAGTTATAGATTAAGCGATGAGCGTCCAGTCTTTCAAGATCTTCATCGTGAGTTGAAAGCCAAGAGTTTTTCTCCGAACCAGATCGATCTTTTCCCGATCTATGTCTTGAAAACAACAGGGGATGTTTTGTCGTTAGCGGAAGAATTGAAACGCGATCCTGATGTTGAATATGCCGAGCCGAATTATTTAGCCCTAACATCATATCGGCCTAACGATCCTCTTTATTCGCAGCAATGGGCACACCAAAATACTCACGCCGAATCTGGCTGGAATCTTGAACGAGGCAATGCGAATGCCGTTATCGCCATCATCGACACTGGCGTTGACTATCGTCACGAGGATTTAAGCGAAAATATTTGGCATGATGTACAAGGCAACCCAGGCAAAGACTTTGTGGATATTGATACCGCGGCTTATACTTTTCAAGGCTTTTCATTATTCTCCGGAGAAGATTACACTGGGATTGATAATGACCCCGCGGATTACATGGGTCACGGCACGCACACGGCGGGAATTGCCGCGGCGACCGGCGATAATAACCGAGGTGTAGCCGGGGTTTGTCTGCATTGCAAGATCATGCCGGTGCGGGCCGGATTCGCGATTCATCATCCCTTGGGAGATTTTGGAATACTTGAATATGATGATATCGCTTCGGCTATTAAATACGCGGCTGATCAAGGCGCCAGGGTCATTAGTATGAGTTTCGGTGGCTATTCGGACAGCGCCACCTTGCATGAAGCTATTAATTATGCTTATTCGCTCGGAGCGGTGTTGGTCGCGGCGGCGGGGAATGAAAGCTCGTATACCCCCACTTATCCCGCGTCTTATGATCATGTTATCAGCGTTGTGGCCCTGGCGCGAAATAATCTTTTAGCTTTTTACTCAAATTATGGTTCCTGGGTTGATGTCGCGGCGCCGGGAGGTGATAGCCTTCAGGGTTTAACGATTCTTAGTACTGTGCCTCGCATCGGCGTCTTGAGTGATGCGTCGGGTTATAAGACATTGCAGGGAACTTCTATGGCTACTCCGTATGTCGCCGGGGTGGCTGGTCTTATTTTCTCTGCCTATCCGACCTTGGCCAATGAACAGGTGCGTCAAAAAATTGAGTTCACTGCTGACGATCTTGGATTGCCGGGCAAGGACAGTACTTATGGCTACGGTCAAGTAAATGTCTATCACGCCTTGGCTGGAACCATCGTGATTTCGTCGCCTAGCGATAACAGTTTTCTCAAGGGAGCAGTAGAAATTAGAGGTCAGGCGACGGCGCGAGATTTTAATCATTATGAACTTTCCTACGCGCCAGTTGAATACCCCGAGTCTACGGTAATGATTACATCCTCAACCCTTCCGAAGGGTGAAGAAAACAGTCTTTTGGGTATCTGGCCAACCGCCGGCGTGAGCGATGGCGTTTATCTCCTGACTTTGAAAGTGGTGACCCAGAGCGGAGAATTGAAACACTCAATCTTTGTCTCCATTGATAATGTTAATCAACCGCCCGTCTTCCTGACAGCGAATCAGGGCGCTGTTCCCGGACGGTTGTTGCAATTTAAAGTGGAAGCGAAAGATCCTGATCAGCCCGGCGCCGTTTGGTCGCAGTTAGCGTATTCTTCTGACGATTCTCGGTTTGATCCAGCGACCCAACTCTTCACCTGGAATGTGCCATTATCCCAAGATCAAACCCAAAAAGTAAAATTTACCGTCCGGGACCCGGATAATGTTGTCTCCAAAGAGATGACGATTTATATTTTGCGTCTAACCGAGGAAACGATCGCCGCCGAGCAGTATAGTCAAAATGCCCCACAAATTGACGCTGATAACATTGTTTATTACAGTAATGAGAGCGATGGCTATAAAGTATATTTATATAAGATTCCTACTCGTGAAAAGACATTGCTAACCCCTTCTGCTGGCTCTTTTTTTAGGCCATCTATTGACCTCAATAAAGTAGTATACGAAAAATTAACAACTTTTCCAAACAGTGCGCTTTATGGATATGATCTTTCGACTCGACAAGCGACTCTTATTGGATCAGGGAAATCGCCTTCCTTGTCTGGTAATCTTGTTACTTATTATGATGATCGAAACGGGTTAACCCCGCCCTGGTCGGATATTTATGCCTACGACCTTGCTTCGCGTTCGGAAACTAAAATAACGAACGCCCAAGTAGGAGACTGGGGCTTTGCAGACCAGAAAATCTCTGGCGATAAAATTATCTATACTCATCGCGAGGTGGACGCTTCTTTACCTTATCTGCAAAGTGATTATGTCATCTATCTTTATAATTGGTTGACGCGTCAGGTCATGCCCCTTACTGATGGGTCACGTCGTCTAAAGGGGTCCTATCCGGCGATTGACGGCGATCTTATTGCGTTTGAAAAATACGATGTTGCCAATAGCCAGTATTGTTCCGGCAATATTTCTACCTACCGGATTTCTAATGGGGAAATAATTCAGTTAACCAATAATTCTCTTGGGGTGTATAGACTTAATCTTTTTGGGGATATTTGTATTGATCATATGCTTCCCGATATTAATGGTAATAAGATTGTCTGGTCCGGGAAGAAAACCAGCGCCTTTACTGATTATAATATCTATTTGTATGATCTTAATTTAGGTATGGAAGCTCAAATAACGAATGCGTCCGGGATTGCCCAAGGGGCGGGAGTGGTCTCGGGAAACAGGATTGTTTGGGAAAACGGTTGGGGCGGGAACAACACTGACATCAGCATGGCGACCGTCAATATTTCTCCCGAGCTAACTTCTATCACTCCGACATCAGTTCCGTCCGGTGGTAGCATCACCCTTAAGGGAAAGAATTTCGGAGTCGCGACCGGAGAATCAAAAGTTGTCCTTAACAACGATATTATTTTGCCAACGATCAGTTGGTCTGACAGCGAAATCGTTTCTAGAATTCCTGCCAATGCGTCATCGAGTTTAGTTCATGTGGTCACCTCTTTCGGTAAAAGTAATGACCTAAACTTAACCATTGATAACTCAAAACATCCGCCTATCCTTAATCCAATTGGTGACCGTTCGGTGGCGGAGGGCCAGCTTCTATCCTTTACTATTTCCGCCACTGATCAAGATAATGATATTTTGAAATATAGCGTGACTGGATTGCCATCTGGAGCGCAGTTCAGTGAGCAGACCTTCCAGTGGACGTCAGGATTTGATCAAGCTGGTAGCTCTACGGTCACATTTACCGTAAGCGATGGTCAACTTAGTGATTTCGAATCGGTGACCATCACTGTGACAAATGTAGAATTGGTACTGTTGAATC
The DNA here is from genome assembly GCA_016181465.1 of Candidatus Vogelbacteria bacterium. Taxonomy (GTDB): domain Bacteria; phylum Patescibacteriota; class Minisyncoccia; order Phycocordibacterales; family JACOZG01; genus JACOZG01. The sequence continues at coordinate 9,734 of JACOZG010000040.1, read as the reverse complement.
TAAATGACAGTCCCGACCCCTTCAGTCCAGACGGTGATGATGTGGATGACACGACAACGATTACTGCGAGTTTTAACCATGTAGCGAATTGGGCGTTGGTAATTAAGAATGCAGCTGGCACGGTCATACGTAATTTCAATGGATCCGGAACAGATGTTAACCAGATTTGGGATGGTGGAACCAGTCCAAGAAGTCTTTTAGTTGGTGGTACCTACACCTATGTACTAACAGCTAGCGATGCCGGTGGCAGTAGTGTTTCTGGTTCAGGAACGGTGACCATGCGGGTTAGCCGTTGGAGGACCCTCTGAAGAATTTTATTAACTCTCGGTGCCGGCGACATTTTTGTTTTGGGTGAGAAATTGCGCTATAATTCACGACATGGTTAAAAATTCCTCATTTCGTCTAGCCACGGCTGTTTTAGGCCTCCTGGTTATAATTTTGCCGTTTTTGGGTTTGCCGGCGGGTCTAAAAACGGTTTTGTCGGTCGGGTTCGGATTGCTGATTATTCTTTTTTCTTTAGCGGACAATCGTGAGGGCCCGAGCGCACCGTCAACCGACTCGCGGTAAATCGTTTCTGATTATCGCTGGCGCCGGCGCGGTCGCCGGTTTTATGTTGCTCGTCGCGAGTTTGTTCGCCGGCCCGAACAGTTGGCAGAAGTTGGAGTATAATGCTACGCTCGTTTCGTCCGAAGTCCAGGCAACGGCCACTTCGTCAATCCCGGTTTTCCGCGTGACTCATTTACCGCCGCCGCCGGCGGTTAAAGCTTTATACTTGACGAGTTGGGTCGCTGGCGCGCCCGGCCGCCGGGACGCGCTCGTGCAACTCGTCGGCGAGACCGAATTAAATTCGGTCGTGATTGACATTAAAGATTACACCGGCCGAATCGCTTTTGCCGTGGACGATCCGGTTCTGGTTGAAAGCGGCGCGGTGGAAGAGAGGATCCCCGACATCAAAGAATTTATCGCCGCTTTGCACGATCAGGGCATTTATGTAATTGGTCGGATTTCAGTTTTTCAAGATTCTTTTTTAACCGCCCGACGCCCGGATTTGGCCGTCCATCGTCAATCTGACGGAGTCGTTTGGCGCGACCGCAAGGGGATTGCTTGGTTGGAAATCGGCGCGACCGAGGTCTGGGATTACACCGTGCGGCTGGCGCGGGCGGCGTACGCCTCTGGCTTTGATGAGTTAAACTTTGATTACATTCGTTTTCCGTCTGACGGCGATCTGACGGATGTCGCTTACCGTTTTTTGGCGTCGGCGGAAACGCGCGAGCAAGCCCTCGCCCGTTTTTTTGCTTATTTGAGAAATGGTTTGGCTGATCTGACGGCGCCCTTGTCGGTTGATTTATTCGGTTTGACGACGACGGCGCTGGATGATCTCGGTATCGGACAAACGCTCCTTGCCGCCGCGCCGTATTTTGATTATCTCGCGCCGATGCTTTATCCGTCGCATTTTGCGTCTGGTTTCTTGAATTATAAAAATCCGGCGGCGCACCCTTACGAAGTGGTCAATCACTCCTTGATTGAAGCGAGCCAACGCCTTCTGGCCGCGAGTTCCACCCCGGCGAAATTGCGTCCCTGGCTTCAGGATTTTGATCTGGGCGCTGACTACACCGCCCCAATGGTTAGAGCTCAAATCCAGGCTGTCTACGATGCCGGACTGACCTCATGGATGTTGTGGGACCCGGCTAATCGCTACACGCCGGCGGCCTTGCAAGCAGACTAAGAGATGTGGTAGGATAAAATTCAGAAAGGAGGTGTGCTTTGATCTTTGATGAATTGAGCAGATTGGCGGTCCAGTCGCCGATACCGCCACAGTTTGAAGTGATTTATCGGCCGAACGATCCTATGCGTTCGATTCATCGGCAGTTCCTTAATTACCTAGGCGGTCTGACTGCTTCGTCCGGCCGCGATCGAGTCAAATCTTTGCCGCGGCGATTGCGACAGCTGTGTCGCCGCTATCCGTTTTTTTACGCGGTGGAGATAGTCAAACCGTATGAATCAGTGGACGGCCTCCGTTTGGCCGACATTCTGGTTGAGCTTGATCCCGAGTTGGCCGGTCTGGCGGTCAAGGTCAATCAGGGGCTTGTTCGTTTCGGTCTGTTGCGAGGCGAAGGTCGCGGCTTGATTGATGGTATTGATGGCGAGACAGCTGTCCCTCGCCTTTGGGATCTCTATGCCGAAGTGCACATTGATGAACGGCTGGAACCGCTCGTCAGACGTTCTGGTCTGACCTATGTTCGTTATCGCGACCTGCTCGTGTTCTTTGCCGTTCAGCCGATTGACGAGGAGACGCAAGACGAGATCAGCGCGATCTTGACGGGCGGCGGCTTTGAGCTTAGGTTGAATCGGCCGTCGAGACTCGCCCCGTTTTTATATCCCGCCCGCGGCGCGCTTGGCGGTCATCGCCGCCGTACCCAACCGGTCTAGACCCTGTTCCATTACGCGGGACAGGGTTTTTTGTTTGTTTTAATAAAAAAGGCGCTCCGATGGTATTCGGAGCGCCGCAACGTTAAGGCCGCGGATTTTACCGATGACGCGGCTAGTAAGCGATGAAGTTGCCCGGGCGCCAGAAGCAGGTGCCGTTGCTACCGGTGCCGCAGCCCGCAGCATCGTCGCACTCTTTGTCGGTGCAAGCTCCGGTTCCGTCGCTGTTCCGGCAACCGCAGACGGCCGCGGCCGAGACAACTGGACCTACCGTAGAACCAACCGCCGCCGTTTGGTTTTCAGCCGGCAGGAACGTTTCCAGGCGGTAAATGTTTGCTTGGTCGCTGATCTGGATGACAAAAGATTCACCGGTCGCGAGCAGCCAGCCGCTCCTCGTCTCCATCACGGTTTTCGGCCGCCTCGTTGAGCCGCTGGCCACGGGCACGAGCGCAGTCCAATAGAGTCGGCCGTTGCTCTTGTCGTCCACGGTGTCTAAAACCCGAGGCCTCTCGCCGTTGACGAGTATGGTCAATGACTGGCTGGCGGAATCCCAGTCAAACCGGTACTCGTCTCGTTCAATCCGGCCGTTAAAAATGATGGGGTCAACTAAGCCCAGCGTCTCAATTTGTTCAGCGACGGTTAAGGGCGGTTGGTACTCCCCGCCGAACTGACGAAAGTGCTCGTGGAAGACCGCGAGCTCGTCGGCCGTCAGTTCGGCCGTTGCCGTTTCGACAGGCGGAGTCGGGGTTGCCGTTCGTGGCGTCTGCCTTTCGGCTCCGACAAGACAGAGACTGCAGGCAAGAATAAGGTTTTTTTTCATCTCTGGGCTCCTTCTGTTTCTGTTTTCGCCGACAAGACAGTCGGCGAGGTTAGAGGAAAATATTTCCTCGTGACAGTTTTGACCGGTTCAGTTTCGCCAGCGGCGAAATTAACCGAGTCCCATTCAGCCAGACGGAAGTTGTCGGCGACCACATAATAGGTCTCCACCACTTTGCCCCTCAACACCTCATATTCAAAAAACAGAAGCTCAAATTGGATTTCGTAGCACGACTCGCCGTTTCTCTCCGTTACCCCGATCAGGCGGCCCTTTTTAATGCTGCCGTGGCCGAACTGGGGCTGACCGGTGTCATCTTGTCCGATCCACGACTCTTGCAAGGTGCCGAAAAGGCAACCCTTGACTTCTCGGTCCCGCCGGAACTCGGTGGTGCGGATACCATCTGGCGCAATCCTCCTTTCAATTTCCGCTACCAGGATGCCGAGATCGTAGACCGAAGTTTTGACTTGTCCAGGCCGCATCTCCACTTGCGCCCGGTACCGAGTTTCATCTTCCCCCTTGGCCCACATCGTCAGTTCAGCCGTGAACTCCAGTGACTCGGCCTGTTGCAGGGACTCATGAACTCCGGTTTGGATACTTTCCAATAACGCCGTTTCTTGAGAGTCCGGCGGCGGCCGCGGGTCGGCCGTTAGCTGTTTTGACTTCGGAATCAGAACGGCCGCGACCCCGCCGCCAATCGAGACGATGAGTAAAAACACTCCCACCTTGCCTATTCCCTTCATTGTTTTTCCTCCCTTGTTTCGGGTTTTCAGGTTGTCAAATCCTTAACGTTTACAAGGATCCATCCAAACCCATTATACACCCGCGGGATAATTTTAGTCAACCGTGTTATTATTAACAGTATGGCTGAAGACAGTTTGAACTCCGAGGTCGCTTATTTTGCCGAAACTGACTTTCGCGGCAAAAAGACCCGTTTCGGCATTAAAAACGGCGATCGGGCGCGGCATTTCTATGTCATCGGCAAAACCGGCATGGGCAAATCCACCTTGCTTGAGAATATGGCCATTCAAGACATCCAGTCGGGACGGGGTTTGGCCTTTGTGGATCCGCACGGCGAGACCGCGGAAAAACTTTTGGACTATGTGCCGCCGGCGCGGATTAAAGATGTCATCTATTTCGCGCCGTTTGATCTCGATTACCCGATTTCTTTCAATGTGATGGAAGATGTCGGCAAGGACCAGCGGCATCTGGTGGCTAACGGCTTGATGAGCGCTTTCAAGAAAATCTGGGTAGACGCCTGGTCGGCCCGGATGGAATATATTCTGAACAATACTTTGCTGGCTTTGCTCGAGTACCCCGGTTCGACCATTCTCGGCATCAACCGAATGCTTAGCGACCGGGAGTATCGGAAGAAAGTGGTGGATAATATCGCTGATCCGTCGGTCAAATCGTTTTGGGTGGATGAGTTCGCCAAGTACACCGAACGGTTCGCCGCCGAGGCCACACCGGCGATTCAAAACAAGGTCGGCCAGTTCACTTCCAATCCCTTGATCCGCAATATCATCGGCCAGCCGAAATCTTCGTTTGATTGCCGCGAGATTATGGATCAGAAGAAAATTTTGATTGTCAACTTGTCCAAGGGCCGGATGGGCGAGGGCAATGCCAATCTGCTCGGTTCTATGCTCATCACTAAACTGTATCTGACGGCGATGTCGCGGGCCAATCTGTCCGGGCCGGAGTTGCGGACCTTGCCGCCGTTCTACCTCTTTGTGGACGAATTCCAGTCCTTTGCCAACGAGTCTTTTGCCAATATTTTGTCCGAGGCGCGGAAATACAAACTGTCGCTGGCTCTGGCGCATCAGTACATTGAACAGATGGCCGAAGAGGTGCGGGCCGCGGTTTTCGGCAATGTCGGCACGATCGTGGCTTTCCGCGTCGGTCCATTTGACGCCGAAGTGCTGGAGAAAATTTTCTTCCCGACTTTCACCCAAGAGGATTTAGTGAATTTGGGTTTTGCTCAAGTTTATCTGACGCTGATGATTGACGGCGTCGGTTCGCCGCCGTTCTCGGCTGTCACCCTGCCGCCGATTCCGCTCCTGCAGGATTCGTCAAGAGACAGAGTGATTGAACATTCGCGGCGGGCTTACGCCCGGCCGCGCGGCGCCGTGGAAACCGAAATTGTCGCCTGGCACGGCAATCAGCGCCCGGCCGAGCCGCCGGTTAAAAAGGTCGCTGGTCAGAGTTTTAATTCGGCCGCCAGAGTCGTTTCTTTGGGGGCGTTGAAAAACCGGCCGCCGCTTGAGAAAAAAGTACTCTCGGCCACCGAGAAGGAGAAAACCAAAGAAGAATTGCGTCAGTCGCTAAAAGCGATTATGGAGAAAAAACCGCCGCCAATCGCCCCACCCCCGTCAGCGACGGTTGAACCGAAAATCGAACCGAAAAGAAACGAAGTGCCGCGGGAAGAATTGGAGAAGCTGTTAAAAGTGGATTGATGCGCCGTCCGAGAATCCTAATTTTTTCTCTGGCTTATTTTCCGTTCGTTGGCGGGGCCGAGGTGGCAGTGAAGGAGATTACCGACCGCCTGGCGGATAAATTTGAATTTGAGGTAATTAACGCCGACATCAAAAATTTTTGGTCAAAATACCTTTACCCGATTTGGGCTTGTCGGCGAGCGGTACGACAGCATCGGACGAAGAATTACGATTTGGTTTGGGCGATTATGGCCAATCAAGCCGGGATGGCCGCGACGCTGTTCAAACGGCGGCCACAGTGGGATACCCCACGTGGTGTCCCATTTTCCACCCTGCCGTTTCTGTTGACCTTGCAGGAAGGGGATGATTTAGACAGTTTGGCTTATCGTGCCCGACTTCTCGGGCCGCGACTGTTCGGCGTCTTTCGCCGCGCCGATCATATCACCGCGATTTCGCATTACCTCGCGCGCTGGGCGCGCCAGATGGGGGCGCGGTGTTCGATCACGGTGGTGCCGAATGGGGTGAATATTGAGAAGTTTGAAGTGAGAGGTGAGAAGTTAAATAGGAAAGAAAAAATAATCATCACAACCTCAAGATTGGTAAAGAAAAACGGCGTTGATGTTTTAATTGAGGCGATGCGGTTTTTGCCGGAGAATATCCGACTTGTGATTGTTGGTTCTGGTCCGGAAGAAAGTTTTTTGAAACAGTTGACATCAAGGTTGAACCTTGATAAGCGCGTAGAGTTTCTTGGCGCGGTGTCGCCAATTCAGATTCCTGACTGCCTCGGCCGGGCCGATGTTTTCTGCCGGCCGGCGCGCTCGGAGGGGTTGGGTAACTCGTTTTTGGAAGCGATGGCCGCCGGCGTGCCGGTGGTCGGCACGCCGGTCGGCGGGATACCGGATTTTCTTAAAGATGGCAAAACGGGCTGGTTCTGTGAAGTTAATAATCCCCAAAGCATTGCCGATAAAGTGCAATATATTCTTGATCCTGCCAATATTGAAAAGGTGGCGGAGGTAAAAGAAGAAGCAAAAAGGTTAGTGGAAGAAAAGTATAATTGGAACACTATTGCTCAAGAAATGGCTCAAATTATGGACAATTTAGCCAAGAAGAGTTAATGTTTCTGACGATGAAAATTTTAATCGCCACGCCGCTTTATCCGCCGGACATCGGCGGACCGGCGCAGTATGCGAAAAATTTGGAGACGGTGTGGCGTCAGCAAGGACACGAAGTTATCGTTGCTTATTTTGGCAAGTTCTTGCGCTGGCCGACTGGTCTACGGCACTTGATTTATTTTTTTTCGCTTTTACCAAAAGCGGCCAGAGCCGATTTCATTTTGGCTCTAGATACTTTCAGCGTTGGATTTCCAGTAGTCGCCACGGCGAAATTACTGGGTAAAAAAGTCATCATCCGCACCGGCGGCGATTTTTTGTGGGAATGGTATGTTGAGCGGACTGGTAACCCAGTATTATTACGGAATTTTTATCTAACCAGTTTGGCCAAGTTAAATTTGAAAGAAAAAATAATTTTTTATTTATCCCGTTGGACCGTCAAACATTGTCATAAATTAATTTTCAGCACTAACTGGCAAAGGCAAATCTGGCTCGAGCCGTACCATCTTGATCTGTCTAAGACGGCGATTATTGAAAATTATTACGGGCCGAAACTGCCGGCTGGCGTCCCGAGAGAACAAGTTTTTCTAGTCGCCGGCCGGAACTTAAAATTAAAAAATCTCGACATTTTAAAACAAACCGACTTTTCGTTTGAAATCGGCCAATGGCTACCCAAGGTATTGGCCGAAAAAATAAAAAATTGTTACGCTCTAATCGTACCGTCTCTCTCAGAAATAAGCCCCAATCTAATCTTGCAAGCGGTCCAGTACAACAAACCCTTTATTTTGAGCGCAGAAAACGGTTTACGCGATCGTCTAGGTGAAGTTGGTTTGTATATTGATCCATTAAATGTTGAAGATATTGAAAATAAGATAATGTGGTTAACGGACCAAAATAATTATCAACGGCAGAGCCAGAAAGTCGCTAATTTTTCTTTTGCTCATTCTTGGTCAGAAATTGCTGATGAATTTTTGGCCGTTATCAAATAAATATGAAAGTACTTACTATCGGTTCTGATCGCCAGTTGTTTGTGGTTGGGAGCGAGGTTCGACAGAGGATTATTGATTTAGCCACGGCCTCGACAGAATTACACATTGTCGTTTTTGCTAAAAGATCATTGGGTTTGCAATCCGAGCAAATCGTTTCCAATGTTTGGATTTACCCGACTAATTCTGCCAGCCGCTGGCACTATGTCTGGGACGCAGTCAGATTAGGCCGTCAGTTTCGGGGTATCGGTATCGAAGTAGTAAGTGGGCAGGATCCGTTTGAATGTGGTTTGGCCGCTTGGTTTGTCAGCCGGCGTTTGGCCGCGAAACTCCAGCTCCAAATCCACACTGATTTTTTGAATCCTTATTTCTGGCACGAATCGTTTTTAAATAAAATCCGTGTACTTCTGGCTCGTTTTTTGTTACCGCGAGCCGATAGTGTCCGTGTTGTCAGTCGAATGATTGCCGATTCCCTGCAATCCGCCGGTTGTCGAATAAAAGCTAACCCAGTGATTTTGCCGGTTTTTGTCGATGTAGGAAAAATTAAAAACTCGCCAATTAAAACCGATCTCCGTAAAAAATATCCGCAATTTGATAAGATTATTCTAATGGCCTCGCGTTTTACGCGAGAGAAGAATATCGGCTTGGCGATTGAAGCGATGCATGAGATTGTCAAATTTCGACCCAAAACCGGCCTAGTAATTGTTGGTGACGGTTCAGAAGAAAAAAAGCTAAAAGCTAAAAGCTATAAGCTAAAAGCTAATGTTATTTTCGAACCTTGGACCGATGATCTGGCATCATATTACAAAACCGCCGATTTATTTTTGGTCACTTCGCTCTACGAAGGTTATGGTCGGACCATTATCGAGGCGTTGGCTTGCGGTTGCCAGGTGGTTTCCACTGATGTCGGTGTAGCCCGTGAGGTCGGGGCGATCATCGCCACCCGGACGACTCTCGTTGATTTAATTAAACAAGCCTTGTTCGTTCCTAAAAAAGCGACACTTAAAAATTGTCTCATTCAAGATAAACAGTTATACTTAAGGGCCTATTCTAATCTATGGACTATCTGAAGATTTTTAGATATGTCATTTCCGGCGGGACAGCGGCTCTAGTTAATCTGACAACCCTTTTTGCGTTGACTGAATGGTTTGCTGTCTGGTATTTGCTGTCTTCTATTTTTGCTTTTCTTTTGGCGGTCTTTGTCAGTTTTACTTTACAAAAATTTTGGACCTTTCGCGAGAAGTCAATGCGTCGGGTCCGGCGCCAGTTTGTGGCTTTTTTGATTGTAACCACCGGCAGTCTGTCATTAAATACTTTGTTAGTGTATTCATTAGTAGAGGGTTGGCGCTTGCAGTATTTGCTTAGCCAAATTATCGCCGGCGCCTTGATCGCGGTGATCAGTTTTCGTGTTTATCAACGGGCCATTTTTTCTCCCGCGGTTTCAAATTGATGAGAGATTTGATTTTCATCCCGACTTATAACGAGAAGAATAATATCAGTTTTTTGTTGCCGGAGATTTTTTCCGCCTTTCCTAATATCCACATTTTAGTTATTGATGATCAATCGCCAGATGGTACGGCTGATCAGGTGGCCAAACTTCAGAAAATATATCCCCGGCTCAATTTACTTCGGCGGTCGGTTAAGAATGGTTTAGGCGATGCCTATAAGGCGGCTTACGCGTCAGTGCGCGGCCAGTCAGATATTCGGGCGATCATCACTATGGACGCTGATGGTTCCCACCAAATCAAGTATCTCAAGGATTTATTGGTCCGAATTAAGGATTATGATTTAGTGATCGGATCTCGTTACATTCCTGGCGGCGGGGTTGAGAATTGGGAATGGTGGCGTCAATTTTTGAGTCGAGCGGGGAATCTCTATTCTCGTCTTCTAACCGGTCTGCCGATTCATGATTTGACCGCCGGTTTTATCTGTGTCAGACGGGAAGTGGTTGGCCAGATTGATTTTT
>JACOZG010000012.1 GCA_016181465.1 Candidatus Vogelbacteria bacterium | reverse complement strand
AGTGCCTCGATTCGATCGCGAGCCCGAAAGTCCAAATGCTCAAATGTTTTTCGCATATATCAAGAATATATGAGTTGCATTTCAAACAAGAATTTTCAGTTCGAGAATGTATGTTTTCGAACGGTGTTCTTTTTCACAATGGAGACTTAGAGAAAGGAACGAAATATGGGGATTAAGTACTTGTTGATTCTGATTTGTGTTCTAGCGCCCTTGGCGATGATCGGTATTGGCAGCGCGGTGAAGGAGACCATGAAGAAAAAGCCGTTTCTGGCTTGTCTGGCGGGAGCCGGCTTTTGTTTTCTTGTTTTTGTCGTCGGTTTCGTGTTTTTGTTGAGGTCTCCGTAGATGTCGCCATCAAGACCGTGTTAAGGGTAACCCCAGTACAAAGGCGTCAGACCTTAGGGTCCGGCGCCTTTTCTTGCTATAATGAAAACCATGCATTACATTTGTCCCGGAGAATGCCACGGGGTGTCCGAGGTGCCAAAAGTCTGCGAAGCCGCGGGTTGCTCGAAGCAGGGCGAGCCACTCGTCGCCTGCCCTTGCGCCGACGGCCGACATCAGGCAGCTTAAACAAATTTGGCCTGCCAGAGTCTTGATTATTTTTTCCTTCTGGCGTAGACTAGACATTGGGTAGGGAGATTTGTTTTTGGTCTTTTAACAAAAGGGAGAGTGCCGCAATGAAAAGACAGATAAAGTTGCCAGGTCTGAAGCGAGGTTTGAAGCGAGCCGCGCGGCGAGCGGCGCGGCGGCGAGGCAGGCAAAAATTTGTTCAATCAATTCGGCTGGGAGAGGTCGCTAACGCCAGGGAACGGATCGCGCTCGGCGCATTAGAAACAGCCGAGGTGATCAAAGCCACGGCTGGCGCCATGATTGAATCAGGCGCGCTGACCCCGTCAGCGGCGTAACTTCTCAATCGTCTTACCCTTCGCCCGCCAGCGGGTTTATCCTGCTGGCGGTTTTTTTCTTTTCAGGTTATAAATTATGGCAAATGATCCAACCGCCGCGGGCGAAAAAAATTAACGGTGACTACGCTTGGCTTCGGGAAAAAGATCAGCCCGAAGTTTTGGCTTATCTGAAACAGGAAAATGCTTATACCGAGTCAGTGATGGCGGGTACCGCCGAATTGCAGAAACAATTATTTGACGAGCTGAAAGGCCGGATTAAGGAAACAGACCAGACCGTGCCGGCCAAGCTTGATGATTACTATTATTACTCGCGGACCGAGGCCGGTAAGCAATATGAGATTTATTGCCGTCAGAAAGGCAACCTAGTCGCGCCGGAGGAAATTTTGCTTGATCTCAATGTTTTGGCTAGCGACTTGGGGCTGGCCTATCTCCGTCTCGGGGTCTTTTCGATCAGTCCGGATCATCGCTATCTGGCTTATTCTTTAGACACCGACGGCAGTGAAAGTTTTCTCTTGCGTGTCAAAGATTTGACGACAGGTCAATTGCTACCGGAAGAGATCCACGGCACTTATTACACTTTGGCTTGGGCCAATGACAGCCAAGCTTTTTTCTATACGGTTTTTGACGCGGCACACCGGCCGCATCGGGTGTTCAAGCATCGTTTGGCGGCGCCACCGGGAACCGATTTGTTGATCTACGAGGAAACCAAACCGGGTTTTAATGTTTGGTTGCGTAAAACTCGGAGCCGGCGGCTGATTTTTATTGAGGTTGAGAATCAGACGATGACGGAAAGCTGGTGGCTTGACGCTGATTTGCCGTCAGTTCCGCCGCGGCTCCTTGAGCCGCGGCGGCCGGATCTGGAATATTTTCCCGATCATCATCCCGACGGCGACACCTTGTTTATTCTCACCAATGACGGCGCGCCGGATTTCCGTCTGATGGCGGCGCCGGTTGACGCGCCCGGCCGGAGCCGCTGGCGAGAGGTCGTGCCGGCGCGGCCCGGTGTGATCCTGAAAGATTTTGAAGTGTTCAAAACCCATTTGGTGCTTGAACTTTTGGAAAATACCCAGCCGCAATTTGAAGTAATCAACCTCGCCACTTGGCAGAGAGGGCGTCTTCGTTTTACCGAGCCGGTCTACACTCTCGCGTCTGATTTAAATTTGGAATTCACGACCGATTGCTTTCGCTTTGTTTATTCATCGTTTATTACTCCAGAGACGGTCTATGATTATTATTTTGCCACTGGCGAGCAGACGCTTCGCAAACGAGAAGAATTGCCGTCGGGCTATGAGCCGAGTCATTACGAGAGCGAACGGCTCTGGGCCGAAGCGGCCGACGGCGTCAGGATTCCAATCTCGCTTGTTTATCGCCAACCCCTCGCGCTTGACGGTTCCCGGCCGCTTTTACTCTATGGCTACGGCGCGTACGAGGAGGTCATCGAGGCGGGTTTTTCGGCGACGCGAATCTCGCTTCTTGATCGCGGCGTTATTTTCGCCATTGCCCATGTCCGCGGCGGCGGGGAGCTTGGCCGCGGCTGGTATGAACAAGGCAAGTTTTTGCATAAGAAAAATACCTTTACCGATTTCATTGCCGCCGCGGAATTTTTAATCAGGTCAGGATACACCAAGGCCGAGCGTCTGGTCGCTCTGGGCCGGAGCGCCGGCGGTTTGCTTATGGGCGCGGTGGCTAATCTGCGGCCGGATTTGTTTCAGACCATCGTGGCCGGTGTGCCGTTTGTTGATGTGCTTAATACCATGCTTGATCCAACTCTGCCTCTGACCGAACAAGAGTACGGCGAGTGGGGCGATCCGCGCCAGCCGGAATTTTACGACTACATTAAATCCTATTCGCCGTATGACAATATCCTGCCGCAGAATTATCCGCATATCCTAGTCACCGCCGGATTGCACGATCCGCGAGTCAACTACTGGGAACCGACCAAATGGGTGGCCAAGCTTCGGGAACTTAAAACTGATGACAATTTGCTGTTGCTTAAAACCAATCTCGGCGCCGGCCACATCGGTCCCTCGGGTCGCTATGACGCCCTCCGCGATCTCGCCTTTGAGGACGCGTTTATTTTGAAGACCCTCGGTTTGTTGGGTTGAACCACTGCGTTAATTTGACAAATTTTTCAAGATTTGCTATCATCTAAATAGTGCTGAAAACGCGTTGTTTTTAGCAAAATCAGTCCTTTGTTAATTAAAGGAGAAATTATCATGGCCATCGGCGTTGGAAAATTGAACGATACTTCCCCGGTCATCCTCACTCTTGCCGTCTGGCAGAAGGTCTACGAGGC
>JACOZG010000011.1 GCA_016181465.1 Candidatus Vogelbacteria bacterium | reverse complement strand
GGCATTCTGCAGTAGTTACTGGCGCTATCCCATGTTCCGCCCGCGGCGGAGCAACTTGATTGCTGGCTGGAGTAATCTGGACTGGTTGTTGTGTTCGTCTGGGAAGAGACGCAGGCGCTTCCATCCCAGTACTGACCTGACGAGCAGGAGCTTGATGTTTGAGAAGAGACGCAAGTGCTACCGTTCCAGTATTGCCCGGAAGCGCAATCAGTGGTAGATGTGTTCACGCAAGCACTCCCATTCCAGTACTGACCAGAGGGGCATGATGTTGAGGTAGTAGATACACAACTGCTCCCGTTCCAATACTGACCCGACGAGCATGTAGCAGATGAGGAAGATTGGCAACTCGTATCCGCGCTGTCAATGAGGCCGTCCGCATCATTATCAATGCCATCGCTACACAAGGAGGAGCCGTAAGGGCCTTCGTAACCTCCAGTGGTACCAGTGGTGGTAGAAGAGTACTGACAGCTGGAATCTGCGTTGTCGATAAGACCATCCGCATCATTATCAATGCCATCGCTACACAAGGCAGAACCAGAGGGACCTTCATACCCCCCGGATGAGGTGACACAGCTTGTGCCGCTCCAGTATTGGCCTGATGGACAGGATGATGAATTGCCGCTTTGGTAGTAACAATATGACGATGAACCAGAATACCAGTAACAGTTCGCAACGCTCGTGCATGACGATTGACTTGTATAACTGCCACAAGAACCATAGCCTCCAGTGCCGGTAGAGGTTGTGGATGGCACACAGCTTGTACCACTCCAGTATTGACCCGAAGGACATGAGCTCGTGTTGGTTGTTCCTGAACAACCAGAAATCGGTTCGGTTGTACAACTTCGCACAGCAGTTCCTCCCGGCATGACATAGCTTGTCATGGCGCTGTTAAACCAGGCGTTCCCCATCGAATGGCATCCGGAACCGAGAAGGTTCAGGAGTTCTGTCGAACAACTTCCTGAAACAGTTCCTGTTGATTGTTCTGCGGGACAACTGGCGGGTGAGTAATTGCTTTCGGTCAAGTACTGCGGATAGAAATATTGGCACGACGTCCGATTATTAAGCTGGCAATAGCGGGCGCCACGCTGGTCCCAACGGCTGTAAGCAAATCCGGGACATGAGGTGGCATCTCCTTTATATTCACCGGGAGTGGTTGTTCCGTAGCCCGTCCATGGCCAAGTGGTTGTCGCGGTCGTTGCGGTAACGCATGCGCCTCCGTCCCAATATTGTGCGGACGTACAGGATGATGCTTTGCGGCACTTCTCCGCATCCGGCATGCCGAAGTCGGCACTTGATTGCGTCCCTGCTCCGGAGAGCCATATATTGGCATTGGAGGAGACATTGGCGCAGGCCGCTTTCAACTCTGAAATGCGCGACGCTGAAGCATCGGAACGTATCCACGAGCGAAGTCCGAGAGTGTTCCAGACCTGCTCTTTTTGCCCGCTTGGCACTGGAACATTATAGTTAGAGGTACAGCCGTAGACGAAAGCGGTCGAGCACTGTTGGAGCGCGCCGCCGGGCGTGCGGTACTCGGTCATGCTCTCATTAAAGCAATTGCCGCTCTGGTCCATGCTATGCCAGCCAGTGCCGTATCCCGCGCACTGTTTTTCCGGTGGTATTTCGGGCACAGTGATATGTAGTACTCGCGAACAATCCTCTCTGTCGCCGCGCGCTGTGGCTCCATTGGTTCCCGATTCATAACAGTAAACGCGACCCTCTTCGAAAGAACTAACCGTCCTGCCGCTTTTGAAGGTAAACGGAAATACGGTCGGACGATTCTCAACTTTAGGCCTGCAGGCATAATAGGTGCCGCATGCGGGGGAGCTATAGGTAGCCACCCGCTCTTCACCGCTCGAGCACGCGCTCACAGTTGGCAGAGCGGGGCAAGTGACTTGCTGGACTCCTTTATCTTTCAATTCAGGCAGGGTGTTGGTGTTAAACGGGATACAAGCGCTAAGAGCGAAGCAACCTAACTCGTTGACCGATTCTTGACGGTACTGACCCGGCGGACAAGGGTAGTTGATAATATTCGGGCAAAGCAGGGTGTTAGGCGTGGTTGTGCCCTCTCGCAGACGGTTTCTGTATTCTTCCGTATAGATGATCTGCGCCTCATCGTATGTATAGCGGACGCGTTGGTAGGCGTTATCGAGCTCTCTTACCCCTTCATTACCGAAAAATCGTTCGGCAATCTGGCGACAGACCGGAGGGATAGTAGCGGCTCCTCCCTGTGTCCCCGAGCCGGGATTAAGGCAGAATTTACCGCAGCCCTCAATCGTGCCATCACCACAGGCAATTTCTCCTCTTTCCAAGGCCTCCTTGAGAGCGGCTGTACTTTCTGTCTTTTCGACATTGGCGCGGGACTCCTCGGGAATATATCTTCGGATGGTGTCATGTTTTGCCAGTTTGGCGCAGGCGCGCAAGAGATCAACTGAAGCGGTGTCCGGGTCCATGGTCCGGCATTCATCAATATTCACCCCGATCGTCTTAGCGACGTCGATAATGGCGCGCTTCTCGCTCACGCGCTCGGGCGTCAGATCGATAGTTCGCGCGAGGCCAGGGTTGGCCTTGCTTAACTCTCGGGCGATTCTGGTGGCGACGCCAATCAGACATTCCGTGCTCTCGCACTGTTTAAATTCCGTTACCACGTCGCTCTTAAATTGAGTCAACAGAACATCAACCTCGCGTTCCCGTTCTTCAGAAAAAAGGTCGTATTTCTTGCCTATCTTGGCGCACTCGACGATATACTGTTCTTGATCGCAGATCGCCCGGGCTTGATCGACACGGACCACCGGGGAGCCATAGATTTCGCTCAATTCGCCGAGCGCGGCGCTCATGGCTTCAGTCTGTGCCTGTGCCACTCCTCCGGCAAAAAAGATGCCAATCGCTATAAGTATAATGTAAAGCCGTCTCATATTATTGTTCAAAAGGATTAAGCACCTTTTTCGCTTTATCGAAGGGATTCGTCTTGACGCCTATGAGCGGATTACTTGCTTTGAACGGATTTTCTACCTCGGCCACTTGCTCGGCGGCTCTCTGGGCCACGGTGTTTTGCTGGGGAGAAACTGATAAGCGAGAATACAAAAGCCATATGACCGCCAGGACAGCCACAAAGGCGACTACGGAAATCACTATCTCCCGACGACTAAAGGAAAATAAATTGGAACTAAATAATGGTGGCAAGTTAGTTTAGTTAAAGTGCGCTTGTAAT
>JACOZG010000010.1 GCA_016181465.1 Candidatus Vogelbacteria bacterium | reverse complement strand
TCATTGTGGCAAGTGGCCGGATTAGCCCGGCGCTCGAACGAATCGCTAATCGCCTTAGCCACTTCCATAAAATGCATCGGCGACCCGTGTTGGCGTAAAATCAGAAAAGCGTAATCCCGGACGCCGCGGACGCGGACATTCGGCGAACTGGCCAATCCCCACTCGCCGACCGGATTAAGACCCAATTGTTTGGAGATCAAGAGCCAGCGCCGGGCCTTATCGGTAGTACCCTCATCAGCCAGACGTTCGGCGCTGGCCGCCAGCACCCGTTCCACCATCTCATCTTCCGAAAGCAAATCATCCGCCTTGAGGCCAGCGGCGACTTGACGCAGTAATTGATGCACCCGTTCGGCCAAATTATTATCAATCGTCCAGCGATGGTGAAATTCTTCATCTTCTTTCAATCTGGTGAATTCGTTGCCGAGCACCAAAAGAAAGTGGAGATTATTTTGATTAACTTCGTCGGCGTCAAGATGCTTTAAGAATTCTCTTTCATGGGCAATGCCGCCGTAATCGTGGAGCGACTGGCGAAGCTCGGAAAAAATTTCTCCGGCCGCGGTAAATTCTCCCGACCGCCTGATCGCGCGGAGAGAAAATTCTTCAATTTGCCTCACCCGTTCACGGGTAATGCCGTATTTCTGGCCGATCGCATCAAGCGTCATCCGCTCCTTGTCCTCCAAGCCGAAACGTTTTTTCAGTATGTCCTGGGCGCGGTCGGGCAGAAAAGCAACGAGCGTTCTAACCGCTATTTTAGGCTTGAAAGACAGAGTATCTTTGACTATGTTTTTAGCCATATTTTGATTAATAATCTATTTATATCACTTCGTCAATACCGCGTCAAATCACAAGACAATATTAATCAACCGATCGGGCACGGTCACTAATCGTCGAATCGGTCGGTCTTTAATCCATAATTGAATTTTCGGCCGCCCGAGCGCGGCCAGTTTGAGCGCTTCGGCCTCTAACCCCGGCGCGGTTTCCAAGACATCTCTGGTCTGACCGTTGATTTGAATGACAATCTTTACTTTTACAATTTTCACTTGACGTTTTCTCGGCCAAGGCGCGAGATGAATCGAGAGTTTTTCACCCAGTCCGCGCCACACTTCTTCAGCGAGGTGCGGCGCGAATGGCGACAGCAGTTTCAAAAACACTTTAAGATCAGAGATGGCAACGGCTGGCTCTTTTTCAAAATTATTCGACAAAATCATCAAGGCCGAAATCGCGGTATTGAATTTCATCTGTTCAATGTCCTCGCCGACTTTTTGAACTGTTTGATTGAGAAGCAATTTTAATTTTTGATTGGCAACTTTGATATTTGCTTTTTGACTTTTAACTTTCAAACCAAGTTTGTAAACTCGTTCGAGAAAACGCCGCGCGCCAATTAGCCCATCCTCGTGCCAACTGATCGCCTGATCAAAAGGCCCCATAAACATTTCATAAACCCGGAGGGTGTCGGCGCCGAACCGTTTGACGATTTCGTCCGGATTGACCACATTGCCCCGTGACTTGGACATTTTTTCGCCGCCCGAAGCCAAAATAAGTCCGTGCGAAGTGCGCTTGCCGTACGGTTCTTTGCCCGGCGCCAGTTTTAAATCATAAAGCGCCTTGTGCCAAAACCGCGAGTATAGAAGGTGCAGAGTCGTGTGCTCCAGGCCGCCGTTGTACCAATCAACGGGAAGCCAGCGTTGAGAGTTAGGAATTAAAGAATGAAAGTTGAGCCTATTTTTCGTTTTTCGTTTTAAGTTTTTCGCTCCGAGGTACGCGAGGTAGTACCAGCTTGAGCCGGCCCAATTGGGCATCGTATCGGTTTCGCGCCGAGCCGGACCGCCGCATTTTGGACACTTCGTGCTAACCCACGATTCAATCGCGGCGAGCGGCGACTCGCCGGTGTCTGTCGGCTGATATTTTTTCACCGGCGGCAACTTAACCGGCAGATCTTTCTCCGGTACCGGCTGCCATTTTTGGCAGCGCTCGCACCAAACAAGCGGGATCGGCTCGCCCCAATACCGCTGACGGGAAAAGATCCAATCGCGAAGTTTGTATTTAGTCGTCATTTTTCCGCCGACAAATTCCGTAATCGCCTTCGCCGCTTCCTTAATCGGCAAATTATGTTTTCGAGCAAACTCTAGATCGCGCTCGTCATGCGCCGGCACGCCCATAATCGCGCCGGTGCCAACGTTCTTCATCACATAAACCGCTTCCCAAATCGGAATTTTTTCTTGATTGGCCGGATTGACCACGTACTCGCCGGTAAAACGGTCAGTGTTTCCGTGTCGCGCGATAAAAGTGGTGCCGAAAATTGTTTCCGGCCGGGTGGTAAAAATTTCAATACTCCCGAATTTAATCAACACCCCATTTGATTTCCCGATCCAATTCCGCTGCTGAATTTTGATTGGCTCGGGATAATCAACTAGATCCAAATCGCGGTCGAGCCGATCGGCATATTTAGTGATCCGGAGCAACCACTGCTTTTTCTCCCGCGTTTCCACCGGCCCGCCGCAACGTTCGCATTTGCCATCCACCACCTCTTCATTGGCCAAACCGATTTTATCTTGCGGGCACCAATTGATCGGCATCTTAGCTTTGCACGCTAACCCGGCCTTGAAAAATTGCAGGAACATCCACTGGGTCCAGTGGTAGTAATTTGGGTCCGAAGTATTGATCTCCCGCGACCAGTCAAAAGAAAAACCGAGTGATTGGAGTTGTTTGCGGTAACGATTGATATTCTGTCGGGTGATCAGAGCCGGCGGCCGGCCGGTTTTGATGGCGTAATTTTCGGTCGGCAAGCCAAAAGCGTCCCAGCCCATCGGGTAAAGCACTTCATACCCTTCAGCCCGACGTTTACGCGCCACCACATCCATTGCCGTATAACTGCGGATATGCCCGACATGCAACCCTTCTCCTGACGGATAAGGAAACTCAACTAAACAATAGCATTTCTTCTTCCGAGATCTCTGGTTTACCTGATTAAGTTTTTTCTTCTGCCACTCTTTTTGCCACTTTTTTTCAATCTGCCGGTGATTGTATTTTTTCATAAAATTTTTCAAAAATCATACCAGAAATTTCTCTCTCCCGCAGACGAAGAAAGCCTCGCTCTTCTTATGGATAAGAAATTCATGAAGCATATTGAGCAGAGTTTGGATGATGTGAAAAAGGGGAAAGTTGAAGCCCTCTCTTCGGTACTCGAATAGAAAGACCATGTTTGAACTTATTGTTACCACATCAGCGAAACGCATCGTCAAAAAGCTTCCGCGTGTTGTGCGCGAGAAGCTTGTTTTGTCGAGTGA
>JACOZG010000039.1 GCA_016181465.1 Candidatus Vogelbacteria bacterium | reverse complement strand
TTTACGCCAACACGGGTCGCCGATGCATTTTATGGAAGTGGCTAAGGCGATTAGCGATTCGTTCGAGCGCCGGGCTAATCCGGCCACTTGCCACAATGAGTTGATCAAAGACCGACGTTTTGTTTTGGTCGGCCGCGGTATGTACGCCTTGACCGATTGGGGTTACCGGCCCGGCATTGTCCGCGAGGTGATCGAGAATATTCTCAAAGAACACGGCCCTTTGACCGAAGAAGAGGTGCTCTCGCGGGTGCTCAAAGAACGTTATGTCAAAGGTAGCACTATCCTGGTTAATTTGAAAAATCCTAAGCATTTTCGCCAAGACAAACAAGGCCGCTATTTAGTGGTTTGATGTAATCACTTACGGGATGCTAGTTACGGGAGGCGTCGCCTCCCGACAGTTGAAATTTGCTCGATTACTTATGGCGATTTCGACGCGCTGTAATTTTTGGAATAAGCCGTTGGCAAGGGGAACCCTTGCCATTAACTGGTTGAACAAAAATTAAAATTTGGTCAGATTTCAGCGATCGCGCAAATATTGCAACTTTTTTTTACTTTTTTACACTTCGGATAAGACTGGCAAGGTTTAACCTTGACTTGATGACTTGAAGGCCGCGTCAATTCCCCGGCGAAGCAAAGCAGCGGCGAATCACTCGTCACTTCCCACCATCTCGAACCGCCTCCACGTCAGTAAGACGTCCCACATCTTTAGTTTTCTGATCATCATCACGATGAGAAGCAAGAAGCTCCCGCGATCCGCCAACCGGCAGACTCAAGGGAGCTTTTCTTTAATCGCGGCAGTTTTTCAGAAATTATGATACAATGGAACAATGCTCGTTCAGCTAGCTCAATTTTTTAACGAGTCGTTTTTTCGACTGATTAGAACCGCGCTGGAGACGGCGCCGTACTGGCTGCCGGTCGTGCTGATTTATTGGCTGGTCCATTTGTGGCGTTATTACACGCGATCCAAGTATATTAAAAATACGCCCTGGACGTTTTTGGAAATTAAAATCCCGCGCGAGATTACCAAGTCGCCTAAAGCGATGGAGATAGTGAACGGGATCTTTTTCCAAACTTATGCTGGAAATAAAATCGATCAGTGGTTCCGCGGTTATGTCCCGGCCTGGTTTTCGTTAGAGCTCGCCTCGGTCGGCGGCGAGGTTCATTTTTTCATTCGGACCACAAAATTCCACAAAAATCTGGTCGAAGCGCAAATCTACTCGCAATATCCAGAAGTGGAAATTTACGAAGTGGAAGATTATGTCAATAACATTCCGCCTTACGGCGCGCCCGGGTCAGAGTGGCTCATGTGGGGAACGGAGTTTAAATTGAGCAAAGGCGACGCTTACCCGATTAAAACTTATGTTGATTACGGCCTGGATGATAATCCAAAAGAAGAGCACAAGATTGACCCGTTGACGCCGGTGTTGGAATTTTTGGGTTCAATCGGGCCGTCCGAACAAGTTTGGATTCAAATTTTGGTGATGTCGACGGTAAAACGTTTTAAAAAACCGGGCGCCTGGTTTAAAAAACAGGATTGGCGCGGTGATTCGGAGGCGTTGATTGAGAAATTGATGAAGCGCGATAAGCCGCTCGAAGCCGGTAAATTTCCGCCCCGACTCTCGCCCGGCGAAGAAGAGGTGGTCAAGGCAGTGGAACGGAGCGTGTCCAAAATCGGTTTTGATTGCGGTTTGCGTGGAATTTATTTGGTCAAACAAGGATCATACGACGCCTCGCGCGTGGTCGGCTTGGTCAGTTGCGTCAAGCAATACAGTTCCCTGCATCTGAACGGTTTTTCCACTTTCAATCGGACGACGATTGAGTACCCGTGGCAGGATTTTCGCGGCCTGCGGATTGAATGGCTGAAACGGCGGATGTTTGACGCTTACCGGCGCCGGTCCTGGTTCTATCCGCCGCATAAGCGCCGCCCTTTTGTCTTAAACGGCGAGGAACTGGCGACTATTTACCACTTCCCGGGTCAGGTGGCAACGACGCCGACTCTGAAGAAGATTGAGTCCAAGAAAGGCGAACCGCCGGTGGATCTGCCGCTTTAATAATGATGAGCTCGAGACGATTGATTTTGCTATTTTTGTTTTTAACCTTGATTGTCTGGGTCGGACTTTTTGGTCCGCCGGCGCCATTTTCCATCGGCGAGACAATCGCCATTAATCAAGGTCAAACGATTAGAGCGGTGGCGGAAGATCTGGCTCGGCGCCGGATTATCAAGTGGCCGCTCGTCTTCCGCGCGGTTCTGGCGCTTCGGCCGGGGCCCGGCCTCGTGGTCGCCGGCGACTACTATTTTGCCCGGCCGAGCAATGTTTGGGCAACCGCCGCGCGTTTGGCGCTGGGCGATTACGGCTTAGCGCCGGTTAAAGTAACTTTTCCCGAGGGGTCGTCCGTCCGGGAAATGGCGGCGATCCTCGCCGCCGCCTGGCCTGATTTCGCCGCCGCGGAGTTTATGACCGCGGCTCTGCCCCTGGAGGGCTATCTTTTCCCGGACACTTATTTTTTTCAGCCGTCGGCTGGCCCAGCCGAAGTCATCAATCATCTCCGCGACAATTGGCAGGAAAAAATAAAATCGCTCCAGCCGGCGATCGCGAGATCCGGCCGGACGCTGGAGCAAATCATCATTATGGCTTCGCTCTTGGAAAAAGAAGCCAGAGATCCCGAGGCGCGTCAGATCATCGCCGGTATTCTCTGGAAACGTTTGGATAATGAAATGCCGCTTCAGGTGGACGCGGTTTTTCCCTATATTGTCGGCAAAAATACTTTTGAATTGGATAGCCGCGATTTGGCCACAACCTCGCCTTACAACACTTATCGTTTGCGCGGTTTGCCGGTCGGGCCGATCACTAATCCCGGCCTGGGGGCCATTGAAGCGGCCTTAAATCCCGCCGAAACTGACTACTGGTACTATCTCTCCGACCGCGCCGGCAATTTCCATTACGCGGTTGATTTTGACGCTCATCGCGCCAACAAAGCCAAGTATCTTCAATAGTCTATTCAAGCCAAGTGAGCGCTAACATTAAAATTATCCCGATAAGAATCGCGCCGAATTGGGCGAGAGACTTCTTGGGGTCAGTGGTTTTATGGAGTTCCGGCACCAGGTCCGAGCCGGCGATGTAGAGGAAGCCGCCGGCGGCGAGCGCCAGAAATCCTTGAGTGAATTGTTCAGTTTCGCCGCCGACCAGAAGCGCGGCGATCACCCCCGCGATCGCCAGCGAGGCCGAGAGCGCGTTGAATAAAACCGCTCGGCCGCGGCTGAACCCGGCGTGGAGCAGAACACCGAGGTCGCCGATTTCCTGCGGAATTTCATGCAGGATTACGGCGATTGTCGTCGCCAGGCCGACCGCCGGCGAGGTCAGGAAGCTGGCGCCGATAATGGCGCCGTCCAGCAAATTATGCAATCCATCGGCGATTAGATTGAGATGACCGACCGGCTGGATGCGCTCGTGGTGGTTTGGATCCTCGCATTCGTCCACTTGGTGGCTGTGCCGCCAGTGCAGAAATTTTTCCAAGCTGAAAAAGATAAGGATGCCGGTGAGCACCGTAAGCGCGGCGGCATTCGCTTCGCCGCCGGCAAAAATTTCCGGCAAAAGGTGAATCGTGACATCGCCGAAGAGTGCGCCGGCGGCGAGAGCGACGAGGAAGAAAAGGATTTGCCGCAAACGGCTTTCGTTGAGAGCGAGCGCGATCACGCCCACCAACGAAATTAAACTGACGACCACCACACTGCCCACCGCGTAAAACCAGATCGCAAGCATCCTTTTATCCTAGCGCAGATTAAGCTAGAGTGGAATTATGGCTAAGGCACGGAGTGAGAAAGTCTTTGTCGCCATGTCCGGCGGGGTGGATTCGTCAGTGGCCGCGGCCCTGTTGAAAAAGCGGGGTTATGAGGTGGTCGGGGTGTTTATCAAAATTGAGGTCGCCGACACTGGCGGCTGTGATTGGCGTGAGGAGCGCCGCGACGCCCGGCGCGCGGCGGCGGCACTTAAAATTCCGCTTTTGACCTTTGATTTGTCTCGCGAGTATCAGCAATCAGTGATTGATTATCTGGTGCGCGAATACGGCGCCGGTCGGACGGCTAACCCGGATGTGATGTGTAATAAGCAAATTAAGTTCGGCGCGTTTTTTCGCGAAGCGATCCGCCAGGGGGCGGACCTCATCGCCACCGGGCATTATGCGAAGCTGGAAAAAACCTCAAATCTCAAATTACAAATTTCAAAAGATGAAGAAAAAGATCAAACATATTTTCTGTGGTCAATTAAGTCGGAGATCTTGAAGAATTGTTTGTTTCCGATCGGTGATTATAAAAAAGCGGCCGTGCGCCAGTTAGCGCAGAAATTTGGCTTGCCTAACGCCGCCAAACCCGACAGTCAAGGTCTTTGTTTCCTCGGCCAGTTTGATTTCAAAGATTGGCTCGCCAAATTCTTGCCGGAGAACCCCGGACTGGTTTTAAGCGAGGCCGGCCAAGTGATCGGCCGGCATCGCGGCGTCCAGTTCTACACGATCGGCGAGCGGCACGGTTTTACCATTACTAAACCTTTGATTGGCGCCGGGCCGCATTATGTCGTGGCTAAAGATATTGTTTCAAATACTCTAACGGTCGCCGCCAAACTTAAACAAAGCGAGTGGTCAGTCCGAGAAATTAAATTGGCCGAGCCGAATTGGTTCGGCGATCTGCCTAAGGAAGGCCGGGTTTATAGCGCCCGACTCCGTTACCGCGCGCCGCTAGCGCCTTGCCGGATTAACGCCGCGACCGGAGAGATTAAAGTAATTTTTGATAAACCGCAAAATGGCGTGACCCCGGGTCAGTCTTGCGTTATTTATGATCACGATGTCTGCCTCGGCGGCGGGGTGATTTTCTGATTTTTAAGTTTTAGTGTAGCATAATCCAAAGTTAAACCAACGTTTGGTTTGACTCGGAAATGTAGATCTTTGAGAAAGGAAGTCTAAGATGTACGATATCGCTTTCGTCGTTGGCGATATTGGTGGGGCTCTTGAGCTTCTGTTTGTGGCGGAGTGTTTGGCAAGAGAGGATAGAAAGGAGAAAGTTTGGATCAAGTGGTTAGCTGATCCCGATGGCCAGGCCAAGGACGAGTTACGGAAACGGGGAGTGGCCTTTTCTTTTACGGCACCGGGGGCGCTGACCGAAGAGATTGATGTTGTAGTTTACGGCGTCTCATCCACAGCCGCCTATTACACGAATGATTGGATACGGTGGGCGCAAGACAATCAGATCCCGGTGATCGGCGTTCAAGATTTCTTCGGTACCGGCAATGCTTCGCTGAAAGTGGTCGCGCCTAATGTACTTTGCGTCATCAATGAGGCCGCGGCCAAGATGGTACGGAATATTTATCCTGATCCAAAGCTAATGATTGAAGTAACTGGCAAGCCCCGGGCCGCGGCCGCGTGGACGACACTCATCAGATTACGAGATGGGATCAGTGAACGGTTGCGTTGGTTACTGGCTGTGCCGTCGGATAATCTCTTGGCAGTATATTGGTCTGACGGTAATCCCGCCAGGATAGAAGAACAACTTCACGCCCTGGTAGCGGTAAGCCCCGATAAGATTCATTGGGTTAACTGGGTGTGCCGTTTCCATCCTAAACTACTGGACGAGGAGTCGCCTGACCATCTGGTAATTGCCGCCGATCTCAATATCTGCAGCGGGGAAGCGGTAGAGAGCTTACTCTCGGTTCTGGCCGATCGGCCGACCATCATCATCGGCGATTGCCCAAACGGCGTTTTGCCTCATATCGCGACCGAGTTGGCCGTGCCGGCTTCAAGCATCGATCGACTTAAAGAGCTGTTAGTGATAATCAGAGCGCGCGATTGGGAAAATCTTCAAGATTTTACTCCCTCGCGCCGTTCGAGTAGTCACGGCGAATTTTGCCGTCAGATTGTTGATTCTAACGCTACTCGACGCGTGGCCGAGATCATCTTGGCTAAGTGTCGTTGTTAGCGTTTCTTCTTCTCGATCCCGAGCTGAGGCCGGGATCTTTTTGTACTCAAAAGAGCATGATAAGATTTCGATATTGACTTTTGAACGCATCTATGTATAAATTTAGGGTTAGATCGGGCAGATCTTTTTTGATGAAAGGAGACAAGCAATGGAGATATGTCCGGACGGAAAATTCTTTAAAAACCGCATGACCCAGTTCATTCGGGAAGAGGAGATAGCCCGTCGCCGTCAGGCGGCAAAACCTCACCGGGCGCAAACGGATATTCATCATCCAAATCTGTGCCGTCTGGTTTTGACGAGTCAGGGACGAAACTTTCTAACGGGGTTTCTTAATTCGTGTTAGAATCGGGGTTATGACCAGTGAAGAAATCCGCCGAAGATTTTTAGATTTTTTCGCCCGCCGAGGGCATAAAATTGTGCCCTCGGCCTCGCTCGTGCCGAGCGATCCCTCGGTGCTTTTGACCACCGCTGGTATGCAACAATTCAAACCGTATTACACTGATCCGGCCGCGGCCGAACGCGAACTCGGTTCGCGCAATGTCGCTTCCGTTCAAAAATGTTTTCGGACTTCGGATCTTGACGCGGTCGGCGACGAGTCGCACCTGACTTTTTTCGAGATGCTCGGTAATTTCTCTTTCGGCGGTTACGGCAAAAAAGAGGCAATAGATTATGCTCATAATTTTATTGTCAAAGAACTGGGACTGCCGATAAATTATGTGACTGTTTTCGCCGGGGGTAATGGGGTAGATAAGGATGAAGAGTCAGAAAAAATTTGGCGCGGTTTGGGTCTAACCGATATTCGGACCCGCGGCCAGGACGATAATTTTTGGGGTCCGACCGGCAATGAGGGTCCCTGTGGCCCGACTACCGAGATTTATGTTCGGGGAATGGAAAT
This sequence comes from Candidatus Vogelbacteria bacterium, assembly GCA_016181465.1. Lineage (GTDB taxonomy): Bacteria > Patescibacteriota > Minisyncoccia > Phycocordibacterales > JACOZG01 > JACOZG01. The sequence continues at coordinate 9,681 of JACOZG010000039.1, read as the reverse complement.
CTGGAATCTCGTGTTTAATGAATACTACTGCCGGCCCGACGGTCAGCTGGAAAAATTGCCGACCCCTGCCTCGCCCGCTTCGCCGAATCGAGGCGAGCCGGCAGGCAGGCTCGGGGTTGATACCGGGATGGGTTTGGAACGGTTGGCGATGGTGGTGCAGGGTACTCCGACGATTTTTGAAACTGATTTATTTGTGCCGTTATTGGCTAAATTACCTGTCGCTTTACCGCTTCGCGCCCGGAGGATTATTGCCGACCATGTCCGGGGAGTGATTAATTTAGTAAATGACGGAGTGCGCCCGTCGAATAAAGGCGCCGGCTACATTTTGCGTCGTCTCTTGCGCCGGATGATGGCCTACGGACGAGAGGTAAAATTCGCTGATTTATTATTTAACGAGGCGTTGGTTGTTTTTACGCAAGAAAACCAGCAATTTGCCCGTTCGTTAGCCGCCGGCCTTCGTCAGTTAGAACAATTCCGGCATCTTGACGCGGCCGCCGCCTTTCGACTCTACGAGACCTATGGTTTGCCGTTTGAAGTAATCCGAGAAAAATTCCCCGAACTTCAAGCCGGGGAGTTTGCAGAAAAATTCAAAGAGCATCAAGCGGTCTCGCGCGCCGGGCTGGAGAAAAAATTTGCCGGCGGTCTGGCCGATCACGAACCGGCGACAATCAAATTACACACGGCGCATCACCTTTTGCTCGCGGCGCTGCAGGTGGTTCTGGGCAAGCAGGTTAAACAGTGCGGTTCCAACATCAATCAGGAACGTTTGCGTCTCGATTTTTCTTTTGATCGCAAACTGACTGACGCCGAGAAAAAACAGACGGAAGATTTGGTCAACGAGAAAATCAAAGAGGACCTGGCAGTGATTCATAAAGAAATGCCGAGAAGCGAGGCGGAGAAAATTGGGGCCGAGATGGAATTTGGGCAGAAATACGGCGATATCGTATCGGTTTATTTTGTTGAGGACGGACAGGGTAAGATATTCAGCAAAGAATTCTGCGCTGGGCCGCATGTCGCCCGCACCGGCGAGCTCGGTCATTTCAAAATTCTCAAGGACGAAGCCGTGGCGGCCGGCATCAGACGGATAAAGGCGGCGTTGGAAAATTAAATCTAACCATCTTCTTACGATCGGAAGAAGTTGGTTAGATTTTGAATTTGACAGGATTTAAGTTTTGTGCATAATAAATAACGGTAATCAACGCAAGGCCGTATTGCTTGAGCCGCGCGGCTCAAAATAACGGCCAATGGTCTCGGTGATGTAGCGTATATCAGTTATATTCCCGCAGTAATCAAGTGGCAATTGGATTTTTGGCATCCGCCGCAAGAACTGCCGCCGGCATTCGAACTGCCTCTGCTTGATTTGCCGAAGCTCGTTGTTGTTCCATATGATCAGGTGATGATGGAAACGGGAATAAGGGCGGTTAAGGTGGAGAGTAAAACGGAATTTGAGTGCCAGGCCGTCAGAGTAGCTGATGTGCCGGTGATCGCGCAGTATAAGAATCAGAGTGCATCGTTGACCATAAAGTATTTTCTGTTCACTGATGGTCAGACCCTCGTGCATGTTGATTCAATAGATACATATTGGCCAGCCGGAGTGATATCTGGCGACATTAGATATGATGATGAGCGCCACTTACTGCTTTTGCCGCCGATGTTTCCGGATCTACTTGCATTGGTTGGTCTATCGATCGTTGTCACTCTCCTATGTTTATTAATCGGTCTCTTGGCATGTTCGCTCTCAATTGGCGTCTTTTTCGTGGCCAGGAATTATTTTTATTATCCCCTGGTCGATTTTTGCCACCGTCGCCAAACAATGACAAATGTTAAGGGCGACACTTGACACTGACTTTGGATCACCAACGCGGTCCCGATCAACTCGCGGGCCGCTTTTTTCTTTTTTTCTGGTTCAGTCATGCGAAAATTAAATCTAACCATCTTCTCACGATCGGAAATAGTTGGTTAGATTTTGAATTCGCATCGCTGAGCTCTAATATGTTGACAATTTTCCTGAACAGGGTATTCTAAAATTTGGTTAGTACCTTGCAAAACCAATGGATTCAAAAAGACAAGGAGAGTAGTGATGGATGACAAAAAGAGTGCTCGGCCGTTCAGCGGATGGTGGTTATGTGCGGTTAGTGTTTTTGCACTGGCGGGGCCGGTTAAATCGGCCGACATACCCATGGTATGTCTAGAGCCGACCTGGTTACAAGGAGGATGTAGACTCAAGATTCCGGTGCAGTGCTACGTGCCCAGTAATTATCAGTGTGATTGGGGTGTGGCCGGACTGTATTTCGGTAATGAGTGTTTTACTGATAACCGTCCCAGAGCAAGAAAACGCTGCCAGCCCAACGGCGCCGGCCCCGGGATTTGCGGCGTCACTTTTGAAGTGTATGCACCTCTCGGTGCCTGCTTTTACCGGGTTATTTGGGAAAATAGTCAAGATCAGATTACCCACGTCTGCACCAAACTACTTAGTTCGTGGTTCTGGTCCCGCGGAAGAGATGGGGGGTCTGGATGTCCTGCTATTGCCGGTAGGTATTGTCCCGATGAGCCAAGTGAGATTAGCGGGACCGGCGGTGCAACCTGCGAGCCGCTCGATATACCGACATTATCGTTCTGGGGTTTGCTTTGTTTGACCCTCTTGATACTTTCTGCAGGCACGATTGTAGTACGGGCGCGTTCATCCGTTATTGATAAACCTCCATCGGACTAGCCCACGGGTTTGATGCTAAGGAGCGCAGCGTTCATCAATGTTGCGCTTTTTCTTTTTCCTGGTCCGGTCGCGCAAAAATTAAATCTAACCATCTTCTCACGATCGGAAATAGTTGGTTAGATTTTGAAGTTGAAAAAGAAAGCCGCCTGGACGGCGGCAAGATTGATAACGGTTTGGCAATCTCGAATGTTTAGATTGCCGTGCGGTCTAATGCCTCGCGGGAAAGTCGGAGTTCTTTTTGCAGAGCCTCGACTGCCTCTTGGACCTCTCTAGGAACGGTACGAGGATTACCCCCAGCGGCAATTTCAGCCATGGCTGCCACAATTCGTTTGCGTTCGCGTCGGGTGATTCCAGTTTTTCCCTTTTTGCTCATAACACTAGCGCGGTTTTTGCCGCGCCCTCCTTAATAGTTTTCGTTGTCCAGGTCCTAAATCTAATGATAATTTAGCACACTGGTTTCGCCCCAGCAATTATCTTTGGTATAATTTTAATGATGTGGAAAAATCAAGTTGCCCTGATAATTGACATTCGGAGCGATAGCGTCGGCGGCGCGTTGGTTGAACCGCGAGCCAACGTCAAGACCGAGACGAACTGCCCCAAGGTTTTAGAGGTCAGCCGCCACCGCCTGGAGTTCCGCGCCGAGCTCAACCGCGAGCGTTTCTTCGCCGATTTAATGACGGCGTTCAAGCTCATCTTAGCTGACTTTGGCGCCGCGGCCAAGCCGCGTCCGGACTCGGTGGTCGTTTTTCTGTCGGCGCCGTTTTACGCCAGCCAGACGCGAACTATTAAACAAACGAGACCCGCGCCGGTGAAGGTGACGCGCCGTCTCATTTCTGATCTGGCCGCCGCCGACAGCCGACAATTCCAGTCGCAGACGCCGCCGCTTTTTCGCGAGATTCTCCATGACGCTCACGAGCTCATTGAGCATAAAATTATGGCTGTCAAGCTCAACCGCTACGAGACCCATCGTCCCTTTGGTCAAAGCGCCAGCGAGATCGAATTCAGTCATTATTTGAGTTTAAGCTCCAAGAAAGTGCTCGAACGTTTCCGCGAGCTCGTCGCGGCCGGACGGCCCCATCGCCCGATAGTTTTTCACACCTTTCCCTTTGCCTTATATGCCGTCTGCCGCGATGTTTTCAATTCCGACAATGTCTTACTCCTTGATCTTGGCGGCGAGGTGACGGAAATCTCATTGATTGCCCATAATATCTTGTGGGAAACGGTTTCGTTCCCGCTGGGCAGCAATTTTTTAATCAGGTTTCTAGCTGAAGATTTCAAAACCGTGCCAGAGGAAGCGTTATCGGCTTTGAGGATTTATCAACGCGGCAGTCATAATAAACTGGCCAGTGAGCGAATGACCGGGGCCTTGGCTCGCGCCGGCGGCGAGTGGTTGAAGCAATTCAAAACCGCGCTCGCGGCCCTGACCGAGACGCATTTAGGTCCTGACGAAATTTTAGCCGTCGGCGATCAGACGATCACGCCGGTGATGATCGAGTGGATTAAGGGCGCGTCCTATGAGAATTTATTGATGACCCAGAAGGGTTTGCGGGCGTCGTTTTTGTCGGCGGCGCGCCTCCGGGAGCATTGCGCTGATCTTGGCTCCGGCCCGTTCAATGACCTGCACCTGCTGTTGGAAATGACTTTTTATGATAAACTGTTAAGATTAAAAGATGAGTAAAGAATTGATTCAAGATATCAAACAGCCCAAGCGCCGCTTAGCGGAAATTTTGCCCGGCGGCGGCCGAGCGTCCGAGGCCGCTTCGGCCGCACCCGTCCGTCGTCCTCGCCGCCGGACGACTGGCTGGTTAATTATTGTTGTTCTGATTATCCTTTTGCCGCTGGTTTATTTTGTCTCACAGACATTAGCCGAAGCCGTCGTGACCGTCAAGCCCAAGCAAGCGATCTTGACGCTCGATGACACTTTGGCAGTCGTGGCCCGGCCGGTTGACGCCGCCGTTTTAACCGGAGCCAAAATCGGCTACGAAACAATGACAGTTCAAGCCACCGACAGCGTCGCCGTTACGGCGACGGAGAAGAAAACCGTCGCCCTGCGGGCGAGCGGCCAAATCACGGTGTTTAACCGTTACAGTTCGCGGCCGCAAAAACTTATCGCCAATACCAGGTTTGAAGCCCCGTCCGGAAAAATTTACCGAATTAAGGATGAGATTATAATCCCGGGCTATGAACTGGTCGACAGCAAACTGAAGCCCGGAGAGTTTGTCGTTACGGTTTACGCCGATAAGGCCGGGGCCGAATACAATGGCGAGGTCAAGGATCTGACGATCCCTGGCTTTAAGGGCGAGCCGCGTTACGATAAGATCACGGCCCGCGGTTTGACATCTATGACCGGCGGTTTTGCCGGCGAACGATTGACGATCCCTGACTCGGTTAAAGATGCCGCGGAGAAAGAATTAAGTTCTCGTCTGGAAAGCTCCTTGGCCGAGGAAGCCCGCGCCGGCTTGCCGGACGGCTTTGTGACTTTTCCCGAAACGAAATTTATTAAACTCCAGAGTCGAGTCAAAGAGGGGCCGGCGGACAACGGTAATCTAACTTTGGAATTGGACGGCGAGCTGGCCACGCTCATTTTTTCCCGGCAAGAATTGAGCCGTAATTTAGCCACACGACATCTCACTGATTATGACGGCGCCGAAGTGGCGATTGCCAATTTTGACGAGCTTACGGTTAGCTTGCTTGATCGCGGCAGTTTTGATCCAGCGTCGAGTCGCGAGGCGCGCCTTAATTTTACCGGCGAGGCCCGCGTGGTTTGGCAGTTTGATCTGGCGGTCTTGAAACGCGCTCTCGCCGGCGCGAGCAAAAATGATTACCAAGCCATATTTTTAAAGTTTCCGAGCATTGCCAGCGCCGAAGTGTCAATCCAACCGCCCTGGCTTAAACGTTTCCCGGCTGATCCCGGCAAAATAACAATTAAGGTTGACCAATAATCTAATCTTTGCTACGATCATCTTTATCGGCGCAAAACCAGAGATTCAAGGAATGGAGCAGAAAAATAACGAAACGGTGACTGGCGTGGTGACGGAGGCCTTGCCCAATGTTTTGTTTCGAGTGATGCGCGATGGGACCAACGAACCGATTCTCGCTTATTTAGCCGGAAAAATGCGTTTATACCGCATTAAGGTTTTGGTTGGTGATCGGGTCGAACTTTGGCTTGATCCTTATGGCGGCAAAGCGCGAATCATCAAACGTTTGTAATTTAACGGGTCAATGCGTCTCAAATCAACAGTTAAAAAACGTTGCGCGAATTGCCAGATGGTTAAACGTCGGGGCCATCTCTATGTTATTTGCCGGAGCAAGCCAAAACATAAACAAAAACAAGCTTAAATATTTATGCGTCTCGCCGGCGTCAATCTGCCTGATAATAAACGGCTGGAAATCGCCTTAACGGCGATTTATGGCCTTGGCCGCCGCCGCGCGGCCTTGATTCTCACCGCGGCTAAGATCCATCCGGGCAAGCGCCCCGGCGCTCTCACGGCTGATGAAGAATTAGCCATTCGCAAATTGGTTGAGGGATACAAGATTGAGGGAGCGTTGAAGCGGGAGATCGCCGGTAATATTAAACGTCTGATCGACATTAAGTCTTACCGCGGCAGTCGTCATCAGCGTCATTTGCCGGTTCGCGGCCAAAGAACGCGCACTAATTCGCGAACGCGGCGCGGCAATATCCGTAAAACTATGGGCTCGGGCCGCAAAAAATTGGAAAAGAAATAATCAATATGGGCAAAAAACGAGTTGTCGCACAATCAGGAACCATGGCCGCGGCCGAGACGGTGGCGCCCCGGCGCGTTCCATCCGCTCGACGCAAATTGGCTTCTGGTCAAGTTCAGATTCAGGCGACCTATAATAATACCAAGCTGTCACTTTATGATTTGACTGGCAATCTTATTGTCTGGTTCACGAGCGGCAGTTTGGGCTTTGCCGGCGCCAAAAAAGGGACGACCTTTGCCGCCGGCAAGGTCGGCGAGCGTTTGGCTGATCAAGCGCTTGATTTGGGAATTAAGGAGGTGGCGGTGGTGATTAAGGGTGTTGGCGCCGGCCGCGAGGCCGCCCTGCGCGCCTTCTCGGCCAAGGGTATTAATATCGCCTCGATTACGGACGCGACCCCGATCCCGTTTAACGGGCCGAAACCGCGTCGTCCCCGAAGAGTTTAACATGAGAATTGGCCCAAAATACAAAATCTGTCGGCGGCTGGGTGAACGGGTTTTTGCAAAGTGCCAGACCACGAAATTCAGCATTTCCGGCAGTGCTCAAAAACCGGGCCAGGGCAAAAAATCCGCCGCCGGCCGGCCGGCTGGTAGCGCGCGTCCGCCGGCCGGACGCAATCTGTCGGAATACGGCAGTCAGCTGTTGGAGAAACAGAAAGCTCGTTACACTTACGGTCTCGGCGAGCGGCAATTTGCCAAACAAGTAAAGCGGCATCGTCGGGAAGGGGATCTTTATCAATCCCTGGAAGCGCGGCTCGATAATGCGGTCTTTCGGCTCGGCTGGACGCCGTCGCGGGCCGCGGCGCGGCAAGCGGTGACCCACGGCCACATTTTGGTCAATGGCCGCCGAGTCAATATGCCGTCCTTCTCGCTTCAACCAGGCGATAAAATCAGTCTTAGCCCGTCTTCACGAGAGCGTTCGCTCTTTCGCGATCTCGGCGAACGGCTGAAGGATTACCAGCCGCCAACATGGCTTACGGCGCCGGCGTCGGGCGAAGGCGAAGTCTTGGCCAGCCCGGCTATCGGCGAATCGGAATTGAATTTAAATTTCGGCGCCATTATCGATTTTTACAGCCGAGTTTAAAGATTAATAATTTTTAATAACCAAGGCACAAACACAATATGGAATTGAACATTATTTTGCCATCGAGACCCAAGATCATTAGCGAAAATGATAGTCAGGGTATTTATGAAATTGAAGGGCTTTATCCGGGTTACGGGCAAACCCTCGGCAATTCTTTGCGCCGAATCATCCTATCGTCAATCGCCGGTGTCGCTATTACTTCGTTAAAAGTCACCGGGGCCGACCATGAATTCTCGACCCTCCCGGGGGTCAAAGAAGACGTGCTGGCGATAATTTTGAATTTAAAGAAGATCCATTTTAAGTTAAGCAGTGATGAACCCCAGACGGCAACGATCCAGGTTAAGGGCGTGAAAGTCGTCACCGGAGCGGACATTGTTACCGGCGGTCAGGTCGAGGTGGTGAACCCGGAGCAAGTGATCGCCACTTTGACCGATAAAAGCGCCAGTTTGGAATTGGCCTTGACTCTGGAGAAGGGTATTGGTTATGTGCCGAAAGAAGTGCTCCAGCAAACTCGGCCGGCGGCGATTGGGACGATTGTTCTCGATGCCGCTTTCACGCCGATTCGCCGCGTGAGCTATGAGGTGGATAATATGCGGGTCGGCGATCGCACTGATTATAATCGGCTCCGTTTGAATGTCGAGACCAATAAGAGTATCAGCCCCCACGAAGCGCTGGAGAAGTCAATCGAGATTATGATTAATCAACTGCGAGCGATCGTTGGCTTTAAGGAGGAAACGATGATGGTTGAGGAAACCGAGGGTGGAAAAATTGCCGAGGCGCCAGCGCCGGAGACGGCAAAAACAGAAAGCGATTTCGTCTTACCGTCCCGGACAGCTAAAGATGTTGATTTGCTGAAAACGCGGGTGGAAGATTTGACCTTGCCGCCGCGAATCACCAGAGCGCTCGCTCTAGCCGGCATCAGAACCATTGGCGGTTTGGCCAGAAAGCGCGAGTCTGATCTTGCCGAGGTTGACGGTCTCGGGGCCAAGGCCATTGACGAGATTAAGAAACTTTTGAAGAAACACGATTTGGAATTGAAAGTATGAGGCATCACGATCATCATCGAAAATTCGGCCGCAAACTTGGCCCGCGCCGGGCCCTGCTTAAATCATTGGCCGTCGCTCTGATCGCGCGGGGTCGGGTGCGGACGACCGAGGCCCGCGCCAAATCTTTACGGCCCCTGATTGAAAAAATGGTAACCAGATCCCGCCGGGGCGATCTGGCCGCCAAACGTCTGCTTCTCGGCCGGTTGGGAAATATCAAGGCAATGCGGAAATTAACAACTGAGATCGGGCCTCGTTACGCAACGCGGCCGGGCGGCTACACCCGCATCAGCAAATTACCGCGTCGGGCCAGCGACGGCAGTCCGATGGCGATTATTGAATTTGTTTAACCGATAATTAGAGATGGCAACGAAGAGAGATGGTTCGATAATTACGATTGACGCGGCCGGCCAAGCTTTGGGCCGGGTGGCGAGCCGCGCCGCCGCCGTCTTGCGGGGTAAAACCTCGGCTTCTTTCGAGCGTCACATTTTGCCGTCGGTTCGGGTCAAGGTCATCAACGCGGCGCAAATTAAAATTGCGCCGTCCAAATTCACCGGCAAGATTTACAAACGTTATAGCGGTTATCCCGGCGGTTTGCGTTCCGAGTCGCTTGAAGCCAAGCTGGCCCGCCGCGGCGCGGCGGAAGTTTTCCGTTTGGCGATTAAACGGATGTTGCCCAATAATAAATTGCGCGCGCGGTTATTGAAAAATTTAAGCATCGAAGATTGAAATTATGGTTACTAAAGTTTCTAAATCTAAAACTAAAAAGAGCGTCCCGGTTCGTTATCTTGAGGCGGTCGGCCGGCGGAAAACATCGGTGGCCCGAGTTCGCCTGACACCGGTGGCCAAGTCAGAACCGGCGGTCGTCAACGGCCGGGTCCTAGACAGTTATTTCCAGACAGCGGAATTGCGGCAGGTCGCGCTCGCGCCGCTCCGGGCGCTTGAAGCGCCGCCGACCTTGCGGTTGAGCGTCAAGGTTTCGGGCGGCGGAATTTCGTCTCAAGCCGGCGCGGTGGCGCACGGTCTGGCCCGGGCGCTCGTCAAACAAGAAGCGGCGCGCCGGTTGCTTTTGAAAAAACATCAATTCTTGCGCCGCGACTCGCGGATGAAAGAACGGCGCAA
>JACOZG010000038.1 GCA_016181465.1 Candidatus Vogelbacteria bacterium | reverse complement strand
GTCTTCGGCTCGCGTCACCGACAAGCTGATAATCACCGACACGGTCCAACCAGGCAGAGCGTTCAAGAGCGGAATGGCCTCAATGATCGCGCCGATCCCGAGCGAGGCCGCGCGCCTGCCGCTAATTATACTCGCCCCCTTTAAGGTGAACCAGAGACCAAAGGTCATCCCGGCCCAGATCGTCATTAACCAACTGCCGATGAAGAGCCAAGTCAGGGCAATTTGCACCAGATCGTAAATTATCGCCACGGCGATCATCAAACCGCTCTCGATCGCGCTGATCCGATAATGGATTTCGCCGAATCCGATCATGTTTTGGTCGGAGTTTCACCCTGGGCCGCCAGTTCTTGCTTGGCCTTTTTGATCGTCAAGAGCTGGGACGGATCCGAGGTGATGATTTGATCCTCGGTGTAAGAAGCAATAATTTTGATGGCGATGTGTTTCAGGCCGGCGAAGAAAATTCCCTCACCGACATTTGATTCCAACAGCAGATATTTTTCTTCATCGGTCAGTTGGAAAGTTTTCTGCACCAGATCAATGGAAGCCGGCGATTGCTTTAAGAGGAGCTGGAGAGAGGAATTGGTGATAATCGGCAAGCCGTAGGGCGAGAGCAGGAAGTCGCCGACATCTTGGGTGATGGTGGCCACGCCCAAATAGTATTTCCGGCCGCGCTTGACGAGCGAGAAGAGAAACGAGGCCGTGTCTTTAGCTTTCATCATCCACCAGGCCTCATCAATCACCAGCAGTCGTTTTTTCAGATTGCGCCGGATGGCGTTCCAGATGTTGTGCATCACGATGTACATCGCCACCGGCTTTAACTCATCCTCCATGTCGCGAACCGAGAAGACGACGAATTTTTTGTTGATATCCACATTGGTCGGCTTGTTGATAAAACCGGCCCAGGTGCCCTGGGTGTATTTGGCGAGCCGTTGGGCGAGAGCCTCCCCGCCCTCCATGCCGGCGAGCACCAGCTCTAAATCCGATAACAAGGGCGCCGGCTTGCCGGTGAAATCCGCATCCGGCGCGATGTCTTTTAAGGCGTAGGTCTCGGTGATCGCCGAGTCCAAGATCGCGTCCTCTTCCGGCGTCAGACCGCCGAGCATCAGCCGGAACAGGCCGACGAGGTTGATGATGTTGGAACGGAGAACATCGGCCGGCGATTCGTCCTCGCGGGGGTACGGCAGATCAAAGGGATTGATGTGGTGCTCGGAAGTGAGAGAAATGTTGAAGTAGCGTCCGCCCACGGCCTCGGCCAAGAATTCATACTCCCGTTCAGGATCCACGACGATAATGTCGGCGTCAAACATCAAGCTGCGCAGGATCTCCAGTTTGGTGGCGTAGGATTTGCCGGCGCCGGACTTGGCGAAGATCACCGAGTTGTAATTTTCCAGCGAAAAGCGGTCAAACAGAACCAGCGACGAGTTGTGCCGGTTGATGCCGTAGAGGATGCCGCGGTTGGAAGTCAAGTCAAAAGAGACGAACGGAAACAGCGACGACAGCGGCGCGGAATTGAGTTTGTAATTGACGCCGAGCCGATCTTCGGCCACCGGCAGGGTGCTTTTGAACCCCTCTTCCTGCTGGAACAGAGCCGGTTTCAGATAAACCAGTTTGGCGTCCAAGATGCCTTTAATTTCGGTTTCAATTTTATTCAGTTCGTCTTCCGAGTCGCCGTAAATCGTCAGATAGAGTCCGACATCAAAAATTTTCTCCCGCGCCTGCTGGAGGGCGTCGCGGAGATTCTCAATATCCTGGTAAGCGATATCCAGAATCGGATCGCGGACCAGACCCTTTTCCTCTTTGATGCTGATTTGGCTTTGGACTTCGGCGACTTTTTTCTCCAGTTGCCGGAGCGCCACGGCCGTGTCAATCGGGTGGACCAGAATGGAGATGTCGAAAATTTTGTCCAGATTGACGATGGGCGAAAACCAATCGCCGGCCAGAAACCGCGGGTAAGAGATGACAAAAAAGGTTCGGGCCATTTTCTCGCCGAGATGAATCAGGCGCGGGGTGATCTTCAGGGCCGAGGGCGCGATGATGTCCTTGAGCTCGAGCACCCCCATTTTATAAATGTCCGCCGGCAGAATCGGCGCGATGATGTTCTCCGGTTCTTTTGGTTTTCTTCTAAATAAGGCCATAATTTCTAACCTCTAATTTCTAACCTCCAACCTGCGGTGCTTCGGCTTCGCCCGGGTTGAAAATTTTAAAGAATAATTCCACCAATTCTTCGGTGCCGAGCTGGACCACCCGTAGGCCTAAGCGCGAAAGTCCCTGGGCCACCACGCTCGCTCGTTGTTCCAGCTGGGAGCGGTACTCTTCAAACTTGTCTTGGGCGTTGCCCGGCGCGTCCGGGCCGCGTCCGGGTAAAAGTCGACCGAGGAAACCGCCTGATTTTTCTAGCACCGGCGGCTCGTAGGGAATGATCACAAAAAAGGTTTTGGACATGATGTTGGTGTTTTCGGTGAAGGTGCGGACGAATTCGATGTATTCGCGGGTTTGAATTTTAATCAAATCGTTCAATTGATTTTTCTCCAGATCCTCCAGGACGGTCAGGTAGGGTCGGATGTCCAATTTCCGCGACTCGACGAAAATTTGAATGTGGAATTCTAGCGAGTTGAGAAAGTTCTGGTATTGCAATAACAGAGCGGTTTGCTCGTCCTCGGATTTGAGCGCAAAGTTGATTGAGGACGAGATAAGCACGAGCCGGAGGCCGCCTGACTTCAGAATCACGGTGCCGTCGCGGATTTCCTCAATCGGCACGAATTCCTGCGTCGCCCGGGCCTTATTTTCTGACTTTACTCCCTCCATACTTTTGACTTTTGCATTTTGATCTCTGACCTCATTTAATGTTTTCCTTGACATCCAAACTCCAAGCCAGATCGCGCAGTTTGCTCTGGGACAGTTTGGGAATCGCGGTCGGTTTTTCCCGGCCTAAAGTGATGGTTGTCGGCTCGACGGCTTTCGGCTGTTTTTTCCAGAGATAGAGTTTGTGGGTGAGGGCATAACGGAAAGCCGATTCCAGGACATTGATGAACGGCCGATTGTTGACTTTGTAGAACGCCAGGGCGAGCGCCAGGACGGCGAGCGGGATCATCAGCCAGACGCTCAAATAAATTGGCAAGAGGGCGTAGGCCATGAAAACCGCGCCCCCGCCGCCGGCCAGATAGACAAACTGTTTGAAGGTCAGCGGGCCGAAGATTTTGTCTTCCACCTCGATAAATTGCGGGACTTGGAAATTCATGGAAGTGTAAAAAGTAAAGCGAAAAACTTAAAACAACAATTTAAAATTGAAATCATAAACTTCTTCTACCTTTTAAGGTTATGATGCTTGAAGCTAAAATGTTGGCCAGTTCGGCAGTTTCGTTTAACAGACCACCGGCTCGACCGCTGTCTATTTTACCAGAATCTTTCAATAATCCTAACCAAAATTTACTCTCGTTGGCGGATTTCAGAGCGTAGCTGAAGAAATTTGTGAAATCTTTTCTCGAACTGCCGGCCTGAGCTTCTATAATATTGGCTCCGATACTGGTGGCACTTCTAATCAATTGTTTATAGATGACTATCGCCGCTTGATCTTGTTTGGGGAGATGATTGGTCAGGGCAATTATTTCTAACGCATAGTGGTAGGATCGTTCTTTCAAGCCCTTCTTGTTTTCTGTCTGATTATTTTGCACTTTTAGTTGTATGTTTTGCACTTTTCGTTTTACGCTTTACACTTCCTCATTCCGGCTTCTCGAGATACGGGTCCAAATCGACCTCTTCGCGCGGGATGCGGAAGAGTTGGCCGAGTTTTTTCTCAAAGACCGTGTCCTCGGGCGTCTTGGACGGATGTTCAATCTCGTCCAGCAGTTTATCTTTGTCCGGCAATTCCCCGACCGGAGTTTCCGGTTTTGGCAGAGAAGCAATTGTTTCCACTCCCCCGCTCATTTCCGTCTCCCCATGCAGTTTTTGCAACGATTCCCGGATCGGCAGAAAAATCTGCTCATTCACCTCGCGGCCGATGCTCTCGGCCGCGGTTTGGTCAATCAGGAGCCGGGTTTTGATGTGGGACAAAAAATCTTCTGGTCGGGTTTCTCCAACCATCACCAACCCTACCTCATCGTCCAGCATTCCCATTTGGTCAATGCGCAGTTTTTGTTCAGCCCCGATTTTTCTCATAATGCCGTGCAAATCAATTGATCCAAGCGCTTTTTGAATCACCTCCGGCAAACGTTCAAATCCATGGTTTTCTTGTTTTGGTTCGCCATCAGTTTTAGTGTTTAAAAACTGACGGACCGGAGAAAATATTTCTCGATCAATATCTAAAGTAATACTTCGGGCTCGGTCTGCGGGTATTCCGAGTTGGTTTTGAATGCGATCGGCTAGGTCGGAGACGGGCGCGAGTTTTAATAGAGTGAAGTCAATCTCGTTTGCTAGTCGCCCGGCTTGCTCGAATTCAAGGGCATATTTGTCCTCGAGCCCACGGTATTTTGGGCCAAGTTCAGCCGAGAGGTAAAGATTTTTTAAGGCCGGCGGTATGGTCTCAAGGCGCCCGATAATTTCTTGGGGTGTTGGATTAGGCATATTGTATTATATTCCCACTCCGCCGGCCGGCGCGCCCGGTTGATTGGCGGTCGCAGGAGGCGTAGTTTTTGGCCCCGGACCTTTTTTACCAGCGAATTCGTCAAGGCCGGCGTCTCTTCTGGTGTTACCGAGTTTATACGAGCGCGCATGGGATGCAATCTTGCCGGCCTGGACGCGCAAATCATCAATTTCTTTCTTTAGCCCTTTCTTTTGGTCTCTGGTTTTCTGGGTTTCCGGTATGGTTTCAATTTGTTTAAGCTGTCCCTGTTTTTGGGCAAGTTTGTCGTTAATCGGTTTGAGAACATTTTCTTCCAGGTATTTGATTATTTGTTCAGAACTGCGTTCAACTTTCGTGACGGCTTTGGCGTTGGCTCTTTCTAGTAATTTAGTCAAGAAGGCGTCAGAAATAGCATCGCCGCGCCGGATTACGGCATTAGCCGTACCACCGTCGTATTGATTGATCATAGCGCTGATTAAGGCCTCGCGACGCGTCACATTCTTTTCTTTGTCGACAATATCATTGGCCCCTTCGCCGCTAACAATAACTCTATGAAGTTTAGCAATATCCGGTTGTTTGTGTCTCGCCACCATTTTTTCAATTTCCGCTTGGTTTTCCCCGGCGTCGGGCCGCAATTTTTCCATCGCCGTAGTGGAGACGCCGACTTGTTGCATCAGTTTGCGTGCTTTTTGCAATTCTTTCACTGGCACCTCGTCCAAATCATCTTTCTTGGCAATGGCCTGGAGCATCGCCATTCTGGTGGTCGGGAAAATACCCGTCTGATCCAACCGCCGGAGCATCTCACTCGTTTTTAGGCGGGAGAAGTCCTCGCCCTTCTTGGCCACTTCAGCCCGATAAGCGCCGGCCGCCCGCTGCATACCAGCCCGGGCGTAGGGAATAACACTGATGAGTTTTTTCATTGTTGCGGTTCCGCCGATTCTCCCTCTCCCGGCCTCCAATTGTCCAAGTCCTGTTTGAACCTTATGTTTGATGCCGCGGCCAATTCCCCGGATCGGAGTATACATCGCCGCAGTGCCATAACCCGCCAATTTTTTACCTATTCCCATCGCCCCTGACGCCCCCTTAGCCCCCAAATTTTTGGCGATGATCAAGGCGCCGAACATAAAGCCGATAGCGACCAAGAAATTCAAAGTAATCAACACCGGCGAACTGCCTCCCTGGGCCAGGATTTGTTCCAAGGCGCCGCCTTTCAGGAATTTTATCGTCACCCAGACCATTAAGAGGTAGAGCGGCGCGAAAAAGGCCTGTTTCAATAAGGTATCTAACCATCTATCAAATAGCCCTTTTTGATTGGGAAAGGCGGACATTAAAAAAGCGAGCGGCGAGAGAATAATCACAAACAGCAAGATGACAGTTCGGACGACGAAAAGGATCGCCGCCGTTAGAAAAACAAAGATAGCCACCAGCATCATAATCACCGCGCCGAACGACAGTCCAATCGCGTTAATGATGCCTCGGCCCGGCGCGCTGGCAAGAACTGAATGGATAGGCAAGGCATTCATAAAAGTGGCCGAGATGCCGGAGATTTCAAGTTGCCCTTCGCCGACCCCGATTCGCGCGGTTTCACTTTTACTGACGGCGTTATAAAACTGGGTCGCCGCCACATTAGACACATCAATTACCAGTCGGGTGAAAAAGGCCGAGAAATTTATTAGGAGCGCGACGATAATAACGGAAACCAGTATCCGCCGGCCGTTGATGCTTGGTAATTGCAAAATCATGCCGATCGCGGCGTAAAGGAGAATAAAGATGAAAAATAAATTAGCCAGATCGCGCAAAGTTTTCCAGCCGATCTGAACCGAAGCCGAGTTAGCCAGAGTGGAAAAACTGGTGATGGAATACTCAACGGATTTGTCAAAGAATTGGCCAACCAGCCATAGGCCCAGTCCGAAAATCTGTTTGAAAAATTCGCCAACGGCGCTGATTAACTCCGGAACGCAATTCCAAAAAGTTGTCCAGCCGCATTTCCCCGTTGCCGCGGCCAGAGCCACTTGTTTGTTCGCATCCTGCGTTCTACCACCCGATCTGATTTCCTGCTGTTTACTCGCAAGCTGTGCTTCAAGTTCTTGTCTTCTTTCCGGTGTTAAACTAGGGTCTTGTAGTTGCCTTCGAATATAATCAATGTCAGTTTGTAATCTCTGTAATCTTACTTCTTCTTGATAAAGACGATTGTAGTCTTGCTCGGTTATTCTTCCAGCTTCTAAATCTTGTTCCAGAGTGTGAAAACGATCATGGTCGGCAAAAGATATATTAGGTCTGACGAGCAGAGAAAAACCAGATAACAGAATCAAGCAGAAGATTGAAATTAAAATACCGCCGCCGGAAAAGCCGGTGAAAATGTATTTCGCGAGCTCGCTGGCGAGCGCCGTTTCTTGCGTCAGCAAGTTCGCGATTTCCCGCTGGATGAGCTGGACAACCGTGGCTGGCGTGGCCGGATTAATTTTTCCACTGCCGCCGACTTCAAAACCCAGATCAGCGCTGCCGGCGCTGGTGAAGACGATTTGGTAGACATCGTCCGGTTGAATATCGCCGACGGTTCGCGCGTCAAAGATAATTTTTTTTCGGAGTTTGTCGACGGTTTCAGTCTTAGTCAATGGCACATTGCTCTCGCCGCCAGCGGCGAGACGGGTGATTTTGAGATCAAGATCCACTGGATGCGCGATTCGGCGATCGCCGGTGGCCGCCAGGCGAGAGCCAGCACCAGCGGCTGGCGCGCTGGCGGTTGAACCAGAGAGCCAATTGTTGTTCGCGTAGCACTCGTCGGCGTTCGGGGACTGCCAGCGGATGACCGTGGCATTGGCCGCGCCATCATTCACTTCTGTCAGGATCGGCGTGTCAAAAATCAGCTCGAGAGTCAGGGGGGTGAAAGCGCCGCTGTCAGTAATTTGCGGTAAGGCGATCTGGGTTGGCGCTACCGGCGCCGGCGGGGCCGGAGTGGTGTAGCCGGTGCCGGCCGGCCGCGGCGCCGGAATCTTGCCCCAGCCCGAGTCCGGGCAGGGCCCGGGCCCCGGGCACGGGTCGGGCTGGTTATAGACCGTGCCCTCGCTCGCGCCGCTGTAATCGCTGATATCTTTGAGCCGTTCCAGATTGGTCTCCAGTTCTGGCGTGATGTAATCATCAAGAATCTCGGTGTTCTCGGTTTTGCGAATGACGCTCGTCAGACCCTCGACGGCGTACCCTTGGGAAACTGACCCCGGGGTCCCGGTTTCCCATCGTCGGCAATAACCGCTGTCGGTCATCTCTCCTTCCGCGCATTGGCGCGTGTTAAGGAAACCGAGTCCGGCTAAAAGTTCTTCACGGGCGTTGGCTTCGGCGAGCGCTTGTCGCCGCGCCAATTCTTCGCGGGCCAAAAATTCGGCCCCGGCCGGCGTGTTTTGCGGTTTGACCAGTTCCAGCCAATTATCCCAGCTGAATTCTTGGCCCGAGGTAATTTTTTGGTATTGGTCTTGACTCAAGGTCGGTTTGATCCGGTCGGCAAAGGTTTCGGTTTGTTCAATCTGCAGTTTGGCCTTGATGTCGTCTTTGAACGGCGATTCGGTTTGACTCAATTCATCCAGAAATACCCCGGTCGCTTCTCGTTGTTCTTTGGCGAGATGCTCGTTAAGATTTTTTGGCACGAGCGGTTCTCCGTTGTTGCCCTCGACGCCAGTTAGCCCGGGCGTGGTGGCGCGCCAGGCTTGCAAATCTGTAAATAATTGTCGGTTGTGATATTCAATCGCCCGGCCGAGCGCTTTTTTGGCGTCCGGGTCTTGAACAAATTCTTTGGCCTCAAAAGCCAGTTGGATCCGGCGAATGGTTTTTAGATAAGTGCAGGATTCAATCTGCAAACTTTTGATCTCGGCCGTCAGTTTCAAAATCTGATCCTGGGTTTTTTTCATCTGTTCGTTGATGCCCTTGATCTGACCGGTGATCTGGTTGGTGCTTTGCTCGGTCGCGAGCAGAGCGCCGATTTCCATCGTTGGCACCGCCAGACCGATCCCGGCGGACAAGCCGAGCGCCGCCGCGGCCTGATTGACGGCGTTGGTTACGATGTTTTGCAGCGCCCCGCCGACAAACGGCACGCCAGCCACCAGTCCGCCGAGGCCGGCGGCGATACTGCCAGTCAGTCCTTGAGCCAAAGTGGTGCCGATATTGCCGGTCAGTCTATCGGCCGTGATTTGATTGTTGACCGCTTGCTCGGCAATCCCCTGGGTGGCGCCGGCTGCGGCGCCGGCGCCGTCGCTCGCCACGCCGCTGATCGTGTCCGCGAGCGGCAGTTCAGCCGGCGGTCCGGCCAAGGGACTGCCGATCTCACCGACCCCCGGGGTGTAACCGGGCAGGGTGGTTGGGTCAAGCGGTGCCGGCGGCGCTTGCAGAGACTGGTAATAGCTGTTGGGGTAAAGCGACCCGCTGCCCGGAGTCAGAGTAACATCAGTGTTGCCCAAGAAATAATCATTGATTTGTTGAGACGCCGTATTAATCCGGAAAGCAATGGAATTGCTGACTTGGCTAACCGCGCCAGTTAGAGTGCCGGTGATTGGTTGGAGCGCCGCCGTCATTGTTTGTTCAATCGTCTGGCTCCAGGATGTTACAATGGCGTCGATCGGACCAGTAAAGGCTTGAGTGACAGCGCGGATTTGAGCGTCAATCACGCCGGTCGCGGTGTTGATCAAACCGTCAACCGCCTCGTCGATCGGATCAAAGAAAACATTGGGCAAGTTTTCAATGCTGCCGAGCGCTCGGTTGACCGGTCCTAGGAACGCGGCCGTGATGTCATCCATTCCGCCTTCGAGCGACCTGATAATCGGCCCGGTCATGTCAGCCGCCAGAGCGTCAGTCAGCCGATCCATCGTGTCGCCCTGGGTTAAACTCTCTTGAATTGTTACGGTCAGACCCTTGATGATGTCTTCGGTCATTTGCTCTTGATTGGCCTGGCGATTTTGCAGCCAGGTAATGAATTGCCCAATCTCTGTGGCTTTTTGCACTAGGTCATTGATTTGTTGAATCAATTGATTGATTTGACCCGGTATAGATAAAATGCCAGTGAGGCTAGTCAGTGAAGATTGTAAAGCAGTAACTGTTGACCGCAACCCTTCAATTGAAGCATTGACGGAATTAAGCAAATCGCCGATGTAAGAAATCATAAAGCCAAAGATTTCGGTAATCTGACCGCCAATCCGGCCGCCGAACTCGGCCCGGACGAAAATCTCGGCGGCATTGTTAAGCCCCGGGCCCAGGCGCGCGCCGAGCGAGCCGCGCACGCTCTCACCCACGAGCCGCGGCAGGCGGGTCTCAATCCCGTCAGTCAGAATGCCGGGCAGGGCCTCGCTGATCGCGTCGTTAAGCAGAGTCGGAAATTCATTTTCAAAATCCCCCAATTGGGTTTGATTCAGGAGTTGGATTTTCTCCGCCAGCCGTTGGGGCAGTTCGCGGCGCAGGCCGTCGCTCACGATGCTCGGCAGTTCCCGCTGGAGCGCGGTTTGCAGTCGCCGCGGCAGGTCGTTAGTCAAAGCGTCGTTGACAATCGGCGGCAGGGCCTGGCCGATGTCTTCAGCCAAGCCGTTTTGCAATGATTCCGGTTTCAGAGCCGAAATGCCGGTGCCGGCCGTGGACTCGGCCTGGCAAGCCCTAGCGTCGTCGCGCCGCGCCTCGGCCAAGATTTGTGCCGGATCTTTGGGCCGGCCCGGTGGCAGGGGCGCGAGTTCAGACGGCGGCCCGGCCGGGCCGCCGGGCTGGCCGACTGTGTCCCGCGTGGGCGGGCCGATACTGGTGTCTATTGGTGGTAAGTCAGTCGGCTCGGCCAAGACCGTGAGCGGCGCCAGGAATTGCCCGAGCAGGGCAAGAGTCAGAATGGCAGCCGTGGGGACGCGAATTGTTTTTGTCGTGATCATAAGGCGGCAATCAAAGGCAGATTGTGAACTGCCAGCACCTGGTTTAGAATCATCACCGCGCCGGCCAGCCGCTCGTAACGGTGTGCAAAGATCGGCGCCTGATCCAGGGCCAGGATCGGTTCGGTCAAAATTTCCGCCAGATACGAATCAAGCTCGGCGAGATCCAGCACCGCCTGCAGAAGATTCAAGTGGACATATTTTAATTCTAGCGGCGGCGCGAGCGCCCGGAGGCCGGCGGCGAGCCGGCCGTAGTATTCGGCTCCTTGTTTTACCGCCGCGGCTTCAACCGGCGATTGCTTTTCTAGGGCTTCAAGCGCCAGTTCTAATTCTGAACCGGGACTGGTCCGGCCGCGGCCAGAGTTGGAATTTTGGAAAAGCTGGCTGACCGCCTGTATGTAGCGCCGCGTTTCAGCCGCGCCGGCGCCTGTCGCGATCAGTAAGTCGTTCTCTGTCACTTGAAAGGCGCTCGCCGCGCCGCCGGCCGCGCCAGCCGGATCAAGCAGGGGTCGGCCGGCCGCGGTCCGGGTTTTTTGCACCAGAGCGACGAGTTTCTCGTCCTCATTCAAACCAGTTGGCGCCGTTGCCGGCGCGGCGATCTTTTGGCCGCCCAAATACCATAAACCCCAAACAGAAAAGAGCAGGATAACGAAAATTATTATCCCTAATTTCTTCATCCGCTTTATTATACCCCGTTAGAAGTTTTACTAGTAGTAATCCAGTGAATAAATTATAGATGTTGAGACTTCTAACGGGGTTATACTTGATTTTCCGCTGACGAGATACCGAGTTTTATGATAAAGTGGATAATAATGAAGAAGAAATTAGCCGCCTCGGTTTTCTTGTGGTCAGCCCTAGCCATCAATCCGGAATTATTGAGGCAATTGCAAGTTTTACTGGCGCGCTTGAGCGAGATTTTAACGGTCCAAACCAGACCCGCGATTATTTATCGTTCGGCGCCGGAAAAATCAGTTGCCGCTCCGACTTCTACTCCAACCGTTCATCGCCAGCCGGAAATTTCTGGTGTTACGCCGTCGCGCGGCGTCGTCGGGACGACCATCACGATCCGCGGTTCGGGATTTACGCCGACCGGCAACAATGTTTACGCCAGTTACGGCGCCGTGGTGGATCTCCCCTCGCCCGATGGCCAAACAATCACTCTGACAGTCGAGCCGCCGGGCTTGCCGGCTAATCTCGGGGCGATTAAAACCGAGACCTTTCCGGAATTGCGCTACCGTTTTTACATTAGAAACGGGAACGGCGAGACCAAGACCCCGGGCGAGTTCACGCTGGATTTATGACCCCGTTCCAAATTTTTCCGTTATGTATTACATCTATATCTTGCAAAGTCAGAAGGATCAGAAATGGTACACCGGTATGACGAGCGATTTACGGAAACGCTTCAAAGAACATCAAGACGGCCAATCCCGATCTACTAAAGGACGTGGACCGTTCGAACTGATTTATTACGAAGCTTGCTATAATGTGTATGATGCTCGCGCGAGAGAAAAATATTTAAAAAGTGGTCGAGGCAAGGTTTATCTTCGTAAGCGTTTGAAGCGTTTCCTATTTGGAACGGGGTATGAAAATTAGTAAAATTTATCTAGTAATGTTACTTGCCGCCGCGCTGGGAATGATTTTCTTTTTTGGCGGCGGATATTTAAAAGCGTCCGGTCAGGGCCTGATTCCCTTTGGCGGCCGGATTCTGGTGGTGGAGTATTGCTGTAACGGCGTGGCCATCACCGTTGGCGCGCCGCGGCCCGGGCGCTTTCTGATCACTTCCGGCACGATCATTTTTCCGTTCTACAATGTGTTCACCCCCGGGCCCAATGTTTTGGGCACGGCGCTACCGGCCGGCGGCACGCCCTGTTTTGAGGCCGTGGCCTTTTGCCTCGTGCCTCTCCCGGTGCTCGGCATCGTCAGTCAAATCGGCTCCTCGGCTTTTTAGCCGCTTGACCCCTAGTCGTCTGTTTGTTAGTTTGGTCTTTGGATTTTCGCCGAAAACAGAAAGGAGGCGCGCATGACCAGAGCAGAAGTCGGGTATCAGATTTTTCTGATCGTTAAACAGAATCTTTGCCCCAAGGACGAGAAAACGCTTACCGAGGAGGCTAGTTTCAAAGATCTTGGGGCCGATTCTCTTGATTCGGTCGAGATGGTGATGGAAATCGAGGACGCCTTTGGCATCACGATTTCCGATGAGGAAGCCAACCAGCTTAAGACCATTGGTCAGACCATTGATTATGTCTGGAAAAAGGTCGAACGCTAATGGTTTCAACCCTCCCTCCTTACCCCGCCAGCGGCGGGGTTATTTTTGCCTCAATTCGACCACCTGGCCTGTCTGGATTGATTGCCGGCGAGCAAATCCCGCCTTAACTTCCAAGACATATTTTATCGGCCGCTCGGGATAAAAAATTTGCGGGAACGATTCCGGCGAGACATTGGCCGTAACGCCGGCAATTCGCCAATCCTCGTCAAGCCAGATGATGTCAATCGGGAAATTCATATTCTTCATCCAAAAGCCGTATGATCCGGGCGCGTCAAAGACAAACAGCATGCCTTCATTTTCCGCCAGAGTCGTCCGGCCCGAGAGACCGCGTGAACGTTCAATGTCGTCGTCGGCAATTTCGATTTTCAGTTTACCCGCCCCGCCCGCTAAATAAATTTCCGGTTCACTGTTAGTGTTAGACACCGAGTGTTTAACATTCACGACGGCTAAAAACAAAACAGCCGCGGCGAGAATTACGAGCAGTATCTTGTTAAGCATAACCATTGGTTCATAGTCAAATCCTCGGCTCGGGCGGTGGGCGCGATGCCGCAAGCTATCATTTTTTCCGGAGTCAGCCCGAGTTTCGGCCGGAGCATTTTCCGTTTGCCGGCAAAGCCCTGTTTCAGCCGGGTGAAAAATTTCTCCTCGCCGAGCTCGCGAAAATTATTTTTACTGATCTGATCAATCAGCACAATCGCCGAATCCACCTTGGGCCGCGGCCGGAAACTTCTCGCCGGCACAGTTTGAATATAAGATGGTGTGCCGTAACATTTGACGCTGATAGATAACAAACTTTCTTTGCCCTGCCTCGCCGGCAGGCAGGCGTCTTTGGCAACGATCCTCTCGGCGACTTCTTTCTGGAGCATCAGCACCGCTAGAATTGGTTGGTGAGCGCTCGACAAAAATCGCCGCAAGAGCCGGCCAGTCAGGTAGTAAGGTGGGTTAGCTATTAGCTTCCAGCTTTTAGCTTTTAGTTTTGAGCCTTCAAATTTCAAGATATCGGCGTGGATTAGTTCCAGTTGTTTGTTTTTAATCGCCGCGGCAAATTTTTCCGCGAGGCGGCCGATCAGCCGATCATCTTTTTCCACTGCGACCACCCGCGCGCCGGACGTCAGCAGAGCCTCGGTTAAGGTGCCGGTGCCAGGTCCGACCTCGAGCACGGTGTCCCCCGAGCTTAAACGAGCTGTCTCGATCATAATTTTAATCATCCTGCCGCCGCGGAGCCAATTTTGCCCCAATGATTTTTTAGCCCGCATAAATCGTTTCGGTGAAAAGCGCCGGATCAAGATCAAGCAGAAATTCCGATGGCTGGTTCAGACGAGTTGAGCCATAAATGGTTCGCGTTTCGGCGTAGGAGAGATAGAGTTTGTCGCGGGCGCGAGTGAGCGCCACATAGAAGAGCCGTCGTTCTTCCTCCGGGTCATAATCCGGATCAGTGGCCGCGCCGAAACGTTCGTGCGGAAAAAGCGCCTGCTCGAGGCCGATAATGAAAACGCGGTTGAATTCCAATCCTTTGGCCGCATGCACGGTCATCAAATTGACGGCGGGCTGGCGGTGGAGATCGAGCGAGTCTTGCTCGGAAACCAGCGCCGCTTCGGCCAGCAAGGTCGCGACGCCTTCCTCCGGCGGTAGCCCCTCGTATTTCAAGGCCAAGGTTACCAATTCCTGAATGTTTTCCAGCCGTTCTCGGTCATCGCCGCCGCCCGCGGCCAACGTCTCACCAAGACCCGAAGCGCGAATGAGATGGGCTAGAACTTTAGATATCGGCTGGCGCTGGGTCAGTTCTGCCAACTCGGTCAGGAGTTTCTGAAAGTGGTGGAATGCCCGTTTTTGTTTGGCCGGCAAACTCTCGGCTTGGCCAGCCAGAATTTTCGCCAGCGCCGCTTTGCCTAAGCCGCGCGTTGGCGCCGCCAGCGCCCGCTTTAAGCTTTCAAAATCAGCCGGGTTCAAGGCCGCCTTGAGATAAGCCAAGACATCCTTGATTTCCTGTCGCTCGAAGAAGCGCGTGCCGAGCACCCGGTAGGGCACGCCGGCCTTAAGCATCGCCTCTTCCATCACCCGCGACTGGAAATTGGCCCGGTAGAGCACGGCCACTTCTTCCGGCCGCTCCCCGGCTTCAAGGAGTGCGGCCGCCCGTCTGGCCACGGCCTCGGCCTCTTGCCGTTCGTCAGCCGTCGCGGCCAGATCAATTTTTTCACCGTCGGGGCGGTTGGTGAAAACCGTTTTGGCCAGCCGATTCAAATTTTTACTGATGATCTGATTGGCGGCGGCGAGAATGGCCTTAGTCGAGCGGTAGTTTTCTTCGAGGGTGATGATCATTGCCCCGGGGTAATCGTCGGCGAAACGTCGGAGGTGCCGGCAATCCGCTCCGCGCCAGCTGTAAATGGCCTGATCGAGATCGCCGACCGCACAAATGTTCTGGCGTGGGCCGGCCAAAAGCCGCGCCAATTGGTATTGGATAAAGTTGGTGTCTTGGTATTCGTCAATCAAGAGGTAATGCCAGCGGTCGCGATAGTCCGCCAGAATCTTGGGCCGCGTTTCCAACAGGCCGAACGGCCAGAGAAGTAAATCGTCAAAATCAAACGCCGCCCGGCGGCGGAGCGCCTGCTCATACTTTTCCCAAACCGGTCGGACCAGCCGCGGCCAAAAACTCGCCGGGCCGTCCTCGGCCGCGGTCTCGAGGTAACTTTTCAGAGTAACGCCGCGGCCTTTTTCCCTCGAGATCAAGCGGAGAAATTGACGGGGTTCAAAACGTTCAGAGTTAAGACCGGATTCTTTGACGGCGATCTTGATTAGTCCCAGCGAGTCGTCTTGATCGGCAATGGTGAAATGGCGATTAAGTCCCAGTGCCTTGGCATTGTCTCGCAAGATGCTCGCGCCCAGAGTGTGGAAGGTGGAAATCATCGGCCCGCCTTGGCGTGGCCAGACCGGAACGGGAACCGAGAGCTTGATTACCCGTTCAAGCATTTCGCGGGCGGCTTTGTTGGTAAAGGTGACCGCTAAAATTTTATGGGGAGCGATGCCGCTCTCAATCAGTCGGAAAATTCGGTAAGCAATGGTTCGAGTTTTGCCAGCGCCGGCGCCGGCGACCACGAGCAGCGGCCCGTCGCGATGGAGCACGGCTTTACGTTGGGCCTCGTTTAATTCCGCTAACGCTCTATCCATAGATTCTAATTTTATAGCACAGATTATCCACAGCAGCTTGTTTTCTGGTTTGACCCGAGGGCCTGGTTTGTTAAAATAAGAGACACTCTAGAATGATCGCTTGGTTAAAAAATGGCTCCAGACAGCCATTTTCTGATAGAGAAGCCAGATAAATCCCCGAAATCAGGCTTATTTTACCTAAATTTAATCGAAGACGTTTATTTCTGGCCCTTTTTTCTGAAGGGGTGGTTATTCTTTTGTTAGTAAATATCAATCTCACTCACGCTAGCTACTCTTCCCTTAATTCACAAAATATGTTCTTGCTGGAATCAGATTTGGCGCTTGACCCGAACTGGTCGCGCGGCGGCGGTGAAATCACCGTGGTTGACGGGAGCGCTTTAGAGCCAGAACTCGGACCGCTTGGCACTGCTAGCGACCTTAAAGATTTGCCGGTCAGCGATCAAATCAGCATTTATGTGGTGCGCGAGGGTGATACCTTGTCCGAAATCGCCGAGATGTTTCGAGTCTCGGTCAATACGATTATCTGGGCCAATGATTTGCGTCGGGCGACAGACATCAAAGAAGGTCAGGTGCTGGTGATTTTGCCGATTACTGGTGTTCGTCATACCGTCGCTAAGGGTGAAACTCTTCAGAGTATCGTCAAGAAATATCGCGGCAATCTCGAGGAGGTTGTCCAGTTTAATGGTTTGGACACAGATGCCGCGCTCGCCGCTGGCGCCGTGATCATTATTCCTGACGGCGAGGTCACTGCGCCGCCCGCCGCCGGCCAGCCGCGCTTTGTCCGCGGCGGCGGACCAGAATACATCGGTTATTATTTGCGGCCGATCCGCGGCGGCGTCAAGACCCAGGGTCTGCATGGTTACAATGGAGTGGATTTGGCTACGGCCGCCGGCGAGCCGATTTACGCCGCCGCGGCCGGCCGGGTGGTGATCAGTAAAATCAGCGGTTGGAACGGCGGCTACGGCGCCTATATTGCGATCAAACATGACAACGGCACCCAAACGCTCTATGCCCACAATCAGAACAATATCGTTTCGGTTGGGCAGACGGTGGTGCAGGGGCAGGTCATCGGCTATGTCGGTTCGACCGGCAAGTCCACCGGCCCCCATGTTCATTTTGAGGTCCGCGGGGCCAAGAATCCGTTTTAGAAAAATTTTGATCTAGATAATATCCCTTAAGAAAAATCCTCGGCCAGAGCCGAAGATTTTTTTGTTTGTTCATACCTTAGGTATAATAGGTATAATCTGCATAATGCAAAAAATGGTCGTAAATGTGAAGGTTTCAGATTTGTCTCGCGCGGTTGCTTTTTATACTCAAGTTTTGGGGTTGTCTTGTTGTCGGCAGGAAAAAGACTGGGCGTCAATTACCATTGGCGATGCCGAAATCCACCTTTACCTATATGACGGTGTAAACTCCGGCGTTGAGTTTTATGTTAATGATATCGATAAGGCCGTGGCGGATCTCAAAACAAGAGGTGTTAAGTTTTTCTCTGATCCAAAACAACCGAATCTTGTTAGGATAGATAGCAAGGGTATCACAGAATTTCCGTGGGGCCGCACGGCGTTTTTCAATGACTCAGAAGGTAACAGTCTAGCTTTAATTAGAGATTTCTAGCTGGAGTATGAAGCACTTTTACCTATAGCATTGAAGTTCAATCTTAGTTTCACAAAATATTTTTTGTTGTAACTGCTGAGAGGCAACGCCTCCCGGCAATGTTATATCACAATGTTTTTTCAAAAAATTAGGCAGATATGTTTTGTATTTTAACAATAATTCAGGTTGCAGGCCGGCACTGACTATAATTTTTCGACATTGCTTGGCGTCACAATGACAAATCATCCGCCAGTAAGGATCGCCTTCGGTGATAGAGTAATCGATGGTGATTTCTTCGTCTTCATTGATAGTTCTCATTGCGACGATGGTGCGCGTGCCTCGAAACCCACTATTAGGATCACAGGAGTGGTTTATATATGACCACGGATTTTTATCAGAAGGAACAAGCCATTTCTCTTTTCCTATCGCTAACCAGTTTGGACCGGTTTGAGAAAACTTTAGCGTATAACGATGATGAATAATTTTCGTGCCCAGAACGCGTAAAATTATTTGGTCATTGTTTATTTTCCGAGAAGCAAATAGACCACTCCCGCCAATTTTAGAAAAGGCATAATAAATCTTTTTCATCTGATATCACGAATTGTTCTTCGGCCGGTATTGGAGGGCTTCCAAAAGGTGCGGTTCGGCGATCGTTTCGGCTTCGGTTAGATCGGCAATGGTCCGGGCGAGTTTGATCACGCGGTGATAGGCCCGGGCCGAGAGATCGAGCCGTCGGGCCGATTCGTTTAAAAGTTTCAAGCACGCAGCCGAGAGCGGGGCATAAGATTTTAGCTCGCGCACGCCCATTTGGCTGTTCAGTCTGACGCCGCTTTTGTGGCCGCGGAACCGTTCGGCCTGGATGGCGCGCGCCCGGACCACCCGCACCCGGACGGCCTCCGAACTTTCTTCATTGGTCCCGACGTTACCCGACAATTTTTCCGGATCAATTTGCGGCACTTCAAGCCAGAGATCAATCCGATCAACAATCGGGCCGGAGAGTTTGCGCTGGTAGCGCATGAGCGCGCCGGGATTGCAAATGCATTCGCGATTCCGCAATCCCTTGTTGCCGCAGGGGCAATAATTCATCGTCGCCACGAGCAGGAAATTCGCCGGAAACAACATCGTCCCCTTGGCCCGGGCAATGCTCACCATCCGGTCTTCGAGCGGCTGGCGGAGCGATTCGATCACTCGCTTGTCGAATTCCGGAAATTCATCAAGGAAGAGCACCCCGCGGTGGGCCAGGGTGATCTCGCCGGGTTTGGGTGTTGATCCGCCGCCGACGAGCGCGATGTAAGAAGAAGTGTGGTGCGGGGCGCGAAAGACCGGACGGGTAATGAGATCGCCGACCAGAGCGCCGGCGGCGGAATGGACGCCGGTAACTTCCAGAATCTCGTCAAACGAAAGCGGCGGCAGGATGCTCGACAGGGCCCGAGCGAGCATGGTTTTGCCCGTGCCCGGCGGACCAGACATGGCGATGTTATGTCCGCCGGCCGCCGCGATTTCCAGGCCGCGCTTAGCCGTAATTTGACTTTTAATGTCCGCTAAGTCAATCAGGTGTTCTCCTGTTTCGTACTCGACTTCGGTCGGGACCTGCTCGATCAGTCGCTCGGTTTTGGCGCGGCGGGGTTCTTCGCTCGGCCGCGGCTCGAGGTGATTGATCAGTTGACGTAAACTTTTGACGCCGAAAATCTTTGGGCCGCGAATGAGCGCCGCTTCTCGGGCGTTCGCCGCCGGCAAATAAATTTCGCGGAACCCGCTCGAGACTAGTTTGCGAACAAGAAGCAGGACGCCCCGGATTGGCCGAAGGTCGCCGTTTAGGGCGAGTTCCCCGAGGAAGGCGCTGTGGCTGACTTGGCCGGTGTCAATTTTTATTTCCCCGGACGCTAAAAGATAGGCCAGGGCAATCGCCAGGTCAAAACCCGATCCCTCTTTCTTTAGATCCGCCGGCGCGAGCGCCACGATTATTTTTCGGTTGCCTTTTTGAGGCGAGGCGAAGTCGGAATTCTTGATTGCCGCCGTGATCCGGTCGCGAGCTTCTTCGACCGCCTGATCCGGCAAACCAACGATGGCGAAGGAATGGAGACCGCGGCCGATGTCGATTTCAACTTCCACGATGTCGGGCCGCAGTCCGATCACCTGGGCGGAATAAACTTTAGCGAGCATTAAATCAACGAGGTTTTTCCTGTTCTAAGTGCTGTTTGCAGGTTGTGGCCGCCGGATTGACCTCGAGCCGTTCTCGTTCGATCGGCTTTTGGCAGACCGTACAAAAGCCGTAATTCATCTGACTGATTCGCTCGAGAGCGGTCCGGATGTTGTGGAGACGAATTTCGAGCGGTCCGACCGTGGCCTCGCGGTCTTCCAGTTCCTCGAGCCGGTCCGCGACTTCGTCGCGGAAAGTGGTTTCGTCCGACTCGGCCGGCACCGCTTCCCAGTCATTGGGGTTTCTGGGATTGATGCGGGCAATGCCGCCGAGTTCCTCCTCGAGCGCCGCTTTTTCCGCCTCGAGTTTTTTCCGGAAATAATCCAAATCCTCTTTTTCCATTGGGCGCATTGTAGCAAATCTTTTTAGTTTGGCAATCTTGGATTAACGTCACCGGATGGCTCGGCGGCGGTTCAGGATTTCTCCGAGGGTGTTTTCATTTTCGGCGATGGCGATAGTTGATTGATCGAGAAAACCGTAGAGCAGAACCGCTTTGCCGTCTTGTCTGACCTGGCGCGTTTCCAGATTGTTAATTAGCCGGTCGGCAAAAATCGAAGTGGTAGCGGCCGGCGCCAGCGCCACCCGCCCGGTGAGCTGATAGAAAAGATTAATTAATGATTTCTCGTCTTGCCGGAGAGCGCTGAAACTCGTTTCGTAACTTTTGGTTTTTAAGAGGAGAAAGCCGTTGGGGCGATCACTGTCGTCATAGCGGCCGAGCAGAAATTTTGGTTCCAGCGACTGAATCAATTTTTCCGGCAGACTGATTGACAGGGCTTCGAGCCACGGTTTTAAGGCCAGCGGCCGGCCAGCGGCCATCGGAACAAGCCGCGTGACCCGGCCGACGCTAACTGCCCCGTCGTTTAATGTTTGGCGGAATTTAACCGTCAGGATCTCACGACCCTGATTTTGAATTTCAATTTCTACCCGTTCGTCAGTCAAGAGGAAGAGTTGCTCGTCCGGATCGCTGATTGCTCCGATTGGCCGGTCGCCGGGCGCCAACGGCGGTTGGGACCAGTAATAAAAATAGATGTAGATTAGGGTTGCGCCGCCGGCGAGGAATAGGGTTAGGGCGAGAAGAGCTAGCCAGGGCCGCCGGGATTTTGACCCGTTGACGTTTGCGCCGAGGATCGGTTTTTGTCCTTGCTCACGAATGATCGCTTGCGTCAGGGTGGCGCCGGCCGCCGCCGCTTCGGCCAGGTCAGTTTTAAGAGTGCGGATCGGACTCATTTCCAGCGGGCTGGTTTTCAGACGGTCAATCGTTTGGCTAGTGGTTTGGGCTTTCCGCCGCCGCGTGTCTGCTTCGGCTGCGGCTTGAGCCGCTCGCTCTCGCTCGGCCGCGACAGCGGATTGAGCCGCTTGCCGCTCGGCTCCTTGCTTTTCTTCTTCAGCGCGTCTGGCCGCCGCTACGGCCGCCGCGGCCTCGCGGTTGGCGGTTTCAGCGGCTTGCCGTTTGAGCCGGTGCTCGTTGCCTTCCATGGCCAATTGCGCCTCGGTCCGCCGCCGCCCCAGGATTTCCGCCGCCACCGCCCGTTTTTTCTGCCAGACTTCGCCTTCCATGGCGCGGCGGGCTTCAGCTCGGCGCGCCTCTGTTATTTCAGGCATGGAGGGCGGCTAACTGCTTTTTGGCTTCATCCTCTTCGTCAAGCCGGGCGCGGTATTTGACGGTGTTAGCCTCAATCAGACTTTCGATTTGCCAAATTTTTTCTTGGAGCACCCATTTTTCTTTCTCCGCCGCCTGTCGCGTTTCTTGGATGGTCTGACGTTTCTTTTCAACCTCTTGTTTGTCTTTGACTAGAGCGGCTTTGGCCTCGTCGAGCTCGAGTTTGGCTTCGGCCTCCTCGGCTTGTTTCTCCCGTTCGAGAATCGGCGCCAGTTTCTCGCGGATGATCTTCCGTTCATCATCCAACTTGATCCAGTCAAGTTCCAGGGCCTCTTTTTGTTTTTCCAGATTGGCGAGCGCTTGTTCAAGTTTGGCCTTCTCGGTCGCGGTTTGCCGTTCGAGAGTTTCGCGCTCTCGTTTGGCAGTCCACTCCGGGCCCTCCATCGCCAGTTGAGCCGCCCGCCGTTTCTCTTCCAATTCGTCTGCCGGGTTCATGGTGCTATTATTATAAGTCAATGAAGTTAATGACGCTATCAGTCAGAAGACTACTCGGAGCGCAAATTTGTTAGCTGTTTGTAAACCGTAAGTTTAATTATTTTGTAGTTGTTGTCGGTAGTGGGTTAGCCGGCCGGGCGCGCCGCGGTTGGCCGAAACCGATGAGGTAGCGCCGCGGATTGTCGCCCAAATCCAGAAAGTCGTCCGCTGCTTCTTTGAGCTTGGCCGAGGTGCTTTTGCCGAAGGCCACCACTTCCACCTGATTACCGCTATGGATTTTTAGATACTCAACCAGCGGCACAAAATCGCCGTCGCCCGAGGCGATAATCACCGCATCCAGCCGCGGCGCGAGCTTAACGGTGTCGATCGCCAGGCCGACATCCCAGTCCGCTTTCTTGGCCCCGCCGACGAAAATTTGCAGGTCTTTCGTTTTGATCTCAATCCCGACCTTGCCCAGGGCCTCGAGAAAGTTTTTCTCTTCTCCGGATTCCGTGGTTACGACATAGGCAATCGCCCGGACGAGTGTCCGATCGGCCACGGCATCCTTTAAAATCGCGCCGAAATTAACGCGGGCCTGATAGAGATTCTTCGCGCAGTGGTAGAGATTTTGGGTGTCAATGAACATCCCCACCCGTTGTCCCTGATGTTTAACGATTGGCATGTTGCTCGAGATATTTGGTATGCGCTCGGCGCTTGGCCACCAATTTTAACAGGCCGCGGCGCGAATGTTCATCCTGCTTGTGTTGCTTGAGGTGTTTTGTCAACTGGCTGATTTGTTCAGTGAGGAGCGCCGCTTGCACTTGCGCCGAGCCCGTATCAGTGTCGTGGGTCCGTGTCTTTTTTATGACCGCCTGTTTCTTTTTCGGGCTTAACATGTCTGGGATGGTATCACGGCTTAAGATAAAAAACAAGCATCCATAGCATATGTCGCACAATTTTGGTATAATTTAGAGGATGAAGAATCTGCAGCAGTGGCTAAGGGAATTTTTGGAATATCTAGAGGTGGAACGGGGACGCAGTCGGCACACCGTGGCCAATTATCATCGTTACCTCGCTGTCTTTTTCCAGTTTGCCCAACCAACTCAAGCCGGCGACATCACGGCCGAGGCCGTTCGCAAATTTCGTCTCTGGCTTAACCGGCGCGATTTGGAAAAGAGCACCCAGAATTATTATTTGATCGCCCTGCGCACTTTTTTGAAATACCTCAACGGTCGCGGTGTCGCCGCTCTCTCCCCGGCGGCGATTGACTTAGCCAAGACCTCGCGTAAAGAACTGGAACTGATCAGCCGTGAGGAGTTAACGCGGCTCCTTGATGCACCGACGGCCGCGACGGCCAAGGGCCGCCGCGATCGAGCAATTTTAGAACTCCTCTTCTCGACTGGTTTGCGGGTGTCGGAGTTATGCGTTCTTAATCGCGACAGCGTGGATTGGCAACAAGGTGAATTTTCTATCCGGGGCAAGGGTGGCAAGGTTCGACTGGTCTTTGTGTCGCCAGCGGCTAGAAAAGCTTTGAAAAACTATTTGGATCAGCGTTCGGATTTGGCGCCGCCGCTGTTTGTCAGTCAGAATTTGACCCGTTTGACCTCGCGGAGCATCGAACGGCTGGTTCATTTCTATGCCATTAAGGCCGGTTTGGTTAAGAAAGTCACTCCCCATACTTTGCGTCATAGCTTTGCCACTGATTTACTCCGTAACGGCGCGGATTTGCGAGCGGTTCAATTGCTTTTGGGCCACAGCAGTATTTCCACGACACAAATTTATACCCACATTACCGATCGCGAACTGCGCTCGGTCCACG
>JACOZG010000037.1 GCA_016181465.1 Candidatus Vogelbacteria bacterium | reverse complement strand
AAGGCGAGGCCTTGCCATAGCTCATTGAATTTGAAAGTTGGGAGTGAGACTTTCAGGATAGGCTGATTTTCTTGATCCGTTTCCTAAAATTGGCGACTTTTCCAAAAACGAGAATCAAATCGGCGGCCAAAATTTTTTGACCGTATTTAGCCACTGATAGAAAGGCTGAAATCGTTTCTTTTTGCTGTCTGCCAGTAACTCGTAAAAAACCGGAAAGTATTGTTTCAAATCTCGGGTGATTATTTCCGCCGTTATCCCCCTTTTCTCGGCCAGTCTCACTGAATAACGAGTTTTGCTGTGCAAGGCCGCGAACAGTTCATTTTCGGTTTTCCCCAAACTTAAAAACCATTCGGCGCGCGGCTGAAAATATGCCGAGTGATAGGTGTAAAGCGGCGCCGGGGTGAAAAATTTTGACAGCATTTCATTCGGTACGGGCGGCGTAAAATCAACCCGGACAAAAATCGAGTTTTCAATCCTGGCCAGACGAGCTAAGTGCTTTTTGAGACTGAACAAAAAACTGTTGGAGTACTCTCTGACTACTGGACCATAGGGCAAATACAAATAACTTCGACCTCGCCAAAATGGATATTTCACCAATTGAAAATAAGCGATGTTACTCTCTCTCTCTCTTGAAACAGTGAATCGCCAGATCTTACGGCCTAAATTTTTTTGCCAAAGGATTCATTCCCTTCGATTTCCCGAAAAATAAAGGCGTCCATGCCCGCATTTTAGCTTAATAATATTCTCGGTGTCTACATTTACTTCATATCTTAAATAATCCACGATCGTAAATTGTTTAAGATGATAACAAACTAGGTTAAACCGAACTCGCGTCGGAGCCAGTGGTCGTTCTCGATTTCGTCAGCTGTAATATAAAGCACTTCGCGGCCGATCTTGAAATGGGATTTTAATAGAACTATGACCTTGCGACATTCATAAGGATAAACCCAGACACTCCGCTGAAGCGGCAAGAATCCCAAACGTTTCAACCAATGGCGTAACTCGTCGCGTACTCCCCGCTTCCATTCTTTGATATCGAAAATGATCAGCCGATACTTTCCATCCCACCGTCGCGGTTTAACGATTTTCTGCACGCCGAGCTCGTATCGCTGTAACTCTTCCTTTCCTTTTTCTGTCAGACGAATCACGGTCTGCCCCTGACTATTTTTACCAAAAATGACTAAACCATCGTCGGTCATCTTCCCGACTATTGATTTTAGGTAATAAAAACGGTTTGAGCGTTGACGCGGAGTTTTAATGACATACTTCAATAACTGAACGCAGTTAGGAGCAAGGGCGGCAAAAACCAAAACACCACCAACCGCCAGAACTGACAGAATTGCCTGTTTAACTTTTGTCCGCCGATCCTTGGTCATAAGTTTCAATATCTTAAATAGTGTACGATCGGAAGTTGTTTAAGACAAGGGATGAAAGGATGGTGGACACGAAAAATATCACTAGTAATGCTACATGCGATCAGGAATAGGGATCGCCAAGAGACCCAAACCGTTGGCGAGGACCGCGGCGGCGGCGGCGGTCAGCGCCAACCGATACTTGGAAACGATGGGCGCCGCCGGATCAATAATTATTTTCTCGGCATAGAAATGATTGAAGGCGGCGGCCAGTTCAGTCAGATAAGTCACGAGCAAATTCGGCGCGTCGCGTTCAGCCGCGCGCCGGACCGCATCTGGAAAACGATAGAGCGACCGTTCCAGTCTGAAATCTCCTGATTCTGGTTGAGCTGAATCCGGAACCAAATTAGCGGCCGCGGCCTTGGCCAAAACCGCGCGCGCCCGAACCACCGCGTATTGAAGATAGGGTCCGGAATCGCCTTCAAGCGACAAAGATTTATCCAAATCAAAAATAATGTCCCGGCCGGGCGCTTGTTTCAAAATTGCGTACTTGATTGCCCCAAGCGCTACTGCTTCGACAGCATAATTTCTATCGCCGATTTTACTTACGAGTTTGCTTTTTACCTCTTCGATCAGGCGCTCGGCGGTAATCACCTCGCCGGTGCGCGAAGACATTTTGCCCTCGGGCAACCGCAACATCCCGTGCGCGAGATGATTGATTTTCGCCGCCGCGGCCGGTAAAACTTCCTGCATCGCCGCTAACACCACCTTGAAATATTCAACCACTTCATTACCGGTAATAACCACGGAGAGATCGTGGGGCCACTTTTCCTGTTTGAGTTTAACTAATCCAAGTTCCTTAGCCTCGTAGGTTGGCAATCCCTCTTTGGTGACAAACACCCGCGTGTGTAAAGAGCTGCCGCGCTGCTCGCCGCGGAAAACAAGAGCGCCGGTGCTCGCTTCAAAAACCCGGCCGGTATTTTGCGTTACTAATTCTTGGCCGACCGGACCGCTCTCGCTTTCAAAAAAATAAAAATCAAACTTGGTGCCGAGCCGGCGGTAAATGGTTTCAAAATAATCCAGACTCGCCTGCCGACCTTGATCATAAAGCTGATTGATGGCTGGATCGCTCCGGTCGTAAATTTTGCGATTAAGCTTAATGATCTCTTGTTTGGCCCTTTCGTCATTGTCGTAAGCCTGCGTTCCCAGGACATAGGCCTGACCCCAAGCCTCGGCCTTTTGGCCTTTGACTTTTGATTTACCGTAAATCGCCTTAGCCGCGTGGAGACCGACATCGCCCTGATAGCAGGCGCGCCGAACCTCGGCGCCCTGCGACTCAATCAACCTAGAAACAGATTCGCCGATCGCGTTGGACATCAAATGCCCAAGATGAAACTCCTTAAACGGATTGGGGTCGGTGTATTCAATCAGCACTTTTCGCCCGGCGTAAAGATTGCCGCGGCCGTAATCGCTCGGGGTCTTGAGAATTTGTTCCAGATTTTGCTGAAAAAAATCAGCCGTCAGCCAGAAATTGACAAAGCCGGGTGGCACCGCCTCGAGCCCGCGAACGGAGGCCGGCCGCGCGGTCTCTAATTTGGCCGCGAGCGACCGAGCCAGAACGAGCGGCGGCTGGCCGAGCTGACGCGCCGCTTTTAAGGGCCAGGCCGTCGCATAGTCGCCGCGGCCAAGATCAGGGTAATCCCATTCGGCGGCGCCGGCTCCAGACGGCGCCAACTCGCGGGCCGCCGCATTCAACCAAGCCGTTAAATCTTCCAGCATTTTTCAATTATAGCCCGAGACGTTTTTTAATTATAGTGAACACTTTCTGATTAACTTCATCCGGCAACAAGCATATCTGCCCCCGGCAACATTCTAGGCGCGCCCAATTTTTATTTTGTTTGGCTAAATTCAAAGCGCATTGACGGGAATTTTTCAAATGCAAGAGATTGTCCTCGGCCACATCTTTACGCCCGGCAAGATATTTTTTCTGACGTTGCGTAATCTTTTTTTGGAGCCAAGCACGACTAACCTCGTACGGCACATCCAGGAAAATCACCAAATCCGGTTTGGGAATTTGGAAAATCCCGTATTCCATCGCTTCCAGCCATTGCATAAAATTCCGCCGCTCTTTCTTGTCTGAAATTTTTCCTCCCTGGTGAATCTGATTGGCGCTGACATAACGGTCGGCAATCACGATCAAATCATCAGCCAACCACTTTCTGATCTGCTGACTGGATTCAAACCGATCCGCGGCGTAAAGCACCGAAGCCACCCGCGGATCGGTCTTGATGAAATCGCCGTAAGCGCCGGACAAATATTCGCCGATCAGCCGGCCGAAAAAGTTGTCGTAGTAACGAGGAAAATCAATAGTTTTAACTCTGATCTTGAGCTGCCTTAACTTCTCCGCCAACAACTTCACCTGCGTGGCCTTGCCCGAGCCGTCAATGCCGTCAATGACGATCAGTTTGCCGCGTTTAGTCATAAAAAAAGATTATCATAAAATGCCCTTGACGACTAATTCGGAGGGGGTATACTTAAGGTACACCATGGCAATAAAATTTATCGGGATAAAAGAACTGCGCCAAAATATGGCCAAGATCAGCTCCGCCGCGAGAAAGCGCCGAGAGCGACTGATTGTTTTGCGCAAAAATGAGCCGTTGTTTGAACTCCGGCCTCTGTCTGATCAAAACGCTTTAATCGAAACCTTCCGTCGCGATATGGAAGAAGCACACGCCGATGTCCGGGCCGGGCGTCTCTATACCCAAAAAGAGGCACGGCAAATGCTGGGC
Organism: Candidatus Vogelbacteria bacterium; assembly: GCA_016181465.1. Classification (GTDB taxonomy): domain Bacteria; phylum Patescibacteriota; class Minisyncoccia; order Phycocordibacterales; family JACOZG01; genus JACOZG01. The sequence continues at coordinate 29,078 of JACOZG010000037.1, read as the reverse complement.
TTGTGAAAAGTGGGTTACTCTACAGTCGCCGGGCGATTGATGATCTGGCCGGACTAGACAAAAAGATAGCTGACCGCATTACCAAAAAACTAGAGTGGTTTGCCGGTCAAGACGAGCCGCTGAAATTCGCTAAACCGTTGAAGCCGCCGTTTGAAAATTTGTACCGTTTCCGCATTGGCGATTACCGAGCCATATTTGAACTGGGAACAAAAAATAGCTTAACGATATTGATAATCTTGCGCGTCAAGCATCGCCGAGAAACATACGAATAAAGATAATTAAGAACGCAGAATTTTATCAATCCTCCGCGCGATGAGGATGAAGTCCTCCTCCTTTTTCCCGCACGTGGTCTCGGCGGCGGTCCCCAGCCGGATGCCGGAAGGATCAGACGGCGAACGGGTGTCAAACGGGATCGTGTTTTTGTTAACAATGATCCCTTCTTTCTCCAACCGCTCGCTCGCGGTTTTGCCGGAAATGCCATGACCATTTTGCCAAACATCAATCAAAAACAAATGAGAATCAGTGCCGCCGGAAACCAGACGCCAACCTAAGCGAGTAAACTCACCGGCTAAAGCTCTGGCGTTTTTCACCACCTGCCGGGCGTATTTTTTAAATTCGGGCCGGGCCGCCTCGCCGAGCGCGACGGCGGCCGCGGCAATTTGATTCAAATGTGGACCGCCTTGGAGACCGGGAAAGATCGCCCGGTCGATTTTCTTGCCCAACTCACGCTGATCAATTTTTGAAAAAATCAGCGCCGCGCGCGGGCCGCGCAAAGTTTTATGCGCCGTGGTTGTGACCACATCGGCGTACAGAAATGGCGAGGGATAAACCCCGCCGGCGATAAGTCCGGCCAGATGCGACATATCCACCATCAAGTAAGCGCCAACGCTATCGGCGACCTGACGGAACTTTTGCCAATCAATAATCCGCGAATAAGCCGTGTAACCGGTAACGATAATTTGCGGTTGCTCGCGCCGCGCGATCGCCGCGATTTCATCATAATCCAATCGTTCGGTCTGGCGCGAGACGCCGTAGTAAACCGGCGTCCAAAACTTACCGGTGATGGAAACCTTGTGCCCGTGCGTCAAGTGGCCACCGTGATCAAGCGCCAGCCCCATAATTTTCCCGCCGAGCGGCATGAGAGCGAAATAGACCGCGAGGTTGGCCGGCGAACCGGACAGCGGCTGAACATTCACGCTCCAGTTTTTAGCTTGTAGCTTGTAAAGTTTTAGGGCGCGTTGCTGGCACAAATCCTCAATTTTGTCCAAGATCTCATTGCCGCCGTAGTAACGATACTTGGCGTAGCCCTCGGCGTATTTATTCGTTAGTTCCGAGCCGAGCGCCGCGAGCACATCAGGCGAGACATAATTCTCCGAGGCGATCAGATTAATCACCCGCTTTTGCCGGGCGCGCTCGGCCTTAATTAATCGCTCCACCTGTCGGTCTTTCATCGGCTAAAGATTAGCAGAAAAAACCGGAAAAGGAAAAAGCCCGGCACCATAAGAGAGTGCCAGGCGGTGGAAGCGAAGCTTCCAAGTCAAAAGTTAGGAATGAAGATAACCACCGAGACGTAAACTAATCATCAAGGCTTCAGTGATTGAAAGGACCAAGCCGCCGGCCGGCGGCACCGGGGCCCAAATAGTTCTCTGTTGATCAGCCAGCAATTGAAATGGGACCGGTTCATCGAGTTCGGCGACAAAATGCTGAACCTCTATCTGATCTCCAAACCAATCTCCCTGATGCTTGGAGTAGCGCCGCAGGATAATGCCGCGGGTGGCGAACAGGCGGGGGGTTATTCCCAACTCCTCTTTGAGTTCTCGCTGGATCGCAAGAAAATCACTCTCGCCGGGTTCTGCTTTGCCACCCGGAGGAATCCAGAACAATTCGCCCGGACTATGAGAAACTTCCTTCAAACATAACAACATCTTGCCGTCACAACAAAGAGCGGCATCAACGATTTTCCTCATTCGATCACCCCTTTCGGTTTAACATTCAAGATCGGTCGTCCAATCATTAAACTAACCTAAACATAAACAAAGAGTCAAGCAGCAAATGTTAGACATCAGATGTCGCACATTTAGGGTTTCTCCTTAATATCCTGCCGACCGCGGCGGATGTCCCAATCATCCGGATCAAGATCAGAGTAAAGTTTGAGCGCCGGAAATTTGCGGCGCAAAAACGCGTCCATTTTATGCGCCACCCGCCGGAGCGTCGGGTGGACCATTTTTCCAGACCGAAGCTCAACCACATAAACCGTCGCTGGCAGACCGTAACTGACTTGGCAGGTAACATTAAAGCCCATCGCGATATAATACTGCGTTAGTTCGTGCGGCACTTTTAGTTTGGCGATGGCGATTTTTTGTTCAGCAATTAATTTCTTAGCCTTCAGTCGCAATGCCTCCGGCAGTTGCTCCAGATACCACTGATTAAAACCAAAGCGCGTGGTGAGAAACGGCATCCGGCAAACGCCGTTCCGATGCCGGTGAATGTCGCGGAAAGAACCAAAATCCAAAAGAAAATCAAAAGTGCAATGACCGAGGCGAGAAAGAAAGTGAGGCAAATTGGTTTTCGGCGGCCGGCGGCGCAAAATGCCGCGGTAACGATTAAGTTCAGCTGGTTTGATATTTGTCTTGGCGGTAAAATTGCCACGGTATTTTTTCTCCAGATAAAAAGTGTGTTTGGCGCCTAAAAATTTCCAGTACCTTTCTTGCTCCGCCGATAACTGGTGGCTGAAACTGGATTGATATTTTCCCCGCAATTTTTGGTGAACTTCCCGAGCCACCGCCTGCACCTCGGGCAAGGGCCAATAACGGAGCAGAGCCAATTTGTCCCAGGCTTGACGCAAGTTGGTGTGCCAAGAGAGTTGGGTTGTCACACCGGCCGGCAGGAAACCGCGAAGAATGTCAAAGGTGCGCGCCTTGATCGCCCGTTCATAAACCGCTTCATCTTCGTCGGCGCGTTTTGAATATTTAATTTTCAAATGTTCCGCCACTGTCGTTTGATTATTCGTATAAAATTCCATCCAACCATCAAGGATAGTCCTTGATGCTGGCGTACCGACCGGGTCGATAATCGGCTGGCGCGACAGATCCATGTAGCGGGAGCTCGTCTCCTGACCGGAGTAAAGCGGCCAATCTTGGACCGCCTTGGCCACGAGCATGGACACACCTTCAAGAAAAATGGTGGCCGAGCCGCAATCGGCGATCGAGGCGTGGCCGTAGCCGACATAATATTTCTCCATAAACTTGCCGGAGCCGGACTGACGCACTTTCGCCACATGCTCGGTGACCGAGGCCGCTGAACGGGAATATAGGGCCTGCAACATCGCCGTATCCTCGGGATTAAACTCGTCGTAGATGAAGATTTTCATCTAAATTTTTGGCAAAGTAAGTTTTTTCTGGGCTTGATATTTTCCCTTTTTATCTTTATACGAGATATGGCAAATTTCGCGACCGCAAATAAAAATAACTTGAGCGATACCCTCATTGGCGTAAATTTTGGCTGGCAGAGGCGTGGTGTTGGAAATTTCAATCGTCACAAAACCCTCCCATTCCGGCTCAAGCGGGGTGACATTAATGATTATGCCGCATCTGGCATAGGTTGATTTTCCGACGCAGATCGCTAGAACTTCTCTGGGTATTCTAAAATATTCCAGGCTTCGCGCCAGGGCGAAAGAATTAGGCGGAATAATACACACCTGACCCTGAAAATCGACGAGGGAATGGGCGACAAAATTTTTCGGATCAACAATTGCATTGTTTATGTTGGTAAAGATTTTAAACTCGTTAGTCACCCGCATATCATAACCATAAGAAGAAACGCCGTAAGAAATGACGCCCTTTCTCACTTGGGAAGAAACAAAGGGCTCAATCATTCTAAATTTTTTGGAGTATTCTTTGATTTCTCGATCAGAAAGTACCATGAAAATAATTTACCCCGCCACCTCAAGACCCATTGAACGCGCCGTGCCCTCAATAATAGAGACGGCCGCTTCAAGGTCGGTGGTGTTTAAGTCCGGCAGTTTGCGTTCGGCGATCTCGCGAATTTGCGCTTTGGTGACTTTACCCGCCTTACTAACTAAATTCTTGCCCGAGCCCTTTTCCACTCCCGCGGCCTTCAATAAGAGCCGCGAGGCCGGCGGTGTTTTCAAAACAAAATCAAAACTGCGATCCGAATAAACCGATAACTCAACCGGAATAATATCGTCGCCCAAATCTTTCGTCGCGGCGTTAAACTTACTGACGAAGTCGCCGATATTTACGCCGGCCGGGCCGAGCACCGTGCCGACCGGTGGCGCCGGCGTGGCCTTGCCAGCCGGAATCTGAAGTTTAATTTTTTTCTCCACTTTCTTGGCCATGATACTAATGATTTACGAATTAAAACGAATGATACGAATAGGTCTTAGATATTTATTTCTGAAATTGATAATCAATCCTAACTTATAGCCTCCGGCTTGTAAATATCTCTGCATTTGATCGTAGTCCTCGCGGTTGACGATCGGTTTAGCTTTTAGATCAAGCAAAATTTTATCTTCGATCACAAAATCAACAATATTTGTTCTTCGGTTAAGAATTCCTTAAATAATACCCCATTAATCTTGTATGAGATTTCCTTGTGGATGATTTTATTCGCATCATTCGCTCCCATTCGGATAATTCGTATCAAATTCGCTTCACCTGCAGAAAATCCAATTCCACCGGCGTTTCGCGGCCGAACATAGAAACCAGCACCTTGATCTTGCCGCGATTCTCGTCCACTTCGTTCACCTTGCCTTCAAAATCCTTGAACGGCCCGTCGGTAATCTGGATGGCGTCGCCGGCCACGAGGTCAATCTTATGCTTGACGGTCTCGGCGCCCATCAGTTTAAACAAACCTTCAACCTCTTTTTTATCCAGCGGCACCGGCACGACTCCGGCGCCAACAAAACCCGTCACCCGCGGCGTGTTGCGGACAATATACCAAGAATCGTCCGTGACAATCATTTCCACCAAGACATAGCCGGGGTAAATTTTTTCTTCCACGGTCTGACGTTTGCCGCTTTTGATCTTCACCTTTTTCTCCACCGGCACGATCACATTGAAGATTTTGTCCTCCATCCCCAGCGATTCGATCCGCTGACGCAAATTGCGCGCCACCGTGTTCTCATAACCGGCGTAAGTATGGACCGCATACCAGTTGCGTTCCGTCTGAAGGATTTGTTTTGGCATAATTATTAAATGGCTAACTCCAACAGCGAAACAAAAATAAAATCAAAGGCCCCGAGGAGCGCGGCGACGAGGAACGAAAAACCGATCACCAGAATCGTGAAATTAACCGTTTGGCTCCGCGTCGGCCAATTCACCTGCTTGAGTTCTAGACGCGTCTCTTTAAGATAACCGCCAAGATCCATTGGTAGTATCTTAGCGACTAAAACCGGTTTGTCAACGGCGAAGATGCGCCGAGGGCGAAAGTTTCTCCGGCCCCCGATCGCGCCAGCGGGTGATGAAATCGCTAATCCGAGTGGTATCGAGCGTGCCATCCTCTGGCACATTCCATTTATCCACTCGACCCCAAGCGACCAGGGCGATATCAGCGTCGTTTGCTGATCTGGGAGTAATTATCACTAACGGTTCAGCCGTGAATTTCTTCAGTATATCCCTAATCGGTTCAGGAATAGTTGGCCGATAAGCAAACCAAATCTCGCCGTGTTCTAAATTGTGAATGACATTCTCGTCCGGAATCAAAGGCTCATTAACATCATAGAATCCCGCTTTGGCCGGTTCGGCATAATGCCAACCGGACGAGGGCGGATTAGAGTTATAATCGCCATGGGCTGTTCCTACCTCAATATGTTCTCGATTCAACTCGGGGTACGCCACACTCTGGTCAGCGCTGGCCGGAATCCGTTCCTTCACCTCTTTGACAAACCACCAGCCGGCGCCGGCCAGAGCGAGAATGAAGAATAAAATATAAAACTTATTCATTGGCTGGTTCTGGCACTGGTTCCGGCGGCGCTGATTCAATTTCCGCTGGCTGATCTTCAACAACGGTTTCTTCAACGGCTTCTTCAACGACAACCACTTCTTCAACGATTGGGGTGGTTGTCGTTTCTTCAACCACCGCCGGCGGAGTGGAAGTGGCCCCCTCAACCACCGGCGCCGTAGTCGTAGCCGTCAATTCAACGACCTCGACAGCAGTCACGGGCGACGCTTCAATCTCTTCAATCTGCGATGCAGCAGGGCCAAGCGGTTCCACCGCTGACAAGTTCACTTGATCCAAATCAAAAATGCACTGCGGCGCGATCGGATTCTCGTCTTCGTAGAAAGAGTGAATCCGCTCGGCCACTTGGGCCGCGTCCACGAGCCATTCGCGGCCGTCAAGCGTGGCATCGGCCTCATGCCGGGCGATCACGGCTTCCACGGCCGTCAACGCTTCGGCCACGGTGGAGGCCGGCGAGAGTCCCAAACGGTCAAAAGAGCCGCCACCGCGATCGGCGCCGGCAATCAAAGTGTTAAGATCGAGATGCCCAGCGACTAAATTAAGCTCATCAGCCAAAGTGTGGAGTTTGGCGCGGCAGAGCCGGCCCTCGCGCGTTACTGCCGACGGACAATTAGGTTGCCATTCGGCGGCGCAAATGCCCGCGCCGCTGTAACCGGCAAAAACGCCGGAAAAAGTTGAGCTCAAAACATCAATCGGCGAGGCCCAAATACTCTCCCCGGCGCCGCCCGAACAGCCCTCGTGATTGCGCCAGTAGCCCGGCGAGAGCGCGTCGCACTGGCTCGGCCGGCGCTCAATTTTCGCCGTCACATTGATGACATGGGCTTCGAAGGCGGAAAGAAGGGTAACCGAGTTAATCAAAATCGCGACAAAAATAATCGCCGCGGCGACCGGCCATTGGGTCCTCAAGGTCGGACCTTGAGACTTAGAATTTTTAAGGTCCGACCTTAACACGATTTTCGGCTTTCTAATGACGCCGTCAAAACTTTTTTTCATTTTTTCCAATTGCTTGCCAGCACCGTGATTGAACCGAGATGCGGGATGTGCACCGGACGATCGCGGAAAGTCAGCGCCCGGCCAACTACTTGATCAAACTCAATCGGCTGATCCTCGTTGAAATTGGCGTCACCTTTGGTGATAATTTGACTGCCGTTAATTCTAGCCACCCGGTGAATGGTAAAGCCCCTGTCCTCTGTCCCGCGCCAGACAATGATGTCGCCCACTTTCAACTCCTCCAGTTTTCGGCCGCCTTGAATGAAGACCAAATCGCCCTCGTTAAGCACGGGCCACATCGAGCCCGAGGTGATGGCGGCCATGGGATAGGGCGTTTCGAGCGCCCAAGTTAGGAAACGGGGCAGGCCGAAGATCAAACCGCCGATAATCGCCAGATAGACAAATAAATTAAGGATAAAACGCGCGGCGCGGCTCATGGCATTGGGATTTTAAACAGATAGACCCGGCCGTCGTAAACTCGGTCAATCTCGGCCGAGGCCGGCATATAGACCGAGAATTCAATTTTGTCCGACGAGCGCGGCGGAATCCGGAAATAATTTTTATCGAGCTTAACCAGCGTTCGGATACTGCCGGTGCGGACGGCAAAAACATAAAGCGACAAGGGCAAACCGTTCTCAATCGCCACGCGGCGCACGGCCGAAGTGCCGCGGGAGAGATCGCCAAAATCAAGCGCCTGATCTGTCGGATTGACACCGACTTTGCCTTCGCCGGCGACCACGCGCACCAGCGCGCGGTATTTATTGGCGTCAAGCGTCACATAAAAGGCAAAGAGAAAAACCAGAAGCAAAACCGCTAAGACAATTTTGTCAATTAAACGCAACTTCTTTTTTGGTTGAATCAATTCCTCCATAATTTAATCGCTTATCTTCCCAACCTAATGATTTTAACACTAGGTTGAGAAAGAAACGATCGAATCGCTCGCCCCGTACCCCGCGTGGTATGGGGTTAGTAGATATCGGTAACTTCGACCCAGAGATTGCAACCGAAAACTTCGTGCTCCAATTCTGACGACAGCTCGTAGATTGACGGGTCGGTAACCGAAGGATTTTTACCCGTGACAAAAGCCGACCAATCTTGAGCGCATTGACCCCGGAAGCAAGGCACGGCTAAATCAATGATCCAGTTATCGCCCACATCCGTGCCGAACTTGTTGATTTTCCCAGTCGCGAACGAAGAAGTGGCAAACGGATCGTGGAAGGGCAAGACCCCGGTGTCATTGCTCGGTGAGGGAAACCCGTCCGGCGTCTTGGAGAGATAGGGGCACAAGGACGGCATGCAGTTAGTCAGATAACTCTGCCAGCTTGAGTCCGTAGAACTATAAGGCGTGATCGGATAATTGTCGTGGCACCAGGCTCTCGCTGGTTCAATCCCCACTTGGGCTTCGTAGGCGGCAAGCGGTTTTGGTTTTTGCTTAATCGCATACTCAACCGTGCCGACACGCCTCTGATCTGTAGCGGAAAACGATTCACTGAAGGTTACGAATATCGCCTGTTCAAGATATTCCTGCGGAAACACCGTCCCAAACTCTCGCGATTGCGGATGCACATACAGCGCGTTCTCAATCGTCGCCGAGACATTCACCACATGGGCCTCAAAAGCGGCGAAGAGCGGCATCGCCACCAGCACTAACAAGACGCTACCTAAACCGACTAATAATTTTTTCATCTATTAGTGTCCTAGTCTGACTCACTAACACCATCCACCTCCACCCACAAGTCACAGCCGAAAATCTTGTGTTCGTTCTCAATCGGTTGAGTGTACTGATTCGGATCGCCGGCGTCAGGGTTGATGTCGTTAACGAAATCAGCCCAGTCCTGGGCGCAGTAACCGCCGAAGCAAGGCACCGCCAGATCAATGGTCCAGGTATCAGAAATATCATTACCGTCCTTAGTTAGATAACCAAAGGTGTCCAGCCAATCAATCTCACCGTCATCAATGGTCCACGGCTGGTGGAAAGAAGGAGTAGTATCGTCGTTTTCATCATCGCCTTCTTTGGAGATATATTCGCAGAGTGACGGTAGGGAACCCCAAGACTCACCGGTTACGAGAGTGCGCGGTGGCTCACCACAACCAATACTAATATTACCCTGCTCGTCCACGATTACATGACCAGTGGCCGTATTTTCCGAATCAAACGATTCGCCGTTATTGCTCGTAATCGCGCACTTGGGCTTTTGACGGATAAAGTAGGATACGTCGTCCACTCGCGGTTCATCAATAAACGATTGCGACAAAGCCACATCAACGGTCTTATCCAAGTGCTCTTGCGGGAAGACGGTGCCGAAGTCCAAAGCATTGGTCGTTACCGACAAAGCATTCTCAATCTGGGCCGTTACGTTAATCACATGCGCTTCGAAGGCGGCGAACATCGGGATGACCACGAGCGCCGCGCCGAGCGTCAACAGTCCGACAAAAATTTTCTTCATATCTTTTTCTTAGGTTAATAAACTGATAATTTATTTTTACATCTCCCGCCAACATCGTCGAGGTGGTGACGGGAGGCTCGATGTCAAACTTAAATCATGGCGCCAGACCGATCAACACGACATCATCCACGCGGAAATCCTCTTCATTGGCAGTGGCGGCATTACGGAATCGGAGTAAGAAGGCCGTTCCATCAATGGCGTCCGGCAAGTTAATGGATTGCCATGAACTCCACTCCTCGCCGGCGGCGGGGTCATCATCCAACTCATGGGCTACCAGCGCGGTCAATCCGGTTGGACTATCACAGGTACCGCCAGTCGCGTATTCAACGAGGCCGAGGTCACTGTCATTTTCGGCATCATTATCGCCCCTCCAATAATACTGCAACATCAACACGTTAAAGCCCGTAGCATTCACTGGCCGGCAAATCCACTCGCCGGAGCCAATTCTGGCAAAGCGGCCGCCGTCCGGACTCGCGGTGTTATTACCGGTTGCTGTCGGGGCCCTGGCCAACGTGGAGGAAGCATTGTCATCCCCTTCTTCATCCCAATCCGGAATGTCATTGGCGGTGTCCCCCGTTCCGAAGTCATCAGAAAAAATAGTCACCGGCTCGGCGGGTGGCGGGGTAACCCATCCGGCTTGGCTCACGCCAGTCACCTCCACCCAGAGGTCGCAGCCGAAAATTTTATGCTCGTTTTCGGCTGGTTGAACCCATTGCTCGGCTGGTAGAGCACCAGCATTGATTCGTCTGACAAAATCTTCCCAATCTTGAGCGCAATAACCACCAAAGCACGGCACGGCCAGGTCAATCGTCCAGGTGTCAGAAATGTCATTCGTTGATTTTGCCAGATAACCTCTGGTATCATTCCAAACTACTTGACTGTTTTCTACCTGCCACGGTTTATGAAATGACAGCAGTTCATTTTCTTCGCCGGTCTTGGACAAGTATTCGCAGAGTGATGGCAGAACGCCCCACGATTCACCTTCTCGCAAGTCGCGCGGCGGCGGGCCGCAATCAATACGGGTAACACTGTTGCTGGTGTTATTTTCTCGATTGACGATTACCTGACCGGTAACAGTGTTTTCCGGATCAAAACTGGTACCATCGTTACTGGTAATCGCGCACTTGGGCTTCTGACGGATGAAGTAGTTCACATCATCCACCCGCGGCTCGGCTAAAAAAGAACTCGACAGGGCGATGTCGAGTTGTTGAGCCAGGTGTTCTTGCGGAAACACCGTGCCGAAGTCGAGCGCTTCAGCTGTTAACGAAAGAGCGTTCTCAATCTTGGCCGTGACATTGACGACATGGACTTCGAAGGCGGCAAAAAGCGGAAGAATCGCCAGTGCCCCAACTAACAACAGCAAGCCCAAAAATATCTTCCTCATTTGTCGGTAATATTAGCTGGGATCAAAACCCTGTCAACACCCCGTCAAGGCCTTTTTGTTGTATAGATTGTTGATATGCTGTGGATAAACTCTTACGGCTGGAGGATACCGACGGAAACGCCGTTAATCGAGATCAAGACGGATTTAACCGTTGGGAATTGCTTTAAGGTCTCGGTAATCTGGGCGCGGATCGCGGTTACGAGACAGGCACCCCCGACTTCGGCGGCCAGAGCCGAACTGAAATCAGCATAAGCCACGCCGTTTAGGATAGTCAGATTCTGCAACCGGACACCGGGATTGATAGAGGTTACCGCGCCAGCGGCGGCTTCAACCGGCGTCGGGCCCTTCAATAATTCCAAGAGCGCCGCCCGGCCCACGGCCGTGGTTGCCGGCAGGGTCCGGGACACCGGGTAAACCGTAGCGCACTTCAAACCTTGCGGGTCAAACCGGCGATTGCCGAAATAAACGCGAAGAGTTATGGTATCAGCATCAGCGACGTTCACCACCGAGGCAGTCAGGTTGTCTTTTTCGACTATCAATTCGTCTACGGAAACCGTAGTAGTAGCGACGGCACCGTCTGCCGACGTTTCTGTCTCGGCTGGGGCGCTGCGCCTAAGCAAGGGCCAGAGAATGGCGCCGACGACTAAGATAATAATGACGATGAGCCAAGTATTGCTTTTAGATGTTGGAATGGTATTCTAGCAAGCCGATAAATTTAAGCAAATATAAAAAGAAAGCACCGCTCACCCTAAGGCGATAACGGTGCTTTCCGGAGGGGAAAGAAGCCGGAGAAAGATCTAGCTGAATTTTAGTATAAACCTGCTGTTAGCGATGTAAAGAGGAGCTGTGGATAAACCCGCCGGCGGCGGGGCAAATAAAAAAGGGGACCTCGCACCGTAAGATGCAAGATCCCCTCAGACCGACGGCTCCACGTCAGTCAAGCCACCTCGGCCAGTCGCGGATTGACCTTCTCTCGCTTCACCGCCGGCGGTTCAAGGTCAACGGCGACAACCACAGACACCCGACCGAAATTCCCCTGCCGACAGTTCACCAGTTTGGTGACATAGTAGCGGCCAAGACCGGTGGTCGGCGGAAGTTCACTCTGACGATCAAACACGAAATCTGTTTCAATCATCACGGAACCGGACCGGCTGCGGTTGCGGGTAATTGAACGCCACTGACCGTCAACGCGTTCCAGCTCCAGATTGATCGGCTGACCGCGCTTGAACCCCAAGAAGAGAAACGGGGCCACTCGGACAACCTCTTCCACCACATGAACATCTTCCCGGCGGGTGAAAACCGTCTCACCCACTCGGCACAACCACATCTCGCCGGCCCTGACGATTTCGCCGCCAAACGGCTTGTAGTAGCGGGTGAGGCCGCTTTGAGAGTCAAACCGTTTGGCCTGAAGTTCCAACCTCTCTTGTTTTCTGTTCCACCACTCATAGAAGCACAACGCCGCCGACTCTGTCTCGATCCCATTCATGACTTGAAACACCGTAGATCCTCCTGTGTAGGGCTCCGCTAGGAGCTGGGTTAAGGGCCTGCTGGCAACGCGCCGGCGAGTTCGGCCTCAAAATCAAAGGTCAAAACGACTATTATTAGGTTAGCATATCCAGATAAATTTGTCAATATGGACAGCGGGAGGCTAAAATCCTAAGATGAATAAGGACTTTTTGGCACTGGCTCCTTGTCGCGTTCGACCTGCAACACGCCAAGCCAGACAAAACCAGGCCGAACGCTCAAGCCCGACCCCGTCACAGAGACCAACGCCCTCTGTCTGACGGGGTCATTTTTGTTATTGAAATTCCGGGTAGGTCTCGCCGAGTTTTTGCAAAAATAATTCTTTCGCGCCGGCGAACGGCATCTTCAGCGCCGCCCCGGCGGCGGCCGGATGGCCGCCGCCGCCGAGCGCCACGGCTAATCTCGAAACATCGAATCGCTTCGGATCGCGCGTTCGCAAACTTAGAGTGACGAGGCCCGGTTCCCGTTCAATCATTTCCGCACCGATGGCCCAGCCCTTAACCGATTTTAAGATGTTGGCAATACTTACGCCCTGGGTGTCTTCCACTCGCAAATTATGGCGGCGCAAATCATCCAAAGACAAAGCCACCAAAGCCACTTTTTCTTCCCGGCCGAACAACTCAATGGAACTCAAGGCCAAACCCTGAAATCGAATCAGCCCGGGCGAATTATTGTTTTCCAGCTGAAAAATCAGCTCCGGGAAATTGGGCGCCGCGGCGGCCAATTTGGCCGCCGCCAGAAAAGTGGCGCTCGTCGTGCGTGGGTATTGGAAGCCGCCGGTGTCAGTATATAAACCGACAAAGAGGCAGGCGGCAATCTCGGGCGTCAGGGCGATTGACCAAAGTTTGAACAAATCAAACAAAATTTGGGCCGTGGCCGGGTAATCTGGCGCGATCAGATTGATTTGACAGAACGGGGTGGCGGTTTTATGATGATCAATCAGAACGGTTTTCAGACCGGACGGAAATTTCACCTCGCCAAGATGACTAATCCGGCCCGGCTCGGCCAAATCTAAAACTAAAAATAAATCAAAATCAGCCGGGTCAACCCCGCCGCTGGCGGGGTAAATTTCTAAATAATTTTTCGGCACGATTGTTTCGTAGCCGGGCAAAAAAGATAAATACCCTGGCATTGGCGAATCGCCCTTGAGGAGCGTTGCTTCTTTGCCGAGCCCGCGGAGCAGATGGCAAAAAGCGAGGTTCGATCCGACTGAATCCGGATCGGGTTTAGGATGCAAAATCAGCAAAACTCGACGGGCCGCCTGAACCACCCGCCAAATTTCCGGCGCCAGTTTTTTAACTTGGTCGGTCATGAGTTAGAACTCCGGCCAAAAAATGAAGAAAAGAGAAGTTAGGCCAATTACAATGCCAATGACCTGCACACGCTCAAGTGATTCATGGTAAATGAAAAAACCAACCATGGCCGCCAAAATTGCTGAAGTAACAGAGAAAACGGCCGCGCCACGGGCGAGGCCGGAGCCATTCTTGAGAGCGAAAAGCCAAGAAGTATTGGCCAGAAGATAAAAAATTAAGGCCACAACCGCGAGCAAATAAAAACGACTATTGAGCGACCACTCTTTCGCAAAAATATCCGCGGCCAGTTCGAAAAAAATGAGAATCGCCAATGGAATCAACCAGATCATGATAAGATTATATCTTAAATCCAGAGTAAACAAAAAAAATCGAGCCGGCCGCGATTATATCGAATCTGCCAGACATCTCTCCTGACCACAAAAATCCGATCGTGGAGTTGTGGTACAGTAATAATTTCCGCTGTCGTGTCGGGAGGCAACGCCTCCCGTAATTTAGTGTGGGAGGTATGTGGGATTCGCACCCACAATGACAGCTCCACAGGCTGTAGTGTTACTATTACACTAATACCTCCATCCGCTACTGATAATGCGGCGGCTCTTCTTTTATACCAGACAGATGATTAACGAGTCTAGCCAGCGCGTAAAGGAGCGAGGAGAGACGATTAAGATAGGCGGCGGTTGAATCACTTAATTTAACCTCATTTTTCTCACGGGCGGCAATCACTCGCCTTTCCGCCCGGCGACAAACTGTTCGCGCGTAATCCAGCAAGGCCGCCGGCGCCGCGCCGCCCGGGACAAAAAAGGTTTTGATCGGCGGCAATTCTTTTTCAATCCCGTCAATAATTTTTTCCAAAGCCGTGACTTTTGTTGAAGAAATGGTTAAGGCCTTGCCGCGCCCCGCACCACGTTGGGTGCGGGGCTTAGCGCCAGCAAGCTCGGCTTGAACGATAAATAGATTATGCTGGATTTTATCAATGATTTCGCTAGTGGTGGAAATCAGATATCCACGGCTCGTGGATATCTGATTTCCACCAGTTACGTTAAACTGGGCCTTAACGAAACCGAGCAAAGAGTTCAGTTCATCCACCGCGCCGAGCGCCTCGGCCACGGCCGAGCTTTTGGAGAATCGCTGATCGCAACCGAAAAATTTAGTCGTGCCGCCATCACCCTTGCGAGTATAGAGCATTACCGGTTAACCGTGATGGTCTCCCCGCCTTCAGCATCGCAGGCACCGATAGTGATAGACTTACGGTTACTTAGAGATATGTAATAACCGGTCATATCACTCAAACTGCCTGTATCCCAAGTGGCGGCGCCGGCTGGACTAACTGGAATGCGGGCTAGATAACCTTCGCTAACCAAACCAGCCGTTCCATTATCCAGACTCACACAATTATTACCGTCATTAACAATCGAGCAAGAGGTATTGCAACCAGAACTCGGCACGGTAGTGGGATCGTTACTAATCATATAATACTCATTGGCTGTTAAATCAGCGATACTAAACCCCGCCGAACCGTCCAGATACTGCCCGCCGTTATCCACCTGATCAACTTTGATCGCCGAAAGCACGGCCGTGACATCGGTCCAGCGAGCGGCATTGCGCGCGTCCTGGAACCGTTGCAACGGATTAAGGGAGACGAACACGACCCCGGCTAAGATCGCGATGATGGCAATGACGATTAACAACTCAATCAATGTAAAACCTCGTAGCTTCATGTTAAAAAACTTAGTTTTTAATAATGTACTGTTTATTGACCCAACCCTTGATCTCTTCGACTTCTAAAACTATTTTAATTTTAGCCCATTCCCCCTCCTCGGACAAGAGTGGATAAACTTCACCCGGGTTAACCCGACCAACAGGAGCGAAACTGGTGCCCGGGCCGGACCGGACATTGAGCCAGCCGGTCGGGGTCTCTCTGACCGTAACAGAAGCTGGAGTGGAAGTGGCGTTAGGCCTGGCTATAGGTTCAGGGAAAATCAATTCCGGCGAAACAACCGGCCGAGACTCGATTTCCAGACGGCGACGGTCGCGCTCGGCTTCCCGCGCGCGTTGTCTGACAAGATAGCCGCCGGCGAGAACCAAAGCCCCGATCGCCAGCAGGATAATTAAGACAGTGAGTTTAAGATTAACCGTGAACCAATGGGGCGCCAACTTATGGCCCGATTGCGAACTCGTTCCAAACCGCAAGGTTAATTCTTCCCGTTCGCGCCGGCTGGCAAAGGCCTTGAGCGCCAAACCCAGCGCTTCAAGGTAGACGAGCGGCTGATTCAAAAAAGCGGAGCGGGCGACCGTCACGTCAATTTCCAGATTAGACTTCAAATAGTCGGCTAAGCCCCGCAACTCACTGCCGCCGCCGGCGAGGTAGAGCGCTCCGACCTTCTCTCCCGACCAGCGCTCGTAGTAATCAAGAGTGATCTTGAGCTCATCCCGCAAGGGGACCAAACTTTTCAAAAGGATGGTGAAGATTTTGCTGTCCGGATCAATCAGGCCGATTTCCCGTTTCTGTTTTTCGGCTTCGTCCAGTTTCAACTTAAGACTTTTCATCAGGTTATCGGTCAAGGCCGCGGCGCCAAAATTGAGAGTTCGGGTATAGCGGAGGCCGCGGCGGTCAAAAACCGCGATATTGGTCGTAACCGCGCCAAAATCAGCGACGGCCGCGGGAGCCGCGGCAAGCGGACCAAGACTCCGGAACAAAGCCAGTGCCTCAAGATCAAACTCCACCGCATAACCAAGCGAGTGGAAAAAAGCCCGCCAATCGTTGAGCACCCGCCGGCTGGCGGCGGCGATGAGATAGTGTTCTCCCTCCGACCCGACCCCGAGAGATTTATAACCAAAGACCAGATCATCGGTCTCGAGCGGCACATGCTCGCGCGCCTCCGTAAGAAGGAGCGAGCCGAGCTCCGATTTAGCGGCCGAGACAGGCAGAACAAACGAATGCAGATAGACCTGCGATTCCGGCAGACCAAAATAGACCCGTTTCGGGGTAATGGCTCGGGGTTTGGCAAGATTAAGAACCGACTTCAAGGCCCCGGCCAATTTAGCTTGGTCTTTGATCTCGCCCCGCTCGACCACGCCGGCCGGGAGCGGCTGACGGGCGAGCGCCGCCACCACTAATTTACGGCCGCGGCGCACTAACTCGGCCGCCTCAATACTCCGATCGGCGATGTCGAGACCGACCGACGGTTGACGAAAAAAATTAAATAATCTGGAAATCATAAACTAAAGTTCCTGCCAATGGCTGACGGTTACGGTTCGAACGCCCAGAGTCATATTCACCTCCACCCGTTTGGTAAAATCGCCCTGAGTCGCGATGACCGTCGCTTGCCGCTCACCGCCGCCAAGGTCAGTGACAGTTATTATACACGTTCCGCCGAAGATCGAGAGGGCGGGATCGCCGCTGTAGCTCTGATTGACCCGCAAGCGCTGGAGCGCTTCTTCAACACAGGCATCGGCGAGTGAGGCGGCCTCGCCCCCGCCGGCGACGAGAGTCCCAAATTCAAGCGTGCCCAAACCCAAAAGCGAGGAATTGAGAGACATCACCAGAGCGGTGGCGGCAATAATGATGACGGTGACTAGAGCCATAAAACCGCGCGCTTCTGTTTCTAGTTTAATCATAAGCGATTGCTGACCGCAGTGTTAATTTCACGCTCATAAGCGAAATCGCCTGACGCTGAATCGCGGAAACGGACGACCGCCTGCACCGCCACATTCGCGCGGTCGTCAAAAGCGCCAGTGAGATTTCTAAACACCAAATCTGCGACCTCCACCAGAGAGCTAGAAACAGCGACCGGCGGATTGCCGACCACTTCAAAATAAAGCGCGCCGGCCACGGCGCGGAAAACAGCATTGGGCAAGGCGCCGGGCCGATCAAGCTCCAACGTCGCCCCGGCGGCGCCGGCGGCCGGGGCGACAATCGCTTCGGCCTGTTTAATCTCGCGCGTGATCTCGGAAATCACAAATTGGCTGTTCGCTGCCACCTCGACCGCGGCAAAATTTTTATTCCGCACGCCGGACAAATTGAGCACCCACAAAATCAAACTGGTGACCACCACGCTGACCAGCGCCAAATAAATCAGCAATTCAATGAGCGTAAAACCGCGTTTCATTTATAGTTTATTCTAACCTCATTAAGCACCGGGGTGCTTATACCGTCGCCGTCTAGTAACACGCGGTACTGTAGCCAGCGGTTACCATTATAACTCGGATTGATCAGGGCGCCGGCGGCAACGGTAAAATCCAAAGACCAGGGCGCGGCGGCCAGCGCCGGTTGGTCCGCCGCGGCGCGAATCTGGAAACGGATCGTGCAGGCCGGAGCGCACACCGGCACCTGCTCGTCCCACTCGATAATCTGCACCGGCGAGGGATCGGTCAGATCAAACGCCGAAGAAATTAAAGAGCCAGCCATTTCATACCCGCCGCCGGCGAGACGGAAAATATTTCCGCTGGCGCCGACCGCAAAACAATCATTAATAGAAGCGCAATGCAAACCGAACAAATTTATGTTGGGCAGAGAAGACGAGGGTCCGACACGACTAAAACTTGCACCATCCCAAGACAATATTAACTCCCCTGGAGTATTGTTCCCTACGGCCCAACCGCTGGTTAGAGAAAGATAGACAGCGTTGATGCTGATGGTAACGCCCGTTGACACCGGTGTATTCCAATCTGCTCCGTTAAAACGACGAGCCAAACCACTACTCCCGACCACTACGCCGTCCGTCGCGCTAAACATCCAAACATCGTTCCAAGTTTGATTACCAGTATCCCAACCCGATGGTAAGGACCAACTACTACCATTGTAGCGTCGAATCTCTCCCGCCGAACCGGCCACAACGCCATCGGTTGCAGAAAACATCCAGAGAGCATTCCAAGTTTGGTTACCGGTGTCTTGAGATCGAACCCAGGCGCTACCATTGTGTCGCCAGATCTCGCCGGCCGCGCCCACCACAAAACCGGATGTGGGGCCGAAGGCCCAAACATCGTTCCAAGTTTGATTACCAGTATCCCAACCCGATGGTAAGGACCAAACCGATCCATTCCACCTAAGAATCGTTCCGCTTGCCCCCACGGCGAAACAATTAGTCGCCGAGGAACAATGAACGGCATTTAAGTTTTGGGTATTGACTGGAGTGATAACATTCCAAACATTAGGATCAGGGTTATTCCACCGCCGGATCTGACCGCCGGAACCAACCACAAAACCGTCGGTGGCCGAAAACATCCAAATATCGTTCCAAGTTTGCGTGCCGGTGCTGGCAAGAGCGGTCCATACTGATGGTTTCGCTTTCAAACTAATTTGGCCGACGACGCTGACATCTATCGTGGGATCAACCGATGCATACTGACCGCCGGACCAATCGGTCTGTAGCCAATCGCGTGAGTCCCAATTGGTCATCATGGTCTGACGTTCCACCGCCGCCGCGGTGCCGACCGGAGTCATCCAATCAACCACGGTTTTGACGATTCGAGAGTGGAGGTCGGTCGTGCCGGACGGACAAGTTGTCAAGTTCAAATTGCTGTCGCGGCAAACCGAAGAAAAAGTTAAGACCCGATGGAATTTGCCAAGCTGTTCGTCTGTGCCCTCGCCGATCAATTGCCATTCGCCCGAAGTGAAAGTGACCGCGCTCTGATTAACGGTCAGCTCATTCCAGGCGCCGTCGCGAATCGAGCGCGCGGCCTCCAGACCTTCATCCGCGAGCGCCGCGGCGGCGAGGTAGTCGCTCCCGCGGCCGAGCGCCTCGAAACTGCCGAGAATCAACGAGACCATCGCGCTGGCAAAGAGCGCGAAAATGGCCAAAGCCAAAATCACCTCCAAAATACTTTGCCCTTTATTCTTCAACCAAGCCAAGTTCATTGATGGTGATCGTCCGCGTGCCGTAGGCAGCGTGAGTCAAAGTGATAACGCCGATATTTGACGGCGCGCCAACAGCATCAAAGTTGATGTCCGGAAGCGGCAGGGTCGTGGACCAAGTCAGGGCCGGCGGCAAATCAGTGACCCGATCCGCGCTCGCGAGCCGAGTGGCGCAATCAGCGCCCTGGTAAAGAATATAGCGCCCGCCGCCGGCCGCGGATTCAAAACAGACGCCGTGGCGGCTAGAGTGAAAACCGGAAACGGCGCGCTCGCGGGCCAGCCGGATCGTCTGAACCAGCTGGCTCGCTTCTTCATTCAATTGAGTCGCGACCGACAAATTGCCGTAAAGCGGAGTAACGACGACGCCGACCACCAGAAAAATCGCGATCACCAGCAAAAGTTCAATTAAAGTGAAACCGTGCATTGCTGATCAATCATTATACCAACCCGCTACAAAAAAGACCCGCGCGGCGAGATAACACAAAACGGTTGACAATAATTATAATAAAACTATAATTAAAATTATGATTCAAAAATTGCTAAAAGTCGGTTCCTCGGCAGCAGTGACCATCCCCAAGAAATCACTAAAGGAGTTGGGGCTGGAGATCGGCGACGAAGTGACCGTGGACGTCGATATCGCCAATGAACGGGTAACTATTGGTCCGTCTAAAAAAAGACCGGCTGAAATTATCGATTGGGCTAACTCCTTTATTGAGAAATATCGGCTGGCCTTAAAAGCGTTAGCGAAAAAGTGATCAACTACCTCGAGCCAGAAGAGATTTTGATAATCCACGCTCGAATTATCAGCGAGATCGGTGGGTCTCAAGGGGTTCGCGATCTTAATCAAATCGCTTCAATGATTGAGCGGCCGAAGTTACAATTCTCCGGCCGTGATCTTTATCCAACCATTTTCGATAAAGCGGCGGCTTATTTTGAGTCGTGCGCCTATCACCACTCCTTCATTGACGGCAATAAACGCGCGGCGGCCGCTCTGGTCTCGCGCTTCCTGCATCTCAATGGATTTGAATTAAGGGTGACAAACGAAAAACTGGAAAAATTTGTTCTCTCGGCGGTGATCAAAAAATATAACTTGTCTAAAATATCCGCTTGGATTAAAAAACATTCCATCGTTAGGGTGTAGACAGAAAAGAAACAAAAAATTGGCGCAAAAAAGACCCGCGCGCCGAAGCGAAACGGGTCCTGGGTTGGTTCGCCGTCGAGGATTCATTTTGATCTTTTGTCTTTAGCTCGAAGAAGTAGGAGCCAAACCTTTGCCTTATCAACGAGATCCTTAAAATAAGGTTTAGCCCGATAGCGGTTCAAGAAGTCTTTCAGGGCTAACTCGAGACCATCCTCCTTCTGATGTGCTTCGAAAAAATCACAAAGTGCTTCAAAAACTTCATCCGGGGTTTTCTTTTTTCTCCACCCAAAGAACATGTTGTTCTCCTTTCTGCTCAACAAGCTAGCACGGTGTGAATAGAAAGAAAAGCTAACGTCTGATGTTGCCGGTGATCTCATAGATCGGCGTGATGATGGAGAGCGCCAAGCCGGCGACGACAAGACCGATGACCAAAAGCAGGATCGGCTCGAGCGCTGTCGAGAGCGACTTGGCCGCGGCATCCACTTCGTCTTCGTAAAAATCGGCAAGATAAAAAAAGGTTTCCTCAAACCGGCCCGAGACCTCGCCGACCCGCGCCAGCCGGCTAAAGAGAAGCGGGAAAAGTCCGGGAAACTGCTCAAAACTCTCGGAGAGCTTGAGGCCCCGGCCGACATCGGCGCTGACCCGTCGCAAGGCCCGACGGTAGTAAAAATTGCCCGTTGTCTTTTCGGCGATGGTCAGAGTCTCGTCAATGTTGACGCCGCTTTTTAAGAGGAGGCCGACGGTGCCGGCGAGACGCGCCAGATTGAGATTGGCGGAGATTCTCCCGACGGCCGGAAAATGAAGCAGGCACCAATGAGTCAAGGGCGCGAGCGAGCGCCGTCTTAAAAGCCAGGGGAGAAAAATCGCGGCGAGGACAAGTCCCAGAAAAAAAGCTGCCCCGTAAGCGTCAATGAAGTCGGCAAACGAGATGAGAAAACGAGTGGTCCAGGGCAAATCAATCCGCAAACCGCGGAAGAGTGGAGTAATTTTAGGCAAAATAAAGAAGGCGATACCGAGACCTAGAACCGCGGCGGCGGCAAGCACGATCGCCGGATAAATCATCGCCCCCTTGACTTTAGCCAACAGGGTACGTTCTTTCTCTAGGGCCCGCGAGAGCTGGGTGAGATTGACGGCAAGGTTGCCGGAACGCTCGCCGGCGTAAACGGCGCTGACGAAAACGCCGGAAAAAACTTTCGGATAAGCGCCGAGCGCCTGGGAGAAGGCGGTGCCGGACTCGACCGATTGCCGCACGCGCCTTAACACCCTTTTTAAGTTTCCGGCCGCCGCGGAATCAATCGCCACGGCGAGCGCTTCGGAGAGCGTCAACCCGGCATTCAGCATCACCGCCAGATGCTTGGCCAGAATCGCCTTCTCGGTCAAATTAACTCTCATAATTTTAAATTTTAGTCACCCGCAAGACTTCATCGAGCGTCGTCAAACCGATCAACACTTTGTCGAGTCCGTCGTCGAGCATGGTGGACATACCTTCGGCCCGGGCCTGCTTTGTGATTTCGTTCGCCGACGCTCGGGCCACCACCAAAGATTTAACCCCATCGCTCATCGTCATCGCCTCGAAAATCCCGATCCGGCCTTGATAGCCGGTCTGACTGCAGAGGTCGCAGCCGGCGCCGCGATAAAAGGTTAATTTATTCAAGCGGCCGTAACCCCGCGCTTTGAACGCCCGTTTCAATTCCGGCTCGCGGCCGATCAGGGCCACCGATTCCGGGGTCGGCGCCGCCGAGATCCGGCAACGATCGCAGACCTTGCGAACCAGACGTTGGGCCACGACCGCATTGACGGTCGAGGCCACGAGAAACGGCTCAATGCCCATATCGAGAAGCCGCGGCAGAGTGGTGGCCGCGTCATTGGCGTGGAGGGTGGAAAGCACTAAGTGCCCAGTCATCGCCGAATTGACGGCGATGCCGGCCGTCTCCTCGTCGCGAATTTCCCCGACGACGATAATGTCCGGATCTTGGCGGACAATCGCCCGAAGGCCAGAAGCGAAAGTCAGATTGGTTTTCGGGTTGACCTGAATTTGACTGACGCCTTCAATATCATACTCGACCGGATCTTCAATGGTCGAGATGTGGACATCGCGGGTATTCAAAATTTTCACCAGCGCGTAGACCGTGGTGGTTTTGCCCGAACCGGTCGGGCCGGTCACCAAAATCATGCCGTGGGGATTATCAATCGCCCGTTTGACCTTAACGAGATCCGCCTCCCCGAGCCCGAGATCGGTCAAACTGAATTGACGGCTTTGTTCGGACAAGAGACGGAGGACCGCGTTCTCGCCCTCGGTTACCGGCACGATGGAAACGCGCACATCAACGGTTTCCTCGCGCCCGGCCGCGCCCGGCGGCGGCGCAAATTGAAGTTTGCCGTCTTGAGCCGAACGATGTTCGTCCGTTCGCATCCGGGCCAGAATTTTCAGACGGGTCAGGATAATGTCCGATAGAGTCTTGGGCACCTCCAGGACATCGTGCAGCACGCCATCAATGCGAAAACGGACCAAAACCTTATCGCGATACGGCTCAAGGTGAATATCCGAGGCCTTATTCTGATGGCCATACCGCAAAAGCAGGTCAACCAGCTTAATCGTTTGATTATCTCGCTCTTCGCGACTCACCCGTTCATCGAACACGCGCCTTAATGTTTCCTCAAACTCGGCTTTCAAACTGCCCTTGTAATTGGTCAGAGCTTCGGCGAGGTCGCGCCGGGTGATGAAGAAGGGCTGAATCCGATCGCCAAGACGTTTTTCCAGAAGATGGATGGTGGCGAGATCGGTCGGGTCGGCGAGACCGACCTTGATCCCGGCGGGTCCGCGCGAGAGAGCCACCACCCCGCGGCGCCGGGCGACCAGTTCCGGCACTTGCGTCAGAATCGCCGGCTCGACCGTCTCGCGCCGGAGATCAAGCCAACGAAAGTTGTGGGCCTCGGCCACGAGCTGGCCGAGTTGACCGTCGCGAATCAAATCCTTATCCACCAGCACGGCCCAAAGATTCTGTCTCTCGGCCTCGCTTTCCGCCGCGGCGGCGGCGAAATCCGCCGCCGAGACGAGCCCGGGCTCGACCAATAGTTTCCTCAATTCGGCGGCGGAAATTTCCACGTTACGGCTGGACCGTTTTGGCTAATTCCGCTTTGATTTTTTCCACCACGGTTTTCATTTCCACATCGGACTTGACCAGGTAATCGCGGGCGCCCAGCTCTTTGGCCTTTTTAATATCAGCTTCCTGTCCGAGATTAGACAGCACAATGACCGGTATATTTTTGGTGCTCGGTTCCAGTTTCAAGTCAGCCAACACTTCAAAACCTGTTTTCTGCGGCATAATCAGATCCAAGAGCACGAGATCGGGCCGGGCGAGCCGCACTTTGGCCAAGGCCTCTTCGCCGTTTGACGCCTTGATCACGGCAAAGCCCTCGCGCGCGAGTTTATCAGCGAGCGCCGTTGACAAAAATTTATCGTCCTCAACGAGCAGGATCCGACCGCGTGTTTTTTCTTCGGCCACAATTAAATTATTTAAGTTAAACCCTTGACCCCATCTTTCTTTGGCATACCGGCCAAAGGCAGAGTGATAAAAAAGGTGGTACCTCGGCCTTCGAGCGAATCGAACCAAATCCTGCCGCCGGCCTCCTCCACCACTGCTTTGACAATATAGAGACCGAGACCGGTGCCTTCCGCTTCTTTATCCCTAATATTATCAGCCCGGAAAAGTTTGGTAAATATTTTCCCCTGGTCCGCGGCTGGAATGCCGTAACCGGTGTCGGTCACCCGAATCAGCACATTCTCACCTTCTTTCTTGATGGCGAGGCCGACCGAGCCGCCCGGGGCCGTATATTTAACGGCGTTGGATAAAAGATTCTGGAAAACAATGCGGACAAGTTTACCGTCGGCGTTGATCGCCGGCACCTTGGGATCATACTCTTTGTTCAGATGCAGTCTCTTCAGCGCGAGTTGGGGCGCGAGTTCGGCCAAGACGCCGTCGGCCACGGCGGCAAAATCAGTCGGGGTCGGCTCAACCGCAAAAGCGCCGAGGTCAATTCGCGACACATTGAGGAGAGAATTGACGAGTTCAACCATTCGGCGATTGGCGTCGTAGAGATTTTTCAGATATTCTTTCTGTTTGTCATTCAACGGCCCCACTTCTTCTTCGAGCATCATTTCCGAATACCAATTGATGGCCGAGAGCGGCGTCTTCAACTGATGCGAGGCCAGCGACACGAATTCGGTTTTGGCGCGGTCAATCTCCTTATCTTTAGTGATGTCGCGGAACAGAATGATCGCGCCCGAGACTTCGCCCCGATTTA
Source organism: Candidatus Vogelbacteria bacterium (assembly GCA_016181465.1). Taxonomy (GTDB): domain Bacteria; phylum Patescibacteriota; class Minisyncoccia; order Phycocordibacterales; family JACOZG01; genus JACOZG01. Next base: position 4,141 of record JACOZG010000037.1, on the reverse strand, counting down.
ACAAGGGCGCGATCATCAGCGCCACCGGGAAGAGACGGCCATTCTTGACCCGAACTGAAAGATTGTCTAAGAGGCCAACCGAGATGATATTGCGCTCGGTCATCGCTTTCTCAATCGGCAAATCTTTGTACGGCAGTTCGGCGCCGTCACGGTAAGAGCGCAGAATCTGACGAATATCTTGGCCGGTCGCCTCCTGGGGCGCGGTCCGGAGGAGGATGCCGGCGGCCTGATTCATCAAAATGACGCGGCGCTCGTTATCAATGGCGATTAGCCCTTCGGCCATTGAGGAGAGAATGGCATTCAGCTGTTCCTGTTTTTCGCGCAATTCGGCTTCGGTCATCAATTTAATTATAGACTATTCGTCAGATAAAAAAAGTTCCGTCGCGGTGACGGAACATAGCGATGGAACAAAGTCTAGACTCGGATTGTCTCAAACTCCCTCTTCAATGTGCACAATCATATGATACCCGGTGTCTCCAGAAAATGGCTCTGGATCAGCAGAGGTAGAGGGGCCGCACCATTGACCCGGTTCAAAGCGGCATCGGCCGGGGTCAACACCGAGCAGTGCCGCCGCTTGCCGCCTGACCTCATCTTCTGTTGCCTCCACTCCGACCTTAACAAAAACCCTTTCTTCTCGCCGCCCGACCATGACTGAATCCTTTCAATTCCTGATCCCAAAAGACCAAAGCCGAACCCGTCGTACCGACTAAACTGATATGATACCAGAAACAGCCGAGAAACGCAAAACCCTCCGCCAGAGGCGGAGGGTTTTGCTGACGCCAAAGCAGTGGCGCTCTAACCCTTTATTGTGCAACCGCACTGGCCACAGGTGCCGTCGGGCTTATTGTGAACATGCATGCAGGTTGGACACTTAGTTTCTTCGGCCATGGTGAAAAAATGAAATTAATGCTTATTTTTAATCAAATTCGACCGTAACTCTTTAATTATACCGCCCCCACCCAAATTGTCATCATTGACAAAAACAAAGTTATGATGCGCGGGGGGAGATTCGAACTCCCACGCCTTACGGCATACGCCCCTCAAACGTACGTGGCTACCAGTTACACCACCCGCGCTTCTTCATCCAAAGTCTCGTCAAGAGCGGCGGCGAGATCAACTTGCTTCACTTTTCGACGAATATCACGGCGAGATTTGATTCGGACATAATAAAGTTTGGCCCGTCGGACCTTGGCCGACTTAAGAATTTCCACCTTGTCAATCAGCGGCGAGTAAAGCGGGAAGATTTTTTCCGTACCCACGCCGCTCGCCACGCGCCGGACGGTAAAGGTGGCGCCCGGTTCGCGTCCGTGCTGGCAAGCAATCACCAAACCGTCAAATGGTTGGAGCCGGGTTTTGCCGCCTTCAATAATTTTCTGCCAGACGCGGATAGTCGCGCCCGGAACCAAGGCCCAAGCCCGCCGCGCCTCTAAATCAACCGGCGAAATAATAAAATTAGTCGGGGACATTCAAGCGACGATATCATAACTCGCCGAGCAAAGCAAGGGCGGTAAAAAAATCGAGCGGCAGGGGGGCGAGAAAAATGGCCGCCGACCCGGAGGACGCGACCAGCGGCGGCAATTCCAAACAATAAGCATGCAAAGCCGTCCGGCTGATGACCGTTGAAACCGGACTGCCGTAAAGCTGATCGCCGATAAGCGGATGCTGGATGGACTTGAAATGAACGCGCAACTGATGCGTCCGGCCGGTCTCGGGGTAGGCCTCAAGATAAGTGGTAGCCGAAAAACGATGGAGGACGCGATATTCGGTAACGGCCCGCCGGATCAAACCCCGACGAAACACGGTCCGACGTCGAGGATCAAGCTGACTCCGGCCAATCGGCGAATCAATGACCCCCTCGTCTGATTTAATTTGGCCGATGACTAGAAGGCGATAACTTTTCCTGACGCGCCGCGCGGCAAAGGCCTGCCGGAGCGCGCGGTAAGTCGTTTCGTTTTTGGCCGCCGCCATTACGCCGCTCGTCTCCCGATCCAGACGGTGGACGATCCCGGGCCGAGCCACAATCTTGCCAGTCGCCAGCCGCATCGGCTCGCCGACCGCACCGAGGCCAGGATAACGCGCCAGAAGCCAATCAGCCACTGTCGGCCCGGCAGTGCGGCCATCAGCGTGAGTCAGCCAGCCGGTCGGTTTATCCAATATCACCCAATGCTCATTTTCGTAAATCACTTTCGGCTCCATCAAAGTGAGCTAGCGGCCTAAACGGCGCTGACGGGATCGGTAATCGGCGATGATCGCCTCAAATTCCTGCCGCTTCAGCGCCGGCCAATAAGTTTTAGTGAAATAGAGCTCGCTGTAGACCGACTGCCAGGGCAGAAAGTTGGAGAGCCGCTGTTCACCGCCGGTGCGGATGATCAAATCCGGATCCGGTAGCCCGGCAGTCCACAAGCATCGATTGAATTCTTTTTCCCCGGCGGTTTTAAGGCTGGTTCGATATTTCTCGGCGAAAATTTTTGCCGCGGTCACAATTTCCGCCCGGCCGCCGTAGGAAAGCGCCACTGCCAGAGTGGCTGTGCGGCAATCTTTGGTCGCGGCCATCGCTTCATCAATCAATTTCTTCAGGCCGCGCGAAAAGCGGCCGAGCTCGCCGAGGCAGACCAAACGGATGTCGCGTTGACGCAAAGTTTTAACCTCGGTCTTTAAAAATTTACGGAACAAGACCAGAAGCGCCGAGACCTCAATTTTACTCCGGTGCCAATTCTCGGTCGAGAAAGCATAAAGAAAAACGGTTTTAATGTCCGCCTGCCAAACCCAATCCAAAACTTCTTTGACCTTGGCCAAGCCCCGACGATGACCCTCAACGAGGGGCAGACCCCGCTCGCGAGCAAAGCGGCGGTTGCCGTCCATAATAATGCCGAGGCAACTTAACTTATTCATCATTGATCATCAATAAATAATACGAAAGCCGCCGAATTCTCCGGTTGGTTCGCGCCAGATCACTTCAACCTTTTCCACTTTTGACCACAGCGACCCTCGCTCCAGATAACTAATCAATGGCCGTAAAGATGACTCGCCGCCTTGAGCCACCACGCGCACGGTCTGGTCGGGCTGATTCTCGACCGTGCCGACGAGTCCGAGCCGGCGCGCCCGGCGCCGGACAAAATCCCGGAAGAGCACGCCGGTCACTCGGCCAGAAACAATGGCTTCAATTTCCTTGACTGCCGGCATCGCCAGTTATCCTAGCACACCTGCCTGCCGGCAGGCAGGTTTGAAAAACCGCGTCAGACGAGTTATCGTAAGGTTAAGATTGGGACGGTTAGCTCAGTTGGCAGAGCGACGCATTTACACTGCGTAGGTCGGAGGTTCAACCCCTCCACCGTCCATCGGCCGTTCAACCCCTCCACCGTCCATCGGCCCCCGTAGTTCAATGGATAGAACCTCGGACTTCTAAGCCGGTGATGCAGGTCCGATTCCTGCCGGGGGCAAAAAGGGTATAATGGGGAAAGAAAATTTTTTAATCATATGTGATAATACACATAAGAAAAGCTGTCGACTTTTCTACTTGGATTTTAAACCTTTTATTATCTAATAAAAATAATATGAAACAATTAGACCCGAGGTCAGTTTGGGTATTCTTTATCAGTTTTGTTCTCCGTTGGTTTATACTTCTCATAATTTTAGGAGTATATCTCACCGTTTTTCTTTCTGGTCTTCCAGACAAGACTGGTGATGTATCTTTCGGATTTCTTAATTGGCTTTGGATTATGATTCCAGCTTTGTTGATTTTCTTCTTTATCTGGGCAAAACTTACCTACCACTTCTATCGCTATGAGCTCACCGATGCTGGTTTTCGCAAGGAGCTTGGGGTTATCTACAAAAAGTATGCAACCATTCCTTACGATCGCATTCAGAATGTAGACATCTATCGTGGCATTCTGGCTCGTATTCTTGGTCCCTCGGATTTGAACATACAAACAGCGGGGGCTAGTGCTGTTGTTGGTCGCTATGGCGCGGCCGTTATCGGTGCAGAGGGGCGTCTCCCCGCTTTATCGCGAGGGGTCGCCGAACAGATTCGTGATGAACTCATCCAGCGAGCCCGTCAATCTAAGAATCAAGGACTTTAATTTCATATTTTGTATTCGCTTCACGAATTCTTGGATTGAATGCCGCCAAAGAAAAACTTGAA
>JACOZG010000028.1 GCA_016181465.1 Candidatus Vogelbacteria bacterium | reverse complement strand
CATCGGCAAAATTATAGCATTTTACGGTTCACAATAGTATCTTTGGGAGAGCTTTTTATCCACAGGCCGATTCCCAGAAACGGCCAAATAAGTTATAATGTTGCTATGAGAAAAAACATAACTTCTTTGGTTGTATCGGGCATTTTATTGATAACTTTACTGGCCACTAATTCCGCCGGCGCCCAGCGCGACCCTGGAGTTCCAAAACCCGGAGACGAAACCAGCACTACTACGCCGACTTCTAATTTTGGTTACCCCACCGGCGTGCCCCGGTGCCAGATAACCCAACCGGACATATACACGTCCGGCTCTCCTATCCTCGCTTACCCCTACCCTTACCCAGCGAATCATGATTCTGAAGTCTATGAACAAGTAAATCTGCCCCCGGGTCAGACCGAAGAGCCGACCGAACTGCCAATAAAGGGAGTTACGTTGCGCTGGGCCGCGATGATGGACAAAACGGATGTGCGATACGAATATAATCTTTTGACTGCGGAGCAGGGCTACACGGCGGAGCTTTCCAGCAACGCCTCCGGCAACAGCTCTTCTGTTCAGCCTATTCGGCAACAATCCATTCCCTTGTCGGGCACCCTGGGTGTTAAAATCAAAACTGAACCAATCAGATTCACCATCACCATCAAGAAAAACGGCGCCGCGGTCGCCAGCTGTTCGGCTAATGTTACGCACCGGGTAGGGTGGATAGAAATCTTTAAACCGCCGGAAACGGCGAAGAAAACCAAAAATCCCCTATTTCCATACAGCGTGAAAGACATTACGGGCAAAGACTATCTTAATCGGCTTCCTCCGACCCCGGCGGATTACTCTTCGCCGGTCAAGAGGTTCGTTGGCCGATACTACGACACCAGCGGCAGTCCCGGTTGTTATCAAGACCTTACCATTGGTTTTTATTGGCCCTGCATGGCCAATTTCTTGGGAGTTAGGGAGACCCCCACCAAACTTTTAATTCCCCTGAGCGCGTCCCTGGTGGGCTACAGCAAGAGCACCTTCATCTCGCGCCTGACCGAACCGCTTTTATTTTTTAAACTCACACTTCGAGGATATTTCATGGACGCTCTTATTCCCTGGGATACCGTGTTTAATCACCTGGACCCGAAAAATGGAGTAATGGTTCCTTTTGCGGACAGCCGTTATACGATTGCGAATGTAGAAGTAGACGACCGCGGTTATATTTATTATACTCACGCGACTGGTCTGGGGCCTGTCATAGTCCGGGACGATGGCAGAAATCTGCTGGGCGTGACTCAAATAGTTGACCCGGAGCGCGTGCCGGCGCCGGGACAGGCTTATGCCACTATGTCTCGAACGGCCAATCCGAGGGGAATAAAAATTGTCGGCGTGTCCGGTGGTGTGGATGGAAGAGGGCTCAGAGTTTACCGTTCCGGCAACAATTATTATCTTTTTCAAAGGCAAGTGGTTATCAATGTAACTGACCCATATAATCCTACTCTTTACCGGTCTAATTTTAGTGGCGACTTGGGCCTGCAGGCGGGCGAGATAATTGCCGCCCAGACTGGTCGACTAGCAAGCGGCAACCTCTACCTGGAAACCCCTCAAGCAGGTGCCATCAAAATATACTCCTCTGTGAATTTTGTCAGCGGTTTGGCGCCGCAGAAAGAATTTGCCGCGCCGGCGGGGGGCTATCATGGACTCGCCACCGACCAAGCCACCGGCAGATTTTTTTCCATCGGCTATGACGCGAAACCGGAGATACGAAACATCAAGGGAGTGGCCGCCCGCTATGTTCTGCCCAAGGCCTTTTTGTCCGTTTTTGCGCCCGGGGCGGGCAGCGGAGCGGAGTCCTATACCGAAACTCGGTATGAGTTAAACTTGGGCGGCCAGAGTGGAAACGGCAAGTCGGATTTTTCTTCCATTCAGCCGTTCATACCAACAAGTTTAAGTTACCAAAAGGGGTATCTTATCGCGCAGGGGAGAGATCCGGGTGGGCTACTGTCAGGCAGAATAGACAACAACATCCGATTGTGGATTTTCAGGAACGGCCAGCCGGAGGAATTGGAAAATATTCACACCTTCATTAAGAATTTCTATGTTAGTCCGAACCAGGGACAACAGCACGCGGATGAAAATGGCGAGAGAATATCGCCTTCTCCCGTCAGAAGTGTTTCCGTTCACGCCTTCTCCGGCACGGATTACCTTTTCGTCACTACCAATAAATATGGCGACGTGTTTGAGCTGGAACCTCTGTCGCAGACTACCACTGCGACCACCACTCAAACCACCACTCCCACCATCGCTGGCTGTCTGCCGGGCTACATCTACAGCTATTTGACCGGAGTGCGTTGCGACGGCACGGGCGGACAAGGAACTTTTGGCTCCAATGTTGCGCCGAGTATCGGTTCTGCCGTCAGCGGACCGACTGCTCTGGCGGTGGGCCAGCAGGGCACTTGGACCATAACGGCCAGAGACGGCAACCGAGATGATATCTCTTGGAGCGTGGATTGGGGTTCCGGCCGTTCCACTCATACCTGCGAAGTGAATCCCGGCGCGGGCACTTCTCAAAACTCTTCTTACGTAATTTCACATTCTTGGGTCACGCCGGGCACCAAGACGGTAAAAGTCTATGCGGATGATTGCAAGGGCGGCACGACCGAAAAAACTTTCACGGTTAGTGTCAGCGGCACCGGTGGCACCGGTAGTGGGGACGGCGGGGATGAATTGAATCAGAACGCGAATTAAATAGTTTGGAATTGGTTGCCAAAAACAATCCCGCCCTCGTCTGACGAGGGCGGGATTGCGGCACATACGCTGTGTATGTATAGAGTGAGTTTTACCTCACACTCACAGGCGGAGTATAGCATAATTGTAAAAAAATTGCAAGCGAAAGACAGATGTGGTAGGCTACAGGTGCAGGTGTTGGATAGCTACTCTCCGCCTTCGGCGGAGAGAGGAAAGTCCGAACACACAGTTCCGGTGTCATATCGGAACAAGCGTAGCGGGTAACGCCCGCCTGTAGCGATACAGAGGTGCGAACAGTGACGAACCGATTCAGTTCGGGTGAAACGGCTAAATCCTTACGCGTGTGCAAGATCGTGTCCCTCCCTGTTAGTCAGAGAGGGGAGAATCGCTTGACCCCGAGAGCAATCGAGGGGCTAGATAAATTGCTATCCTCCGGCCTTGGTCGGAGCACAGAATTCGGCTTATAGGCACCTGCAGAAAAACGAAAATCCCCCGCTTAACGCGGGGGTTTTTCTTTTTAGATTTTTAGTCTGTAAAGAAGACGCTGTTGCCGACATTCAAATTATATTTATCGGCAAAACCGGCGGGAACTTCCAGGACATACTTGGTATAAATGTTGGGGCCGAAAGTTTGGGGAAATGATTCCGGCGCCACATTTTTTTCTACATAGACAACTTGCATATTCTCCGTGACCCAAATGATATCAATGGGAAAATTCATGCCCTGCATCCAAAACATATGCTGGCCCGGCTGG
>JACOZG010000006.1 GCA_016181465.1 Candidatus Vogelbacteria bacterium | reverse complement strand
GGCCACGGATTGAACGCCAAAAATTTACGATATAAGGCGGCACCTTGGGGGATAAAGGTGTCGCCTTGAGAAAGATTAATTTCACCGTCTTCTTTCCTGATTTTTTTCGTGTCAGTGGCTTGCGAATGATCTTGCGGTACGGCTTTAATTTTTCCCGCCACCCAATCCGGCAAGATTTTAGTAAATAATTGAGCGCCAAGTTCCGCTAATTCGTCTCTGGCCTCAACAAAGCTTTTAGCTTTTAGGTTATAGCTTTTAGTTTGTAAGATCGGGCCGTGGTCAACTTTTTCATCAACCAGCATAAGACTGACGCCGGTTTCTGCCTCGCCGGCCAAGATGGCGCTTTGAATCGGCGTCGGGCCGCGGTATTTCGGCAAGAGCGAGGGATGGATGTTGAGTGTGCCATATTTGGGTAAATTAAAAATTGTCGGCGGGATGATTTTACCGTAAGAAGCGACCAAGAACAGTTTAAGACCAAGGTCAGACCTTAAAGAAGTCTCAAGGTCTGACCTTAAATTTGCCGGTTGCAGAAAGGGGATTTTATTTTCTTCGGCCCAGAGTTTGACGGCTGGCGGCGTCAAACGCCGGCCGCGTCCCGTTTTCATGTCCGGCGTGGTAACGATAAGGGCTGGTTCGCAATGACTTTTCAATAATTCATCAAGCACTGCCACGGCGAATTCGTCAGTGCCGAAAAAAACAAAATTATTTAACTTTGGTGAGATCATGGGCCTGGTCAATAAAAAGAATCCCGTCGAGATGATCAATTTCGTGCTGGACGATTTGGGCTAATAGCCCGGCCGTGTGACGAGTAAAGCGTCGGCCAGCGGCATCGAGCGCTTGGATCGTTACCTTCTCGGACCGTTTAATTCGCCCGTAAACTTGACGAATGCTTAGACAACCCTCGACCAGCTCCACCTTACGGTGCGAGCGCTTGACGAGACACGGATTGATGAAAACAAGCCCTGGTTCGTCCGTCCGCCAGCCCAGGGCCTTGGGGCTGACAATAAAGAGACGAAGCGAGACACCGATTTGCGGCGCGGCCAGTGCCACGCCGTCTTCCGCCGCGTCCAGTGCCGCGCGCATTTCCGAGACAATCCGATCAATTTTCGCGTTCGGCAGAAGCACGGTTACGGCTTTCGCTTTTTGGCGCAAGATCGGATCAGTTTTTTGTCTAATTTGTTTAGGCATATTTTAGTCTAAAAGATTTTCCGGATCAACCGTAACACAATATCGAGGCGGTAGGGATTTCAGAATCTCCAACAGTCTTGGGTCAGGCCAATCAGGAGTGTTTAAACGGAGAATTAAATTGGCAGCAACCTGCCCCGGCCGCGTCCCGGCGCCGGACAAAATGTCTAATTCGTACCCGGCGAGGTCGCGTTCAAGCGCTCGCATCGCCGGCAGAACATCCTCTCGTCTGCCCGCGAGAGAAATTTTAATAAAAAGTTTGAAGGGCGGATAGCCGTACTCGCGCCGTTCGGCCAATTCCTGACGGTAGAAGTCAAGCAGTGATCCGCGGCTGGCCAAATCAAATAAGCGGCTTTTGACATTTCTCATCTGGATCAGAAAACTTTTGCTGGCCAGCGCCCGAAGCCGCAGGAGTAGATTAAAGACCCGTTCATTAATGCGATAATCGGGCAAAGCAAAAAGGGAATCAATGGCGGCCACGGCCGCGTTTTCAATCTTGTCGCGCAAATAGTACATCGTCATTTCCGTGCCGACGAGGACCCCGCCGGGCGTCGCCAGAAATTTTTTGACTAACGCTTCGGCCTGGCGACCGGAACGGATGCGGTCGCTGTCCAGCTTGAAAAGTTTGACCAGCGGCAGATACTCGGCTAATTCTTTGGCCACGAGTTCAAGGCCGATACCTAAACCGATCAGACGCCAGCCGCCGCAGACAGCGCATTTCTCGGCGGCGCTCCGTCTGGCGCCGCAGTGATGGCAGAGCAGGAAATTTTCCGCCGCTTGGTGGAGACTGACCGGCGATTGGCAATTGCGGCAGACGACGGCCGCGCCGCAGTCCTGACAAACGACGAGCGGCGAGAGTCCGCGCCGGTGAACAAAGAGAAAAAATCTCTCGTTGTTTTGACTGGCGCCGGCGACGGCGGCGATTAAATCATCGCTCAAAACGCGGAAGCGCGCCGGCGAACTCTTGACATTAACGATTTTTTGTTCGGCGCCAGAAACAATGTGATGTTTGATCGGCGTCAGGACTTGATAGAGATTTTGGTTGAAGCGGTGAATCGTCTCGACGCGCAAGATGAAATCTCCGAGCACCAGCCGCTGGCCGCCGGCCTCGGCCAAGAACTCGGCCGCCAGCCGGTAATCAAGAAAGGGGCGAGTGAGCGCTTTGTAGGCTGGTGAATTTTCCCGATCAATAATAATGGTGCTTACATCAGCGCGCGGCAGAGCCAGAAAACTCGGGGTGGCGACGACAAGCAACGGGTGCTCGCTCGCCAACACTCGTCGCCAGCCGTCGAGCAGCGCCCGCCGGCCGAGGTCGTGGTGACAAACGACCGTATATTCGGCAATGCCCCGTTCCAGCGACTCCAGTGCTTTTTTCACATCGGCCAGAGTCGGCAGGCATAAGAATACGGACGCGCCCTTGGCAAACTCTTCGCGGATCAGGCCCTTATAATAAATTAGCCGTTCCTCATCGGATTCTTGAAGCACATATTTCTCGATGGTTACCGATTGTCCGCGGGCGCGGGAACTTGGCCGCGCCGCGGGAACTATGGTTTTGATCGCGCCGGTCAAAATCTCGGCCGGTATTAATCCTTTAAGAGTTTGGCCGAGAGAGCCGGCAAAATAATCAGCCAGGCGGCGAGCGGCGGCCATCAATTCCGGCGTAAAAAAAGAGGTCTGCCTGACGCGCTCGATCTTTCTTAACGGGAAGGCGGCAGTGCGGATCGCGGACTTGGCTTCCTCGGCCGGCCGGCAGGCGGTAACCAGAGCGTCGATTGTCCGATTTCGGACCGGGACACTGACAATCGCTCCGGGCGCGACCGGTTGAGTGGTAAAGTAATCTAATTCTTCTTTGAAAACGCCGCGGGCGATCGGGATCACGGATACGATTTTCATTCAATTAAAGTATCATATATAATTAGATAATGGGAGAGGAGCGTTATCTCTCGGTTCGAACCGTCGCCGCCAAGCATAAATTCTCGCCGGCCAAGTTGATTGCCGCCTGCCGGCAACAGCGGCTGGCGGCCAGAGAGTTTGGCGGCGAATGGTATATTTCTGAATCAGCCGTGCCGTTTTGCCGAACTCTCGACGAAACCGCCACAATGTTTGACTGGCGGCACCCCTTGCTCCGGCCGCTGGCCGTTCTGGTGCTGTTGGTTTCTATTACCGCCGCGACTGCATCGCTTGGGCAGATTAGGACTTGGCAATATTTTGCCGCCGGCGCGCGCTTGACCGCCGCTGTCATCGGTCAATCATTTGTTTCGGTTACCCGATCGGTCAAGTCTGATCAGCCAGCGGCGGTTTTCTCCGCGGTTGAAGGGGATTTAATCCGTTTGTGGTTTGTCATTTCTGATTTCTGGCAAACCCTCGCGGCCAATTTCAATTATGGCTGGCGGAAGATGGCTGACGCCTGGTCAGGATTTCTGGGACAGACGCCCTCGCCGCCGCCGGCGACTTCGGCCGGGGAACAGCCGGTGCTTGATCCGGCCCTAATCAGCCAGTTGAAAGCCGAGATTAAAGAAGAGCTAGCTCGAGAATTGCTGAAGGCCGGGGTTGTTCCGAATCGGAATTCCCCGGGCACGGGCTTGGTGGTCTTGCCGTCTTCGGGCAATCCCGCCGTTGACCGCGTCTTGGCCGAAGAATTGGAACAGGCCTTTTCCGATCAAGTCGAAGTTCGTTTTGACGCAAGCGGTCAGACCGGTCTGGTCACTCCGATCTTTCCTAGCGGTCGAGGGGATGATTATCTTTTTGTCATCACGCCGATTAAAAAACAAACGCCGCCAACGCCATGAATCGAAATCGTCAAGTCATCGCCGGTCTGCTTCTTATTTTGGTTTCTGGCGTCGGTCTGCCGCGCTTGGCCGCAGCCGGGCACGGTTTTGAACTCCGACCGGCTAAAATTGAAGCGGCGCTCGGCGCCGGAGAAGAGACCGAGTTGGCACTCTTGGTCACCAATCATACGGCTGCGGCGGCCCGTTTGTCCGTCAGTTTGGAGGATTTCGGCCCCTATTCTCTTTTGCCTTACTTGACCTTAATGCGACGTTCGGCTGATCTGGCGCCAGGAGAATCAGTCAGCCTGCCGTTCTTGATTAGTTTGCCGGCGGGTCTGCCGGCGCCCGGGTTTTATGGCGCGATCATTGTTTCTTTTGATCCAAACTACTCGTCGGGCGCGCCCGCGCCGCTCTCGGCCGTGTCGCGTCTTGGCGCGCTGGTGTTTGTCCGTGTAGCCGCCGCGCCGGCCGAGGAGAGCGGCGCTCTGACCGGTTTCGGACTCCTCGGCCGGCGCCTTATCCGCCGCGGCGAGCCCGTAATCTTTCACATTAATTATGAGAATCGCGGCAACATTTATTTAAATCCCTATGGCCTGCTGACGGTCGCCAGCCGTTTCGGCGGGGCAAAGTTTAGTCAAGAAATTGATCCGTGGTTTGTTTTGCCGGCGAGCGCTCGACTGCGGGAGATCACTCTGCCGGCGCCGCTTCCGGCTGGTCTTTACCGCGCCCATTTAGCTTTGAATCGCGGTTATGGCGATGTGGTTGATGAGGCCTCTGCCACCTTCATTGTTTGGTCCTGGTTTACGGTCGGGCTCGATGTCTTGATTGTCTTGATAATTTTTATGTTCGTTTGGCTGATTCGGGGTAAAATCTTTAAATACCATGGTTAAAAAAATACCGGATTTTGAATACGGTGTTATCTGGGAAGATCAGACCAGCGGCCATCGCATTGGCTGTCTTGATGTTTCCAAAAAAGAAGATGTTGAAAAATTGATGAAAAAAGAAAGTGCTGTGTTAGCGGTGCAAGACCCGCCTTACAATGTTGACATCAATGACGAATTCGGAAATCTGCCGCTAGATCAATATATGAGCTGGAGTGAAGAATGGGTTGATAATACATTGAATATACTCCACGACAATTCTTCATTCTATGTCTGGCTTGGAGCGGACGTGAGGAGCGGCTTACAACCACTGCCTGATTTTATTTTTATGATGAGAAATAAACCGGTGAAAATTCGGAGCTTCATTACCATGAGAAATCAAAGAGGCTATGGAACACAAAAAAACTGGATGGCTATTCGGCAAGAATTGCTCTATTACATTAAAGGCGAACCAATTTTTAATGTTCAAGCCGAATATACGGATATACCCAAAAAAACAAAAGGGTACTATAAAGAAATTGATGGGAAAATTACAGAAAATTTTGAGCGTAGTAAATCTTTAACGATTAGAGCGGGAAATGTTTGGCATGATATACAACAAGTTTTTTATTTAATGCACGAAAACATAGAAGGTTGCTTTGCCCAAAAACCCCTTAAATCCGCAAAAAGAATTATTGAAGCAAGCAGCAATAAAGGCGATGTTGTTGTAGATTTTTTCGGCCATTCCGGCTCTACTTTACTACAAGCAGAATTAAGCAAAAGAAAATGTTATACAATGGATATAAACCCAAACTATTGCAAAATAATGGCCGCCCGATTGCTTCATTTTAGACGTACCGGAGAAACTGGCTGGGGCAGGACCAAAATCTTAAAAGACGGTAAAATTTTAGTAAATGATGAGCAGTTATTAGGTGCGCCGACTTTGTTAGATTCAGTTTAAATAATATGAACAAAGATAATTTAGATAAAAAACTTGACGAATGGATTAAAGAACTGCCGCAAAAAAGTAGGGAAATTTTGCTGGCTCATTTGAGCGGATTGAAATCAATCTACCCGTTTAATGAATACGAGTATCGCTTGATGTATTTACTGGATAAGAAAATCATTACTTTTGAGGAATATGAAAAATTAAGAAGCGTTTATGTTAATACTAATTCTTACTTAAATCTTTATAACATCTCACCTCGCGTATTCGGTGAAATTTGGGCTCAACAGCATTTGGTTGATGCTGATGCAAGATTCAAAAAGCCCTCAAAGAAAGTTGATAAAAAATATTCTGGCGATTACGACCTTTATCTTGAAAACGGAAAGAAAATAATAAAAGTTGAAGTAAAAGCTTGTCGGGCAATCAATACAAGACTGCGTGGAGGTTTGGAAACTAAAGCATTAAATTTTAAGTCAAACCAGCCTTACTGGATGAATTTTCAACAGATTAAATTAGATATGGCAGACGCTTTTATTTTCGTTGGTGTTTGGGTAGATAAAATTCTTTACTGGGTTTTAACAAACAAAGAAGTTAAAAAACATCCAACAAGAAGCCATCAGCACAGAGGGGGAATTGAATACCAAATCGGTATTACCGAAAAGAATATCAATGGATTCAAGAAATTTTTAGTTGAACCGACAAAATTGGTCGAAATAATTAAAGGTAAAATAAAAAAGCCATGAAAATATTGTTTGCCGTGGCGTTGGCCGCCGCGGCCTCCAGCGCCAATTATCGGATTGAGGCCGACAGTCTCAATTTCGGAGGCCTGCTTTCCAGCTCGACCAATTACCGTTTGGAAGATACTTTGGGTGAGTCGGCGACCGGGATCGCGTCCAGCACTAGTTATAGAATTCACGCTGGCTATCAGGCGATGCTCGGTTCCTCGATCAGCATTTCGGCGCCAAGCGACTTAACCTTGTCGTCCATTGTCTCGTCGCCCGGCGGCCAGTCAAGCGGCTCCGTGGTCTGGACCGTCACCACAGATAACGAGGCCGGCTATACTTTGGCGATTAAAGCCGCCACTAGTCCAGCTCTTAAGAACGCGAGCGACAGTTTTGCTGATTATACGCCCGGCGGCAGCGTGCCTGATTATACTTGGTCCGTGGCCGCGAATGCCTCGGAATTCGGTTTTAGCCCCGAGGGCTCGGATACGGCCGCAAACTATTTGGATAATGGTTCAACCTGCGGCACTGGTTCGTCAGAAACCGCTAATCGTTGTTGGGACAGTTTTTCGACCACTAATAAAACGATCGCCAGCCGGTCGAGCAATAATGCGCCAAGCGGCACAGCCATCACCGTCAAGCTCCAAGCCGAAGTTGTCGCCGATCGCGCTCAAACCACCGGCGCTTACTCGGCCGCTTTGACGGCCACGGCCCTGGCCCAGTAATTTTTCAATGATTTGTCCCTCACTACCACGATTAAAACCGCTAATTTTTTTCCTGCTTTTTGTTTATCTAGCGATTGTATTGGTTCAAGTGGTTTTGGCGGTCACTGATGATGTTCAGATCAATTTGCAAGTGACGTCGCCAGCCGGCGGTGGCGTGACGCCGCCACCGCCACCGGCAGAAGTGAACGGTTGTCTTGACCCGGCGGCGACTAATTACAACCCGCAAGCAACCAAAGATGACGGCTCGTGCCAGTATCCAGCCACGGTGCCTAATGTCAGCGATTTCAGCGCCGTGTATCAAGCGGCTTCCAGACGGGCGGCGCTCACTTGGCTGAATCCGGATTTCCCCGAGCTGGCGGCGGTGCGCGTGGTGCGTCAAATCGGCAGTGTGCCGGTCGCTCCGACAGATGGACTTTTGGTTTACGACGGGGCGGGCGAAGCGGCTTTTGACGCCGCCGTCCTGCTCGGTCAAAGTTATTTTTACGCCGCTTTTGTCCGTGATACAACCGGACGCTATTCTTCTGGCGCGGTCACGGCGCTCGCTGTGCCGGCTGAACCGCCCTCGGAGGAGCCGCCGCCCGGTGAAGAACCGCCGCCGGAAGAGGAGCCGCCGCCTGGCGGCGAGACGCCGGGCGGCCAAGAACCAGTGAGCGACCCCTTCCAATCTTTTCCCCAAGTGATTGACCAGGACCCGCTGGTACAAAGTTTGGAGCTCGGCGACTTTATTTTTTTCCAGCCCGGGGAGCGGCAGAAATTTTTTCGCGGCGGCGAGACGGTATCGGTCGTTGGCGGCAAAGATTTGTCGGTCCTCATCAATTATAACCGTTTGCCCGAGGCCCTAAAAACTATCGGCCTGACAATCGTTGATCCAGATGATCGTCGCCGCTCGTCCTCGTTTATTCTGCGTCTTAACAAAGACAAAACCGCTTATCTGGCTAACCTCGGCGCCTTGCTTAAAAGCGGCACCTATCCGATTTACATCTCGATCATTAATTTTAAGAATCAGACGATCAAACGTTTGTCCGGGACCCTCTTGGTTAATGGCGGCGCCGGTCAAACCCCGCTGGCTCGGGCGAGCCGGGTCGCAGTAGAGACGATTCAGCCGGTGGTCACGGTGATCGGCCTCGGCGCCGGTTTGTCGCAGGCTTTGGCTTTGACCAGCCAGATTAATTCTCTGACCGACCTTTATTTATTCCTTGTCCATTTTTGGTCCTTACTGCTTCGAGTCTTGAGATTAAAAAAACGGTACCGGCCCTGGGGCGTGGTTTATGACGCGGTGACCAAACGGCCGCTCGACCCGGCTTATGTGGTGGTCCGACGAGGCGAAGAAGATGCCGGCACGGCGATCACCGACCTTGACGGCCGGTACGGTTTTTTCTTGCCGCCCGCCACCTATACCTTAGTCGCCAATAAAACCCATTATCGTTTCCCGTCCCTCAAACTCCAGGGCAAAAATGGCGATGAATTGTATGAGCAGCTTTACTTTGGTCAGCCGTTCACGACGGCCAGCGGGGAAGTGATCAACCGCAATATCCCGCTTGATCCGATGGCTTTTGACTGGAATGAGTTTGCCAAACAGCAGCAGGGTTTTTTCATTCTTCATTCGCGGCGCGAACGGCGGCGCTTTTTGATTTATAACACCGTTTTTAGTTTGGGCGCGGGGTTGGCGCTTTACCGGCTTTTGTTTGCGCCGAATTGGTTGAGTCTCGTTGTCGCCGGATTTTATTTGGCGGTTTTCCTGCTGAAATATGTTTGGCGGGCCCGGCGGCCGGTCGCGGCCGTGAGACGGGCGGCCACCGGCCTGCCGGTGCCCTTTGCCATCATCCGCGCTTTTGTGCCCGGGGTGGATCAGCAAGTTAAATCCGTGGTGGCCGATATGTTTGGCCGCTTTTTTCTGCTGACGCCGCCCGGCGAATACTATCTGACCGTGGAAGAAAAATTGCCGGACGAAACTTACAAAAAAATCTACCAATCGCCGCCGCTGAAGCTGGCCAAAGGCGTGCTCACTAAAGACTTAAATGTTTAACATCGCCAGATGAACTTTAACAGATGAACTTTAACTTGAATTAAATAAATCTGAACTTACAGTTATCGGCGACCGCATTTAGTTGTCAGTTCATTAATAATGCATATGTTGCACTTCAAGGTTGAATGTACCCACCATTGAGTTGACCCCGGCCGATCGTTTACTGCTGGGGATTGAATAGAACAGGAATTGAACAAAACCACGCGCGCTCCGCGGCTCATCAGCCGCCGGAGCGCTTTTTTGATTTGTAAAAAAGCCGGCCGCGGCCTAGAATGGCAGATGTGGCAGGAGACACCCTCATTATTGAAGGCCAAGCGGGTCGCCGAGTGATTAACGGTTCAATCCGCGTCAATGGATCCAAAAACGACGCGGTGCAGGCGATTGCCGCGGCGTTTTTGTTTAAAAACGGTTTAACTCTGGCTAATCTGCCGCAGATTGACGATGTGCAAAAAATGCTCTGGCTGGCTAAAGATCTTGGCGCCGAGGTAAAAATAAGCGGCCGGACTGCTTTTATCAGACCGCCTCGAATGTCAAGGGCGACCCTTGACACAGAAATCGCCGAGAAAATTCGGGCCTCAATCTTGCTGACCGGTCCGCTCTTGGCGCGTTACGGTTCGGTCACTTTTCCGCATCCCGGCGGCTGTGTCATTGGCGAGCGACCGATTGATTTTTTTCTGGCCGGTTTCCGACAAATGGGGGCGAGCGTCCGCCACCGGCGCGGGAGTTATGAGGTCAACGCGCCCGGCCGCGGCCTGCGCGGCGCGGCCATTTTTTTTAAGAATCAAAGCGTCACCGCGACCGAGACATTTCTGATGGCGGCAGTGCTCGCCCGCGGCCTGACCGTTCTCCGGAATTGCGCTTTGGAACCGGAGATTGAAAATCTCGGCCGCTTTCTCCGACACGCCGGCGCGAAAATTTCTGGTTTGGGCACGCCGACTATAATCGTCAATGGTCGGGGCCTACTCGTCGTCCACCGGCCTTACCAAGTGTTGCCCGATCGGATTGAGGCCGGCAGTTTCGCCATCTTGGGCGCGCTTTTGGCCAAACGACTGGAAATTACCGGCTGCGAGCCGAGTCATCTCCAGGCTCTTTTGAACCTGCTGGAAGAAATTGGCTTGAGAATAAAAACCGGAAAAAATAAGATTACCGTGTTGGCGACCGGTCGGAAATTAAAACCGGTTAATCTGAAAACCCATGAATATCCAGGTTTCCCGACCGATCTTCAGGCGCCGCTGGCGGTCTTATTGACTCAAGCCGCCGGCGCGAGCGTTATTTTGGAAACGATTTTTGAAAGTCGTCTTAACTATGCTAAAACTTTAATCAGCATGGGCGCGAAAATTGAAATTCTTAATCCGCACCGGCTGGCGATCGTCGGTCCCACGACTCTGACTGGTCGAAAAGTGACGAGTCCGGATCTCCGCGCCGGGCTGGCCTATCTCGTGGCTGGTTTGGTTGCCAAAGGCCGGACGGTTGTCCATAATGTCCACTATATCGATCGCGGCTATGAACGGATTGATGAACGTCTGCGGGCTTTGGGCCTGGCGCTCAAACGTTTTTAATATGCCATTATTCATCAGAAAATTAGGCATTGATCTCGGCACCGCCAATACTTTGGTTTTTGTCCCGGGCCGGGGGATTGTGCTCAATGAGCCGTCAGTGGTGGCCATTTCCAAATATGATCGCCGGGTGCTGGCCGTTGGCGCCGAGGCCAAAATTATGATCGGCAAAACACCAGACAGCATCAACGCTTACCGACCAATGAAAGACGGAGTGATCGCCGACTATCGGGTCACCGAGATCATGCTTCGTTATTACATCGGCAAAGCCCTCGGCCGTTTTAATATCTGGAAAC
This sequence comes from Candidatus Vogelbacteria bacterium, assembly GCA_016181465.1. Classification (GTDB taxonomy): domain Bacteria; phylum Patescibacteriota; class Minisyncoccia; order Phycocordibacterales; family JACOZG01; genus JACOZG01. The sequence goes on along the minus strand of JACOZG010000006.1, from coordinate 9,944 downwards.
CGGATGTGATGATTTCGGTGCCGGCCGCGGTTTCTTCCACCGAGCGCCGCGCCGTCATTGAAGCGGCGGTTAAGGCCGGCGCGAAAAACGCTTATGTCGTCAAAGAACCGATCCTCGCGGCCATCGGCGCCGGTGTGCCGATTCACGAGGCGCGCGGCTATATGATTGTCGATATCGGCGGCGGCACCACTGATGTTGCCGTCATTTCGCTCGGTGGCATTGTTGTTTCGACCTCGGTGAAATGCGCCGGCAATCGAATTGATCAGGCCATCGTCGATCATGTTAAAAAAACTTTTAATCTGGGTATCGGCGATAAAACCGCCGAAGAAACGAAGATTGCCGTCGGTTCGGCCGTGCCAGTCGAGGAGGAGATGGTCTACACGATCAAGGGGCGCGATTTGCTGACCGGTTTGCCGCGTTTTGCCGAGATCAAGACCAACGAAATCGTTCGGGCGATTGATCGGGAATTGAAGGAAATTATCTCGGCGATCAAAACGGTTTTCCAAGACACGCCGCCGGAGCTCGCGGCCGACATCATTGATCACGGCGTGATTATGACCGGCGGTTCGTCGCTCTTGCGGAATCTGCCGGAATTAGTTTACCGTCGGACCGGCGTCAAAGCGATTCTCGCCGACGAAGCTCTTTATTGTGTCGTCAGGGGCACCGGCATCGCCCTCGATCACTTGGGGGTCTATAAACGTTCAATTTTGGCCAAACGTTAAGTCCATGCGATTGGATCACCATGTTTATTTATTCATCGGCCAGCGCGCGGCGATCGCGCCGCGAGTCCGAGAGATGACCGAAGGCCACGAAAATCAAGCCGGAGAAACTTACTGGCTAGAACGGGAAACGTTTGGCATTGCCGACAGCCGGCAGATTATCGAAATGCAAGAACGCAAATCCTGGACCGGTCAACGAAAATTTTTCGTCCTGGCGGCAAAAAATATGACGCTCCCGGCCCAGCAAGCTTTGCTCAAAGTGTTTGAGGAGCCGACCGCTGGAACGCACTTTTTTCTGATTTACCCCGACGAGCAGGATCTTTTACCGACTCTGAAATCCCGCTGTCAGATTATTAAAAATCAACCGGTGGTCGAGTCGGCGGAGGCAGGCGAAGTGGCCCGGCGCTTTTTGTCCATCAGCCCGAATGAACGGCTTAATTTTATTCGCGGCGCGGTAGATGCTGAAGGAGAATTTGCCGGCGGCGCGGAATTGGCCGAAGCGCTGGAACTGGCTCTTCACGAACGGCTTTTACCGTCGCCAACTTCAGAATTGGCGGCGGCGCTCGCCGCGATTCGCGCGGCGCGCGGTTATCTCGCGGATCGTTCAGCTCTCCCCAAATTAATTTTTGAACACCTCGCTCTGACCCTGCCGGTTTTGTGATATAATTTATCGCGCGATGTCTGACGATTTTAATCTAGTCAAAAATAAAACGGCGGAGATTGCCAACTGGTTACGGACTGAATTGTCTGGTGTCAGAACCGGCCGAGCGACGCCGGCCCTGCTTGATGGAGTAACGGTTAATGTTTATGGCAGTCGGACGCCGTTAAAGCAGTTGGGCGCAATGAGTGTGGAAGACGCGCGCACGGTGCGGGTCAATGTCTGGGATCAAAACCAATTGAAAGAAATCGAATCCGCCATTGCGGCGGCTAATCTTGGTGTATCGGTCAACGCCGACGACGCCGGCCTGCGGATAATTTTTCCGGAATTGACCTCGGAAAGCCGCCAAAAATTGATTAAGGTGGTCCGAGCCAAACTCGAAGAGGCCAAGGTTAAAGTGCGTCAGGCGCGCGACCGGTTTTGGCACGTTATTCAAGAAGAAGAACGTGGCGGCAAAATTTCCGAGGACGAAAAGTTCCGCCGCAAGGACGAACTGCAGAAAATCATTGACCGCGGCAATGAGGAATTAGACGCCATCGCCGCCAAAAAAGAAAAGGAGATTTTGCAATAAGAGAAAGATCTGAAAATAAAAATCTAACCAACTATTTCCGATCGTGAGAAGATGGTAACATTTTAACTTTTAACAGAACAAAAAAGACCGGGCGGTTTATGGCCGTCCGGTCTCGTTGTGGTGCTGAATCATGCCAGCCCCCCAGTTCAAGCTTATCACGGGTTAGTTGATATTATCCCGTCGGGTTATGAGGCCATGATCCAGCACCAATTATAGCTTAGCAAATTAAAGTTTATCTGTCAATAGGCGATGGCTATATTTACAGGTAAGATTAAAGCCATAAAATGACCATCATCACTTTTCTGATTGTTCTCGGCGGGCTCATTCTCTCGCACGAGTTTGGGCATTTTCTGGCGGCTAAGCGAGCCGGGGTAAGAGTGGATGAATTTGGTTTGGGTTTTCCGCCCCGCCTTTTCGGTTGGAAAAGAGGGGAGACGACTTATTCGTTAAACCTCATTCCCTTCGGCGGCTTTGTCAAAATTTACGGCGAAGATCCAGAAGAGAACAATAAGGTAGATCCGGTTGACGCTAATCGTTTGATGACGGCAAAATCAAAATGGTCCCAGGCCTCGATTCTAGCCGCCGGGGTAATTTTTAATTTGCTTTTGGCCTGGTTGTTGTTGAGCGCGGCCTTGGCCACGACTGGTTTGCCGACCTCGGCCGCCGCGGCGCCGAGTGGTTACCAAGTTCGCGATCCGCAATTAACCGTGGTCTCAATCGCGCCCGGCTCGCCGGCCGAGCGCGCCGGATTACAGCCGGGTGATATCATTATTTCGCTGCGATCGGGTTTTGATTATTTAACGCCGACCACGGCTGAAACAGTTTCCGATTTTACCGGCCCGCGAGAAAATCAGGAGATCATTCTTGGATTTAAGCGACTGGTGCCCAAGGTTAAGACTGTCGTTGAAGAAGTGGCGGTCACGCCGGTCAATGGATTGGTGCCAGAGCGCGCGGCCGTTGGTCTCGGACTCGAGACCGTCGGCCAATTGCGTCTGCCGGTTCCGCGCGCCGCGCTCGCCGGCGGCGAGATGCTGGCTAAATTGACCTGGCTGACAGCGCGGGGACTCTATAATTTTTTCACCGGACTCATCCGCGGCGAGAGCCAGCTTCTAAACCAAGTGGCCGGACCGATCGGTTTGGCCACCTTGGTGGGCACGGCCCGGGCGCTCGGCCTCGGTTATCTCCTGCTGTTTACGGCTGTCATTTCCATCAATTTGGCGATTTTGAATCTGTTGCCTCTGCCGGCGCTTGACGGCGGCCGTCTGTTCTTTTTGCTCATCGAATCACTCAAGGGCTCGCCGATCAAACCGGCCGTGACCCGGGCGCTTAATTTAGGCGGCTTTGCTCTGCTCATTATTCTGATGCTTTTCGTCACTTATCACGACTTGCAGAAGATCGGATGGTTGCCGTAAGATAACGTTATGCGGCAGTCTGAACTTTTTACCCGGGCGCGGCGCGAGGCCCCGACTGATGAAGTGGCGAAAAACGCTAAGCTTCTGATCCGGGCCGGCTTTATCCATAAAGAAATGGCCGGGGTTTATTCATATCTGCCTCTTGGTCTGCGGGTCATCCGGAAGCTCGAAAATTTGATTCGGCGCGCCATGCTCGCTCTGCCAGCCCAAGAAGTCCTCTTGCCGGCGCTCCAGTCCAAAGAGTCGTGGCTCGCGACCGGCCGCTGGGACAAAATGACCGATCTCTACAAACTCCGCGACGAGAGCGGCCGCGAGTTCGCTCTCGGGCCGACGCACGAGGAAGTCGTAACGCCGCTCGTTAAAAATTTCCTTTCGTCTTATCAAGATTTACCGTGCCTACCGGCAGGCAGGCCGTTTGCAATTTTTCAATTCCAAACCAAATTTAGAATGGAGCCGCGGGTGAAATCCGGCCTTCTCCGCACCCGTGAATTTTTGATGAAAGACCTGTATTCTTTCCACCGCGATGCCGCTGGTCTCAAACTTTTTTACGATGAAGTGATTAACGGCTACCGCGCGATTTTTAAAACTTTGGGTCTGGAATCAAGCACTTATCTGACGCTCGCCGGCGGCGGCACCTTCGCTGAATTTTCACACGAGTTTCAGACTTTGACGGCGGCGGGCGAGGATCGGATTTTAATCTGTGCCGCTTGTCACTTAGCAGTCAATGAGGAAATTAAAGATAAACGACCGACTTGTCCGGGTTGCGCCGGCGAGTTGTCGCCCCCCCAAACCTCGATTGAAACCGCCAACATTTTTGACCTAGGAACTAATTTCAGCCGCGCTTTCAATCTGACTTACCGCGACGAGAACGGCGCTCGCCAACCGGTGCTGATGGCCTGTTACGGCTTTGGGGTCAGCCGCTTATTGGGCGCGCTGGCGGAAATTATGGCTGATGACCGCGGTTTGGTTTGGCCGCCGCCGGTCGCGCCTTTCACAATTCATCTGTTGCCGCTCGGTCCGGCCGCCGGCCGGCCGGCGGCCGCGGCCCGTGAGCTCTACGAACAGCTGCAAAAACTCGGGCTTGAAACGCTCTGGGATGACCGGCCGGTGTCCGCCGGGGAAAAATTTGCCGAAGCTGATCTCATCGGTATTCCTTACCGCGTCGTCATTTCGGATCGGACTTTGGCGGTCAGCCCTAAGGTCGAGTTGACCGAGCGTCAAAACAGCGGTGAAAAGAGGCTCGTCACCGTTAATGAACTATGCGCTTTCCTGGGTTAGACCGATTATATAGACTTTTCTCTCACGATGTCGGCATTGATCTCGGCACCGCCAATACTTTGGTCTATGTCAAGGGACACGGCATTGTCATTGTCGAGCCTTCGATTGTGGCCGTCAACACTAAAACCGGGCGGCTCGTGGCCATCGGCGCCGACGCCAAACAAATGGTCGGTCGCACACCGGCGCACCTTGAGATCGTCCGGCCTTTAGTTGACGGCGTCATTTCCAACTTTGAGGTAACGGAGGAGATTCTCGCTTATTTTCTGAAACGGGTGGCCCGGCTCGAGCCGCGGAAATTCTTCCGGCCGCAGGTGGTCATCGGCGTGCCCTCCGGCATTACCAATGTGGAAGTGCGGGCGGTGCGGGACGCGACCCGCCAAGCCGGCGCTCGCGCCGTCCACGTGGTTGAAGAACCGATGGCCGCGGCCATCGGCATCCGTTTGGCGGTGCGCGAGCCAGTCGGCAATTTGATCGTGGACATCGGCGGCGGCACCGCCGACATCGCCGTCATTTCGCTCGGCGGCATTGTCCGATCAAAGAATTTGCGGCTCGCCGGCGATCGCCTGAACCGCGATATTATCGCTTATGTTCGGGATGAATTTAAAATTTTGCTCGGCGAGAAAACCGCCGAGGAAGTGAAAATCGCGATCGGCTCGGTCTGGAAACAACCGGCGCCGCTTGAAGCCACGATCCGCGGCCGCGATCTGGTGACCGGCCTGCCTAAGGAAGCGGTGATCACTGACGCCGACGTTAAAGAGGCGATTGGTCTATCAGTCAGCAGTTTAGTTGAAGCGGTCAAGGAAGTTTTGGAATCAACGCCGCCGGAAGTGGTATCGGATATTATGCATCAAGGAATAATTTTAGCCGGCGGCGGCGCTCTGCTCGGCGGTCTGGGCGAGCTCCTGGCGCATGAATTGAAGATTCCGGTGACCATCGCCGACGATCCGTTGACGGCGGTGGTGCGCGGCGCCGGAATTATTTTGGAAAATTTGGAGGCGCACCGCGATATTCTTTTGCCGGACGAGGATGAATTACCTCGCTAGTAATGTTCTCGGGTCAAATCGCCAGCGCGGCTGGCGCCGTTTTTTCCGTTCGCCGCTCGCGTTAATCATTGCGGGTTTGGTTCTGTGGTGGCTGATTAAGCAGCCGGCGGTCTTTCATTTCGGCCAGGGCGCGGCGCTTGCCCTAGCGCGGCCTTTCTGGTCTGCGGGTGCGGCCGCAGCCGAGAGTGTCAGCCGCCTGGCGCGTTTTTTTTCCAGCCGCCGGGCGCTCATGGCGGAGAATGACGATTTACGGGTTAGGGCGGCCAAAATGGAAGAGTTAATCCTGGAACGAGACCGCCTGATTCTCGACCTTCAGAATCTCCGGGAAATTCTGAATTACAGCACTTCAACGATCGCGGCAACGGTCACAGCCGCCCGGGTGCTGACGCGGCCGGGCCAGTCGCCGTCCGGGATGATTATTCTGGATGCTGGCATCGCCGTTCTCCGTCAGCCAATCGCGCCGGGCGATCTGGTTCTCGGTGCCGGCGGCGTGGCGCTCGGCGAAGTGGCGGCGGTCTACCCGCGCACTGCCGCCGTTAAGCTGTTTTCGGCTTGGGGCGAGCGGTTTGAGGCGCTCGTCGGTCCGGAACGGCTTCCGGCCGAAGCGCGCGGCCGCGGTAGCGGCAATTTCGCTGTCTCTCTACCGCGGGATCTCGCTGTGGCTGTCGGCGATCCGGTAATGATGATCCGCGGCGGAAAAGAATACGGGCTCGGCCGAATCAGCGCTGTTTCGAGCGACCCCGCCAGCGCCTTTCAGGAAATTCTTTTTCGCTCGCCGGTTAATCTTGACCTCTTGTCCTGGGTGGAAATCCGTGGTCAAGATATGATAAAATAGGGTTATGAAAAAACAACACATATCATCCAAACGCGATCAATATACCGTCGTCCTTGAAGATTTACGCTCACAATTTAGGGTATTTGGAGGGGTTAACAGCAGTGTGGGGCGAGGTTAAAAATCACAGTGCCAGATTTGATAAGGTTGAGTTAGATTTAGAATTGATTAAGTCAGAACTGGCCTTAATCCGTCACAATCAGGTGACGCGCGATGAGTTCAAACTTTTGGAAACCCGAGTCAGTCGTTTAGAAAAAGCGGGCAGAAATTAATAAAATATGAAAAAACACCCCATCATCGCTCTCGCTTTGGCCGTCAATGAATGTTAGAATGAAATGGTATGCTCAAAAGATTTCTGGAATGGTTCGGACTTAAAGAGAAACTTCACAACACTGATAACACCCCGCCGTTGGTCAAAGAACGTGATCTCTGGTGGGTGAGTTTTGGCGAAAATGTCGGCTCGGAAATCAACGGCAAGAATAAATTATTTTCTCGGCCGGGCTTGGTGATCAAAAAATTATCTCGAGGATTTTTCCTTGTCGCCCCGACTACTTCGCAGAAGAAAGAGGGGACTTGGTATGTGCCTATTAAGCAAGAAGGGCGGGATATGTATGTTTGCCTCCATCAAATAAGAACGATTGATTACCGAAGATTATCTAGCCGGTTAGGAGTAGTTGATGAAGCAGATTTCCAGAGAGTAAAAGAGGCCTTTTTGGCTCTTTATAAATAATATTCCCCGCCTTGTGGGCGGGGCCGCGGCAAATCGCCGAATGTATTTTGATACTAACAAACACATTGTTTGTGTCAACTCCCTGTGTGGATAATTATGATTTTCCTGACAGAATATGCTAAACTACTGATATGAAAAAACACCTTCTCCTCGTTCTCGCTTTGGCCGTTGTTTTTCTTGTCTCGCCGCTAGGCGGACCTTTTGTCACCCGCGCCCAAACCAACACCGCGCTCGTCACCCAACTCAAGGCCCAATTGGCCAAACTGCAGGCGACTTTACTGACTTTAACTCAAAGCGGAGTTACGGTTTCTTCTCTGAACAATCAAATTGCAACCAAGATTGGTCGGGTGAGCCCCGCCGAATTAAAATCTCTTCTGGATCAAAGAAAAGCACTAATGCTTGATCTGGCTAAAGTAAATCCGCGACAGTTCTTGTCATTGGTGATTAAGGAATCAGATAGGAATAGATTGCCAGCTGAATTGAAAAATAAAGTAGAAAGTCCAATTCAAATCGAAGGCAAGATCGAAGTCTGGCATATAGATGATTTTGAAAATCCCGAAAATTCCCGCTACGACTATTATTTACGTCAAGGCCAGACTAAATTTTTTCTCTATCCGACCAAATCCTTGATGTTTCCTTCCGAAACTACTCTGCAGATCAATGGCTATCAGCTCGAAAGCTCGATAGTGGCGGACACCGATACCAGCGGTAATATGGTCGTGACGGCCGGCGCGCCGCCGCCCCGGGCAATTGGCGATCAAAAAACCTTATTGCTCCTCGTTAATTTTTTGGATTCTGCCATAACTTCGTTTACCCCCGAGCAGGCCGAATCCATGATTTTCAAGGGCCAATTTCAAGATTTTTACCGCGAACAATCTTATGGCAAAATATCTTTTTCTGGCGATACTAAGGGTTGGTACACCATACCTAAAAATGCCGCCGCCAGTTCCTTTTGCAATAGGCAGCCAGTTGGCGCGGAGTTGGCTGATTTACTGATCGCTAATGGGGTCAGCTTGGAAAATTACGATCGTTTAGTAATTCTTTTCTCCGGTCCCTCGTGTTACGCAAACAGCTGGTCCTCGATAGGTAAAGTACTCATCTATGTCGGCAATCGAACCTATTACATTTCTCAAGCCATGCTTAATTTGAGCGCCTACTTAATTAACAATGTTGACTTCCCGCTTTACATCTCTGCCCATGAGATGGGTCACTCTCTTGGTCTGGTACACGCCAACGGTTGGGATTGCGGCGATCAAGTCAATTGCGGCAATGGGGTTAGTCTTGAGTATGGCAACAGTTTCGATACGATGGGCCGTGGCAACGGGCCAAGCAGACATTTTAATGCTCTTACAAAATATTTCCTTGGCTGGCTTGAGCCGGAATCTGTTTTGACGATTACGCAATCCGGCCGGTACACGCTTAATCCTCTGGAGCTAGATTCCGGCGTTAAGTTAACCCGAGTCTTGTTGCCGGATGGCTCCATCCCTTATTACTTTGAATATCGCCGGGCTTATGGTTATGATTCTGGTTTGGGTCTCGCTAACCGTTATGGCCTCATGGCTAATATCGATATTTCGAACCGGCCAGATTATCCGTCCTCCGACCTGCTTGACTTTATCCAAACTCCCGGTGTTCCTTTTAGAGACGACCTGATGAATGGCGCTGTTCTTAAGGTCAACCAAGCTTATGTTGATCCTATAACTGGCATCAGAATCGGGCCGGTGATTGGCGCCGATGATAACGCTATTGTTTTTGATATTAACATCCCTGTAGCTCCTCCTTGTCTGCGTTATCCTCCACTCATTACTGAGCTAACGAGGCCGGTTTATACCATTAGCGGCAGCGCCAGCGGCACGGCGCTGTTTAAAATAACTAATAATGATAGTCTTACCTGCGGGTCGTCTCAGTTCATCGCTCGTCAATTGCCTCGGACTGATTATTTCACCAATGTAGTTTATAATCCGTCGTCATTCAATTTATCGCCCGGAAAGTCAGAGGTGACGACAGAATCTTTTACTACCCCGAGTGGTGTTAGTCAGGCTACGACGATCCACAATCAAAATGGTATAGAAATAATTAATCAGGAAACCGGTTCAATCACCGATAGGGTAGCGCCTGTTTACGTTTTGGGACCCAGCATCATTACTTCAATTGATCCGAATTCGAATATTACTACTCCCGGGGCAACCATTGTAATCAATGGTTCACGGTTGCGGGACACTCATTTTTTCAGTCGAGTAGAATTTCTCGAGAGTCAAAGGAATGCAATTATTGCTGAGGTGGTTTTTCCTCCACCTCCCACCTGGGGTATTTATTATCCCGTAAGACTTCAGGTGCCCCCATCTTTATTGTCTGGTAAGTATGGGGTGCGAGTTTGCCGAATGGATGTTTGCAGCAACAGCAAAAGCATTACTATTGAAATTAAAATTCCGATAGTTGAACCAATTGTCCCGATTACTTCTACTTCATCACCTCTTGTCCCAATTCCAATTCCGCCGCCGCCCCCGACAACCGTGGCGATTATCTCGTCAGTTACCACTACCGCAGCCCCCACTCTCACCGCCTCTGTCCCGCCTCACAACGCCGTGATGGCCCAGGACTCAAGCAGCTTGGTCGGCTGGAAGCTGGCGGCGCTCACTTTTTCCTCGGATTTAGGTCCGGACTGGAATAATCCGGCCAATTACAGCATTGAGAGCAGTCA
>JACOZG010000005.1 GCA_016181465.1 Candidatus Vogelbacteria bacterium | reverse complement strand
ATGACTAATTTTTGGAGTTTTATTTGGGGGGCGGTGATCTTGGTTTTAATCGCCAGCGGTTTGTTTGACTGGATTGATTGGAAGTTTAACATTCCGGCGATTATCGCCGTAGCGGTGATCTGGGTGATCTCGATTTACAACAGTTTAGTGGCGATGATTAATCGCACCAAGGAGGCCTGGGCCGATATTGACGTTCAACTCAAGCGTCGTTTTGATCTGATTCCAAATTTAATTGAGACGGTCAAGGGTTATGCGGCCCATGAGCAGGGGACGTTTGATAAAGTAACCGAAGCGCGGACGCGCGCCATCACCGCCGAGCAGAGCGGCAACCCGGCGGAAATCGCTAAAGCCGAGAATTTTTTGGCGGGGGCATTGAAGAGCGTGTTTGCCGTCGCCGAGGCCTATCCGGATTTGAAAGCCAATCAGAATTTCTTGGAGTTGCAGCGGGAATTGTCGGACACCGAGAATAAGATTCAAGCCGCCCGCCGTTTTTACAACGGCAATGTCCGCGACCTCTCGATCGCGCTTCAGGCCTTCCCATCCAATATCGTCGGCGGTATTTTCGGTTTCAAACCAGCCGAATACTTTGATCTTGATGAGAGCGAGCGCGCCGCGCGCGAGCCGGTGGCCGTTAAATTATAAAAATAATCCAGTTTAAAAAAGCCCCCTTCGGTTCGCCGGTTGGCGAATCGTCGGGGCTTGGGGTCGTAACCCTCCGTTTTTATCAAGGTCGAACCTTGATATTGGAAAAAACCGCCCCCGATGTTTATCGCGGGGCGGTGCGCGGCGAGGTTAATCGCCGTGACTGATTCTGCCCATCACTCCGAGGAGGGGAAGGGAGACAAATAGGCGGCCGGCGAGTCGGGATGAGCGGCATCGGCCAGACCGACATAAAAGAGGCGAGTGGTCAGCCGGTTGTCGCTCCTCGACGCGGCCGTGCTGGCGAACCCCAGCCAATCGACGTAGTGCCGGTGGCTTTTGTGGATCACGAGTCCGACCGTCGATCCCCCCTCTTCTTTTAAGACCACCCAGACCGAGTCGGTTTGGAAGATGACCTTTTCCGCTTGCCAGTAGCGCGGCGGATTCTCGGGCGCGAGCTTCTGGGCCGTTTCCCGCGCGGTTTGCGCCACCGAAATCCCAAACTGCGGGCCGACAATGTTCGTCGGGCTGGAGAGTGATTGCCGCGCCGTCCTTATCTGATTGTCTATCTTTATCTGCTTGTCTATCTGGTTGAGAGCAAAAAAGAGGCCTGCTAAAAGAAGCAATAACACAGCGAAAACAAAGGCCACATTCGGTCCCGCCACTCGCCTCATTTTTGGCAAAGACATTTCCATCTCCGTTTCCTTTCTCCCCGCCGTTGGCGGGGCTAAAACAAGGTTCTAGTTTTTCATCGTTTTCCGCCACCAAGACGGAAAACCACTGCTGTAATGTTAGCACAGCGCGCGTGGGGTTGTCAAACTTATGATTTACGAACAAAAGCCGTAATGTTTGCTATCATTCTGACATTCTGATATGCTGATAGTATGAAAACCACAACCAATTCCCCGGTTAACATAAGCAAGGTCGGGCAACGGCGGCAAGTTGTAATTCCCAAAAAAATTTTTGATTCCGTCGGCCTAAAAATCGGTCATTTTATCGAGGTCAGTCAAAAAGGCAACGAAGTGGTGATTCGGCCTCAAGCGGTTGTCCATCGCGACGAAGTGCTCACGCCAGCCGAAGAGAAGCTTGTCGCCCGGGGATTTCGCCAATTAAAGCGCGGTGAACACATTATCTGGAAAGACCTGAAGCATGAGCAGGGTTTGTAGGTTATCCAAACTCGCCGCCAAACAATTCCGCCGGTTGCCGCGCGATCGGCAAAAACAAATTGCCAGGTCGCTTGATGAGATGGCCACTGATCCGACAGTTGGCGATGTCAGAATTATCAAAGCCGGAAAATTCAAGGGGGCGTTTCGCAAACGCGTTGGCCATTACCGAATAATTTTTGCTCTTGATCCGGAGTTACGAATGATCGAGGTCGCGACAATTCTCTCTCGCACTGATACAACTTACAATTAGACGACAATAAAAGAAAAAGCCCCGTTGAGTTCGCCGGTTGGCGAAGGTTCGGGGCGAGACCAAAGAGCTTTGGGTCGGGTAGCCAAAATTAATGTACGTACCACGGCTCTTCACTTGGGCACTCCAATAAGAAAACGGACATCGTTGCCCCGAAGGCACCTACACCTTTTTGCGTCTTTCTTGCCGTCGTACTTTCTCCCTCGTTTTTTTTCCCGCTTTCTTCTTCCGCGACAGTAATCACACTCTTGGAGAAGTTTCAATGATGCGAAAGGTCCTACTAGAATGCCAGCCACATCTATCCTCCTTATCAAAGAGCCAAAACTTGTCCAATTTTCCCGCCACCAAGACGGAAAACCACTGCTGTTATGTTAGCACGCCGCGTGGTAGTTTGTCAATTGATTTTTTTGAAACGGGGTATATACTGAACTTACATTCGGCATTCGCCGCGGCCCCGCCAGAAATGGCGGGGAATATGTTTATAAATAGAGCTTGGCGAACGCTTCTTTAATTTTCTGAAAGTCATGGCCGTCAATTTGGCCGAGGCGAGATGATAGTCGGCGATAATCAATGGTTCTAGCTTGATGTAAACAAGTTGGTATCACAAAATAGAAACCGTGAGCCAGTTTCTTGAAAATAATCACTTCCAAAAATCTTTTTATCATTTTGTGATTTTATCAAATTTATCTAATGAATGTAATTGTCCAAAAAAGAAAAAAGCCCCGCGCCGGTTCGCCGCTTGGCGAATCGTCGAGGCTTGGGGTGTCGTATTGTCAAGGTTAAACCTTGACAATGAAAAACCTTGACGTTGAGCAGGACCTCGGTGATCTTCTCAATCACAATCATCAGCGCCCGCTCCTTGCCGTCGTAAGGAAAACTTTGGTGCAAATCAACGGCCGCCACCTCGGCCGCCTGCTTCTGGGCGAGGAGGCTCTCTTTAGTTGCCCTGACCTCGTCCTCTAAGTCTCCAAAGTTGTGGCCAAAACGCTGGTCAATGGCCGCGATAATGTTGTCGTGCCCGTCTGTGATTTTTGTCGTTCTGATCATCCGAAGTAGACTACGAGCAAAAACACTATCGGCCATGGGGAAACGCCATGCAAGCGCCATCACAAATGTTTCATACAATGGCCGCCACCTAGTCTGCTCCGTTTGTTCTGTCGTCATCAGTTTTCTCCTTTTCAAAGAGCCAAAACTTGTCTAATTTTCCCGCCACCGAGGCGGGAAACCACTGCCGTTATGCTAGTACAGCGCGCGTGGGTTGTCAAGTTTTTCGCTTGCCAGTTTTATTTTATCGGTATTTTAGGTATTATTGAACTTATCATCATGTCCGTCAATCTTTACACCCACCAAGCCGCCAATATCCGCAAAATTTGGTTACTGATGACTATTTTTTTGATCGTGGTCATCGCGCTCGGCTGGATTTTCAGTCAGGTCTGGGGCAATCCGGTCATTTTGTATGTGGCGATTATCATCGCTGTTCTGATGAACTTTTTCAGTTACTGGTATTCAGACAAAATTGTGATTAAAATGGCCGGCGCACGCGTCGCCACTGACCAAGAGTTTCCGGATTTTTACAATACCGTGGAAAATTTATGCATCACTGCCGGTCTGCCCATGCCGAAAATTTATGTCATTGATGATCCGGCGCCGAACGCTTTTGCCACCGGCCGCAACTCGGAGCACGCCGCGCTCGCGGCGACCACCGGACTCTTAAAAATTTTGGACAAATCAGAATTGGAGGGCGTGATTGCCCACGAGCTCTCGCATATCGGCAACCGTGATATGCTCGTCTCCACCGTGGCCGTGGTGCTGGTGGGATTTGTCGCCATCTTGTCAGATATTTTTCTTCGGTCGCGCCTCTACGGTTTTTCCCGGGGCCGCGACCGCAACAACCGCGCCGCCGGCTTGCTTGTTTTATTAGCGATTATCGCCGCCATCTTGGCGCCTATCGCCGCCACTCTCATTCGTTTGGCCATTTCCCGCCGGCGCGAGTTCCTCGCTGACGCCTCGGGCGCGCTCCTGACTCGTTATCCGGAAGGGCTGGCCAGCGCCTTACAGAAAATCAGCCAATCTAGCGCGCCACTCCGGCGCGCCTCGAACGCCACGGCCCACCTTTTCATCGCCAATCCGTTTGGCGGAAAATCAATCGGTCTAGCCAAATTATTTATGACTCATCCGCCAATCGCCGAGCGCGTTGCGGCCTTGCTTGGAAAAGCGATTTAAATAAAATAAGGATGGGAAGGGTGGCAGAGTGGTCTAATGCATACGCTTGGAGAGCGTAAGTTCGGGTAACCGGACCGCGAGTTCAAATCTCGCCCCTTCCGTTTCGATTGACAACTTTTTTAATTCGTGCATACTAGAGGGGTAAGTGTTTGTTCTCGGGAGTTTAGTGTCCTTACAACAGCGTTCTAGCCAAGGGTAAGGTCGAAACGAAACCACGAGGAGAGGTCGCCTTACAAATTAGAAATTAGATCAAACCCATGGCTAAGAAGCTATACATTGGCGGTTTGTCGTATAATACGACTGACGAGGCCTTAAAAGAGGCCTTCTCGCAAGTCGGCGCCGTGAGTTCGGCTAAGGTCATCACTGATCGGATGTCCGGCCGCTCGCGGGGTTTTGGCTTTGTCGAGATGGAGTCGGATGACGACGCCGCGAAAGCGATTGAAATGTGGAATGGCAAAGAGCTTGACGGCCGCCGTCTGACGGTTAACGAGGCCCGGCCCTTGACCGACCAGCGCCCGCCCCGTCGGGAATTCTCGCGATAAGGATTGACGACTGACAGAAAAAGTCCCCTCGACATCCATCGGGGGGACTTTTGGTTCGCATAATTCGTTCAGTCAGGCGGCGTTTGCCTTCCTAGGTCTAGCAAAAGATATTCGGGGTTGACGCTAGAGACTGCAGCGTTTGGGCCGATAACAAAGGCCATGCCGTTGTGAGCTTCTAACCGGTGGAAGATGACTGGCTGGGGTTCCTTGGGTATGGGACTGCTCTCTCGTCCATTCCAAATTCCCAGCCGGTGGAGCGTCGGGCGGTCAGCAATGTCTGTCCGGACGAACAACTGATCGCTGGGTTTGATCGCTGGCCAATCCCTTATGCTCCTAAATCCACCAATACTCGTGCTTGCCCGTTGCGGTTTCCCGTTTGCCATTTCTGTACCTCCGTTTTCCAAAAAGGACAAATGTGGGTTGAAAAGAACCACGCCAAAGCATATTCTAGCGCTTTCGCTCAAGCCGTCAAGACGCTATAATAATAGGTATGGACGCAATTGGCATGCGTGAGCAGATACTTAACTTCCCGCGGCAACTGGCGGCGGATTTACCGGTAGTCAATGCCGAAAATTTGCCGCCGGCCGATAAATTTATTTTATGCGGGCTGGGCGGCTCGGCGCTCGGCGGCGGACTGCTGAAGACTTACCGGCCGGAGCTGGATTTGCTGATTCATCGCGATTACGGTTTGCCGCGCGTGCCCAAGTATTTTCTCGAAGGCAGTTTGCTGATCTTGAGTTCTTATTCCGGCGAAACCGAAGAGGTTTTAGACACCTTGCGGTGCGCGTCGGCGCGCGGTTTGAAGTTGTCGGTCTTGGCCGCGGGCGGTCTGCTTCTTGAAGAGGCCAAGAAATTACGGTTGCCTTATGTGATTTTACCGGCTGGTTTGCCGCCGCGTTTGGCGGTCGGTTACTCTTTTGTCGGTTTGGGCCGTCTGGTCGGGGATGAAAAACTGCGGTCGGACTTGGCGGCGGCATCAGTGATCGCTCCGGCTGTGCTGGAACCCCAAGGCGAAAGTTTGGCCGGATCGCTGGCCGGCAAATTGCCAGTGGTCTACAGCTCGACGGTTAACTTGGCTCTTGCCTACAATTGGAAGATTCGTCTAAACGAAACAGCGAAAACCGCGGCCTTTTTTAATGTTTTACCGGAGATGAATCATAACGAGCTGGCCGCGGCTGATCCTCATTTTAGCTATATTTTCCTTCGTGATTCGGCAGACGATTTGAGAATTCAAAATCGCTTTTCGCGGCTGGCCGAGTTGTTTCGGTCGCGCGGGTTGACGGTGGCCGAAGTCGAACTTGAGGACGCGGCGCCGCTCGCCAAAATCTTTTACTCGGTGATTTTGGCTGACTGGACTTCTTATCACTTGGCGCTTTTGACTCATCGCGATCCGGTGGGTGTGCCGGCGATTGAAGATTTTAAAAAACTGATCAAGGCCCCTATTTGATTATGTATCTTTTGGGCGATATCGGACGGACAAAAATGCGCTTGGCGGTTTCGCCAGACGGGGAAACTTTGGGCGAGCCGATTATCAAACCGACCCCGGTTAATTATGTCGAGGGACTCCAGCTGATTGAAGAATTGATTGATCAAAGCGGCGCGGTCGAGCGGCGCGGGCTGTGTTTGGGAGTGAGCCGGCAGGTTTGGCCCGGCCAGCCGTTGAAATCAGAATTAGAACAGAGGTTAGACTGTCCGGTTTTGGTGGAAAACGACGCGGCGCTCGCCGGACTCGGCGAAGCTCATTATGGCGCCGGCCGCGGTTGCCGCATCGTCACTTATGTGACGGTGAGCACCGGCGTCGGCGGGGTCAAGATCGAGGCCGGCCGGATTGACGAAAATATTCTCGGTTTTGAACCCGGCCAGCAGCTAATTATGATTAACGGCGAGCCGAAAACTCTGGAAGATTTGGTTTCTGGCGGCTCGGTTGAGCGCCGGTTTGGCCGACCCCCGCGCCAGATCACTGATGAGCAGATTTGGCATGATTTGAGCCAATATCTGGCCATCGGTCTCGCCAACACCCTGCTTCATTGGTCGCCGGACTGCTTGGTGCTTGGCGGCAGTATGTTCAAGACGCCGGGATTTAAGATCGAAGTGATCGCGTCACTTATCGGCGATCACCTGACTATTTTTTCTCGACTGCCCATTATCAAAAGCGCGGCGCTCGGCGAGACAAACGGTCTCCACGGCGCGCTCGTTTATTTGCTCTCTCAATCATAGCCCTGGTTTGAAAAATTTATCAACAGATTGGACTTTTTGATTTTTTCCGAGCGGGCGGTTAGAATAGGGTATGAAATCATCCGTCCGACTCCTCAAAGAAATTCGCAAACGCGATGGCGCGATTGTCCCCTTTGATGAGACGCGGATTGTCAACGCCATCTGGAAGGCCATGCGCGCTTCCGGCGAGGGCGGCGAATCAGAGGCCAGGCGCGTGGCCAGCGCCGTGGTCAAGGATTTGCGCCAGCTGGTTAAAAATACCAGTCGTGATTTCCTGCCAACCGTCGAAGGCGTGCAGGACTTTGTTGAACGGCAGCTCATCCTCCACAATTTCGTCAAGACCTCGAAGGCCTATATCCTTTACCGTCAGCGCCGGTCAGAATTGCGGCGGGAAAAGGGCGAAGTGTCCAAGGAGATTCGTGATTTAACGGCTCAAAGCAAGGAGTATTTCAGGAATCAGCTTTCAGAATTCGTTTACTACAGCACATATTCCAAGTGGTTGCCGGAGAAAAATCGACGCGAAACTTGGGTGGAAACGATTGATCGTTACCTTGATTTTATGCGCGGGCATTTGGGCGACAAGTTGGCCGAGACCGAGTATCTCGAGGTCCGAGATTATCTGCTGAATATGAAGGCGCTCGGCTCGATGCGGCTTTTATGGTCAGCCGGTCCGGCGGCGAAAAAAAGCAATGTCTGCGCTTACAATTGCGCTTATGTGGCGCCGAGCAAGTGGCAAGATTTTGCCGAAATTATGTATGTGCTGATGTGCGGGACCGGTATGGGTTTTTCCGTCGAGCATCAGACGGTTGAGCTGTTGCCGATCATTAAACGGCAAAATGGAGACAAGGTTTCCCGTTTTGTGATTCCTGACAGCCGTGAGGGCTGGGCTGACGCTCTGGCTCACGGACTGGAGACTTGGGCCTCGGGTCAAGATGTGGAATTTGATTATTCGAAAATTCGTCCGCAGGGCTCACGGTTAAAGACCATGGGCGGACGGGCGTCCGGTCCTGAACCTTTGCGTCGCCTGTTGGAGTTTGCCAGACAGAAAATGCTTAACCGGTCGGGTCGCCGTCTCTCCACCATTGATGTCCACGACATCATTTGTAAAATCGGCGAGGTGGTGGTGGCCGGCGGGGTGCGCCGGAGCGCCCTGATTTCCCTTTCCGACCTTGATGATTCTGATATGCAGGAGGCGAAAAACGGTCAGTTTTACCTTATGCACCCGGAACGGAGCATGGCCAATAACTCGGCTGTTTACAACGAAAAACCGGCCTTGTCCGATTTTCTCAACGAGTGGCTGAATCTGGTTAAATCCGGCTCCGGTGAACGGGGTATTTTCAATCGCGGCAGTCTCCGTTCTCAATTGCCGGCCCGGCGCTGGAAAGTGGTGGCGCCGGAAAAACACTCAACCGACCCCTGGGTTCCCGGCACCAATCCTTGCGTTACGGCCGATACTTGGGTGATGACGGCCGACGGCGCTCGGCAAGTGAGCGATCTTGTCGGTCGGTCTTTTGCCGTTTTAATCAATGGTCAACCCCATCGGTCAAATGGTTTTTTCCGTACCGGACGGAAAGAAATTTTTACGCTTAGAACCGAACACGGTTTTTCTCTTAAAGCCACGGCTGACCACCAGATTTTGACCGTTTCCTATCGTAGTCGGAAGGTACGGCGCACAGTTTGGAAAGCGGTTAAAGATTTACAAACTGGCGATGAAATTGTATTGCATAACCATCAAAACGGCACTGGCTGGAACGGTTCCGGCACTGAACTTGAGGGTTGGTTGTTGGGTAATTTGCTTGGCGATGGCAATATTGAGAAAAGCGGCAAAGCCAATTTGGACTATTGGGGAATTGATCGGCCGGTGATGATGAATTATGCCGTAGCCGCTGTTAAAAGTGAGGTTGGTGCGAGAAATGATTTAACCGGCCATATGGCTAGAACTGGTTATGCCCGAGTCGGGTCAATGTCCTTGGGCCGGTTGGCCGCTCATTATAGTTTGGCCTATGAACATAAGGTTGTGACCGAAGAAATTGAGCGCGGCTCGTCTGATTTTTATCGAGGTTTTTTGCGCGGCTGGTTTGACGCCGACGGTTCGGTGCAGGGCAATCAAGTCAAAGGGGTGAGCGTGCGGTTGAGTTCTTGTTCAATTGAGAATCTTTTGGCCGGCCAGCGAATGTTGGCGCGGTTGGGAATTATCAGTCGTCTTTATGAAAATCGCCGATTGGCCGCTAATCACGAATTAATGATTAGCGGCAGTAATTTGGCGGTTTTTGCCGAGAGAATCAATTTTACCTCGGGCGCCAAAATGGCCAAACTGGCAGAAATTATTTCTCATTATCGCCGGTCGTTCAATCGTGAGGCCTTTAGTTCGCCATTGGTGAGTATGGTGCCCGGCGGTGAGACCGAGGTTTTTGATTGTCAGGTACCGGGTGTTAACGCTTTTGACGGCAATGGTCTCTATATTCACAATTGCGGTGAAATAATCCTCCAATCCAAACAATTCTGCAATCTGTCAGAGGTCGTGGCTCGAACGGAAGATACGGAAGACACTTTGCTCGAAAAGGTTCGGGTGGCCACCATTCTCGGTACTTTTCAGGCTTCGCTGACCGATTTCCCTTACCTATCTCGGGAGTGGAAGAAAAATTGCGAGGAGGAAGCGCTCTTGGGCGTTTCCATCACCGGGCAATGGGATGCCAAAGCCCTACGTCGGCCCAATACCTTGCGGAAGTTAAAAGAGGTGGCGATTGAGACCAATCGGAAGTACGCGGCCCGTTTCGGCATCAATCCGTCCACTTGCATCACCTGCGTCAAGCCCTCCGGCAACGGGTCGCAACTTTTCGATTCTTCCTCTGGCATGCATCCGCGCCATGCGCCCTTTTATATCCGCCGCGTCCGGATCGAGAGTCATAACCCGCTGTTCCAGATGCTCAAAGATATGGGCGTGCCGCATCATCCGGAAGTGGGGCAGGATCCAGCCGCCGCCACGACCTATGTTTTAGAGTTTCCGGTCAAGGCGCCTAAGGGCTCGGTTTACCGCGATGATCTAAGTTCCTTGGATCAGCTGGAGTATTGGAAGATTGTTAAAGAAAATTACACCGAGCATAATCCGTCCACCACTATTTCCGTCAGCGAAGATGAATGGTTGAGAGTCGCCAACTGGGTCTATGAAAATTGGGACATCATCGGCGGTCTGTCTTTTCTGCCCAGGACCGAGCATGTTTATCGTCTGGCGCCCTATGAAGCGATTTCCGAAGAGCAGTATAACGAAATGGTCAGGATTTTCCCCGAGATTGATTTTGCCAAACTGGTGCTTTATGAGCAGGAAGATTCGACCACCGGCGCCAAGGAGCTCGCCTGCGTTTCCGGCGTCTGCGAGATTGATTTTCCGCTGGCCATTGATGGCCAACCGGTAGTGGCTTAATTAGCCAAAATCTATAAAATATGCCATATTTAGGGGATGGATGAAACTGAAATAAAAGGTCAAATAAAATCCCTAGTTGATAAATACGAATTTGCAAAGAGTACAACCGGGCTTCGGAATTATAGCGAAGAAGATACCACCAATGGCTTTATCTTGCCGCTCTTCCATATTTTAGGGTGGGATACTTTCGACAAAAAAGAAGTATCTGCGCAGGAACATATAAAAGGTTCAGGACGTCCGGACTATACATTTAAAATAAACGGCATAACGCAATTTTATTTAGAAGCTAAGAAATTTAGCGCTGATTTAGACGATCCAAAATTTGCTTTCCAGGTAATAAATTATTCTTGGAACAAAGGCATAACTTATGCGATTTTAACTGATTTTGAATCCATCAAAGTTTTTAATGCGCAAAGGATAGACAAATTCGATTTGATGGATAAGCTAGTTTTCGAGATTTCATATACTAAATATATTGAAGAATTTGCCACCCTTTACCTCCTCTCAAGGCAATCTTTTGAGAATAAAAAACTCGATTCATTCGCGGAAAGATACGGCAAAAGAGAGAAGATGGTTTCTGTTGCTTCTGTCATAAAAAAATTAAATGAGGATATACAATGGTGTCGCGAACGTCTCACAAAATCATTTGAAATTTGTAATGATAAGAAAAATATTCCCAAAGACTTATTAGACGAAGGGGTCCAAAAACTTCTGGATCGTTTGATTTTTCTCCGAGTGGCCGAAGATCGTGATGTTGAACCAAACATACTGAAAAACCTTTTACGCGAAAGCGAGACAACCAAAGATTATAAGCCGTTTCAAGCGATGGTTTCTACTTTTCGAGAATTAGATAAAACATACAATTCTAATCTTTTTTCGCACCATCCGTTCGAGGAGTGGGAAGAGTGGGACGGAGCGCTTAAACAAGTGATCGATAAATTGTACGGCAGTAAAGGTTACTATGAATATAATTTTAAGGAAATGCCGGCGGACGTTCTCGGCAGTGTCTATGAAAGTTATCTTGGATATAAATTATCAACAGCTAAAAGTAAAAACCGAAAATTATTTGATGAAGGGAGAGAAATAACGATTAATAAAGATGCCAAGAAACGGAAAGAGCAAGGCATATACTATACGCCCATTTTCATTGTTGATTATATTGTCAGGAACGCCTTAAAACCAGTCCTTGATAAATGCGTCAGCATACATGATCTAAAAAAGATTAAGGTTCTCGATCCGGCTTGCGGTTCAGGATCTTTTTTGATCAAAGTGCTGGAAGCCATCGCCGAAAAATATAAAGAATTTGGAACGGATAATGAAATGATCAAGCGACAAATAATTCTTGAAAATATTTACGGAGTTGATTTAGATATGCAAGCGGTTGAAATTGCCCGTCTGAATTTGCTGATTAATTCCCTAGACTCAAAAGCCGCATTGCCGATGCTCGATAAAAATATAAAAAATGGTAACTCCTTAATTTTCGGTACTGATGAAGAGCTAGAAAAACGATTCGGCAAAAATTGGCGTGACAAAAAACCGTTTAACTGGCAAGAGGAATTTCCTGAAGTGTTTGCCCAAGGTGGGTTTGATGTAATTATTGGTAATCCGCCGTACATTAAGGAAGATGTTAATAAAAATGCTTTCGATGGTTTGCACGATAGTCTGTATTACCAAGGGAAAATGGATATTTGGACTATGTTTGCTTGTGTTTCTATTGATCTCTTGAAAGACAGCGGAATAATGAGTTTTATCGCTCCGAATAACTGGGTCAGTAACGCTGGTGCCAGCATTTTTAGAGACAAAATTTTGAAAGACGGTGAACTGAAAACTCTTATTGATTTTGGCGATTATAAAGTTTTTGAGCAAGCTGGGATTCAGACAATGATTTATATCTTTGAAAAGAAAAAACCAGATACAAAATATCTTGTCGAATATCTAAGGATTGATGATAAAAATATACCAGAGTCAAAACTTACCATAGACATTTCCAGCGATAAACAAAAAATTGAAATTAAACCTCAAGAATTACGCGGTCATTTTTTAGTGTTTAATGAAAGCGGCAAAAATACTCTTTTGAAGAAAATAAAGTCAAAGTCTAATTATATTATCAATGATAAGGATATTGGTAATGGCATTGATGTTTTGCAAGATTTTGTCAGCCAAAAACACTTATCTGATTTGTCGGATAGGGCTATAAAGAAAGGCGATGGAGTATTTGTATTATCTGATGATGAAATTAAAATAATTTCACCGACGAAGCTTGAAACTCATTATTTAAGACCATACTATACAACAATGGAGATAAATAGATATTCATCAACCCAAAAGACAAATTATAAAATAATTTATGCAGATAATTATTTTAGAGAACATATTGAAGAATTTCCTAATCTTAAAAAACATTTAGATAAATTCTCCAAAATTTTAACCTCTGCTTATGCCCCGTATGGCCTTCACAGAGCACGAGAAGAAAGATTCTTTGAAGGCGATTCCGTTTTTTCAATAAGAAAAACTAAAAAACCTGCTTTTTCTTATGTTGATTTTCCGTGCTATGTAACAAGGGCTTTTATTGTTTTGAAACTAAATAAAATAGATTCCAAGTATGCTATCGGATTGCTTAATTCTAGTCTTATGTATTTTTGGTTAAAAAATAAAGGTAAATTGCAAGGAGATCAATTGCAGATAGACAAAGAACCACTTCTTGAAGTTCCGATTTGCGTTGGTGATGGAAAAGAGCAAAAGCTCGTGATTGATTTAGTGGACAAAATGATTAAGTTGCATAAAAAATTGGCTGAAACGGAAAAAGATTCTAACGCTTGGCATAAGTTGAAAGAAGAGATTGAATTAACTGATAAAAAAATTGATGCCGCAGTCTATAAACTTTATGGATTAACGGAGGAAGAGATAAAAATTGTGGAAAATTCAAGCAAAAATAATTTATGAGTGGAAAAATAATAAAAGATTTTAATAATGAGGATTTTCGGACTTATTCAAACGAGCATATTTTTTACGAAATTGATAAGTTGTTAAAGGCCAGAGACTTTATTTTACTGAATGGTTCGAGCGGATTGCTTAATATGTTCGCCATTGAATCGTTTGTGATCCATTTACGTAATTTAATTTTTTTCTTGTATCCGCCGCCACCACCAAAAAATCATAAAAATACGGATATTTATGCAAAATACTTCCTCTCCGATCCGGAAGAATGGAAAGAGGTTATCTCAGAGAGTCTTAAAAAGGCGCGCGCGAGAGCCAATAAAGAAGTCGAGCATCTTACAACTCAACGTATTGCTGGGGCTCCTCCAGAAAAGATATGGCCAGTGGCAGAACTTACGGAAGAAATTTTGCCTATTCTTAAGTCGTTTTGTGACCGTGCCGATAGAGGCAAATTGGACATGGTCATATCTAAAATCTCTCATGACCACTGGAAAGTAACCCCTGGCAAGGCGACGCTTTGATATCAAAAACTAAATTTATGAAAGATAATACCTTTGAGACAATAAAGAAGATAGATGATAACGGTAGGGAATATTGGTCTTCTCGCGAGCTTGCTAAAGTCCTAGAATACAGCGATTATCGTAATTTTTTAAAAGCAATTGATAAAGCGAAAGTTGCTTGTGAAAACAGTAGCGAAGTTATCCACAACCATTTCGTTGATGCCAACGAGATGGTTCAAATTGGATCTGGGGCAGAGAAACCAGTGGAAACTATGTATCTTTCGCGCTATGCCTGTTATTTAATCGTCCAAAACTCCGACCCGACCAAGGTGGTGATTGCCAGAGGTCAAACCTACTTTGCAATTCAGACTCGCCGGCAGGAAAAGGCAGATAATTTAATCGAAGATCATAATCGCGTTTTCCTCCGTGAGGAAATGAAGAAGCATAATACAAGTTTGATGCAGACTGCTTCTCAGGCTGGTGTTGAGAGCTTTGCTATCTTCCAAAATGCTGGGTATAAAGGTTTGTATGGTGGACGGACGATGCAGGATATTCACACAAAAAAGAGACTGAAAAAATCGCAGAAGATTCTTGATCACATGAATAGCGAAGAACTAGCGGCAAATTTATTCCGCGCTACTCAAACTGATGCAAAAATAAAACGCGAAAATGTCAAAGGTCAAGGAAATGCAAACTTTGCTCATTATGTTGTTGGCCAAAAAGTACGGAACACCATTGTCAATCTTGGCGGAACCATGCCGGAAGAATTGCCCACTCCCGACGCAATAGGAAAGGCCCAGACGAGAATAAAGAAATCGAAAAATATAAAGAAAATTGAAAGTGGAGAAGATAGAAAATAAATCTATCTCCTGTTAAGACGTTGCCTTGACATAGAAGTCTAGCGAGTCGGGTTGACAATCAGCCAGTGACGGCGGCATAATTATTTCGGTTGGCATCGGGTAGTTGCTCCAATTTTGCCTGCCGCAGGCAGTTGCAAAATTGAGAGCCCGACGAAGCTTTAGCGGAGGCGGGCCCGCCTTCACCGAGGTTTCGGCGGGTGCTCAATCTTGTAGCCACCTGCGGTGGGCAAGATTGGCAGAGGAAAGTCCGAACACACGCCCCGCCCAAAATTTCATAATTTAGGCGGGGAAGAGTAGTGGGTAACACCCATCGCCCCGCACCGCATGGTGCGGGGCAGGGATGCGAACAGAAACGTCAAAGCCGAAAGGCCGAGAGCTCCCCTTGGGGAGTAGTTCCGCAGTAATGCGGGAATGCAACGGCTAAACTCCTACTTGTGTGCAAGGCCGTGCTTGATTTGGAGGTTGGAGACAACTTCCATTTTGGGAGTGCCGCTTGATCCGTCTGGCAACAGGCGAGACAGATAAATAACTGCCGCCCGCCCACATCTGCGAAGTTGTGGCGGGGTACAGAATTCGGCTTATAGGTGCTAACCTGACTGCCGTCAGGCAGGCTTGACATTCCCTGTCTCAAAAAGGCGGGGAATGTTAGTATTTTTACCGATGGTGCGGCGTTTTCTTAATTTGTTTCAGCGCGAACTCAACGGCCTGCACGAGGCGGCTTTACTGCTCGGCATATCGGCTGTTCTATCGCAAATCTTGGCCTTAATCCGCGATCGCTTGCTGGCCGCCTCCTTCGGCGCCGGTCCAGAACTTGATATTTATTACGCCGCTTTTCGCCTGCCTGACCTGCTTTATGTGGCGATTGGCTCGTTTGTTTCCGTCACGGTAGTGTTGCCGTTTTTGATGGGACATCTCGAGCGCGGCGATCGCCAGGCGGCCGAAGCGCTGTTTTTGGAGTTGCTGCGCAAGTTTTTGGCTTGGATGGGAGTTTTAATCGCGGCCGGGTATTTGTTTTTGCCCGGGCTCGTCGGGGTGATGGCTCCGGGTTTTAGTCCGGCGGCGCGCGCGGCCTTACTGCCTTTGGCTAGAATTCTTTTGTTATCGCCTCTGTTGCTCGGTCTGTCTAATCTCGTTGCCAATCTGACTCAATCATCGCGGCAATTTTTTCTCTATGCCTTGAGTCCGATCTTCTATAATCTCGGCATCATTGCCGGCATCATGTTTTTCTATCCCCGCTTCGGTCTTAACGGTTTGGCCTGGGGCGTTGTGCTCGGCGCCCTCGGCCACCTCCTCGTCCAGTGGCCGGCGGTGGTTCGCGGACCGGTCTCTTGGTTCGGTTGGCGGCGGCGCTCCCGGTCGGGCGGGGAGAGCCGCCAGATTTTACGTTTGGCTTGGCCGCGCACCTTGACCTTGTCGGCTCATCAGCTGGCGATTCTTGTTTTGGTCGCCCTCGCTTCTCATTTGGCGGCTGGCTCAATCGCGGTTTTCAATTTCGCTTACAATTTGCAGGCGGTGCTCTTGTCGGTGATCGGTGTCAGCTATGCGGTGGCGGCTTTTCCCACCCTGGTTCGTCTTTTCAGCAATGGCGAGCGGGCTCAATTTATTGACCAAATGGCGGTAACGGTTCGGCACATCATTTTTTGGTCCCTGCCGGCCCTGGCGCTCTTTATCGTCTTGCGCGCCCAGATCGTCCGAGTGATCTTGGGCGCCGGCAAGTTTGACTGGGCCGACACGCGCCTCACAGCCGCGGCCCTGGCGATCTTCCTCGTCTCAACGGCAGCGCAGGGTTTGATTCTTGTGTTTGTGCGCGGTTACTACGCCTGCGGCCGGACCAGAAAACCGCTCCTCGTCAATGTCTTTTCCTCGATCTTGATCGTCGGTTTGGCTTTTGGCCTGTTGCGGTTTTTGGCGCTTTATCCCTCACTGGGTTTGTTTCTCGGCAGATTCTTGCGGGTGGCGGATGTGGCCGGGGCCGAATTGTTAGCCCTGCCGCTCGCTTTCACCATCGGCATGCTCGTCAATCTCCTTATTTTCTGGCTTTTCTTCCATCGCGATTTCGGTTCCTGGCCGGCACTTGTTTATCGCAGTATCCGGCAGTCGGCTGTGGCCGCCCTTGGGGCGGCGGCAGCGGCTTACCTCCTCTTGCAGATTCTCGCCCCGGTGTTTGATCAGTCTACCTTCTGGGGGATTTTTCTCCAGGGCCTCATCGCCGGTCTCGGCGGCATTTTGACAGCGGTGTTCATTCTTCGCCGGCTCGGCAATGAAGAAGCCGCGGCGATCAGCCGGTCACTCGGGCGCCGCTTTTGGCGCCGGCTTAGCCCGATCCTGCCCGAAGCCGAGGAACTTTAGTTATGCACAGCTTTTAATCCGCGAGCGGCTGGCTGGTGCTACAATAAAAGGTATCTTATGGGCGGTCAGCCAACGAGCTTTTGGAAATTTGTCGCGGTAGTCGGCGCCGTCGCTGTCTTCTGGTTTACTTTTCTCAACCAGTGGTCCAGGGTGCCGAATCAGCTGGCGGCGCCGGCGGCGCTCACCGCCACCTCTTTTTTCGACGACTACGATAATTTAAGTTACGTTGATCAATCCAGTTTAAACAATGTTGTCTGGGACGGCGCCAGCGCGCTGATTTTTACCGCTTCGGCTGGCAGTACCGGTGAAATTGATCCTAACGGTTCGTTCGGCAGCGGTCTAGTCGCCCTTTGGCATATGAATGGCAACGCGCAAGACAGCTCGGGCCGCGGCAACCACGGTTCGATTGTCGGCAATGTCAATTGTGCCGCGAGCGGGTCCGGCAAATTTAATCAAGGTTGCAGTTTTGACGGCGCGAGTTATATAGATTTGGGAAAGAAAATCAGCAATTTTTCCCAGCCGTTTACTATCGCCGGATGGGTAAACCCGAGTTCGACGAGCGGAGTAAGAGAGGTCTTAAGCGGCGGGCAACTAGCCCAGTTTTTCCAATTGGGCGGGGAATTGCGTTATCGGACCAACTATTCAGATTCGCGGACTAATGCGCTGATCAATACCGGTCAATGGACGCACGTCGCCGTGTCTTACGATGGCTCGGCCATAAAACTTTATGTAAACGGGGTGTTGCAATTAACTGATTCTCGGGGGGCGCTGGATGGGGAGCAGACCACTTGGATCGGCGCTTACCATGATGCGGGCACGGCCGCGGCTTATTGGTGGTTGGGGATGCTGGATGAGATCGCTGTTTGGAATCGTGCGCTTACGGCCGCCGACATCACGGCTTTAGCTCAAGCGACTGGCGGCGGTTCGACCAGCGGCTCTTTCCAGTCCGCACCAATCACCACCGGCTCGTTCAGCCAACTAGCGGCTAACTGGTCAGAGACAGCAGCCGGGGCCAGCGCTGTCTCTTGGAGCGGCAACAACGGCGCCAGCTGGTGCCCGATTAATAAAGGGCAAACCCTGACTTCCTCGCCCTGCCTGCCGGGCACCGGTCTAAAATACAAAGTTGAGTTTTCCGGCGCCGATACTCTCCAAAATGTGAATTTCAACTGGGTGCCGGTGACAGCCGGACCGGTCTGCGGCAACGGCGTCATTGAGGGCACGGAACAATGCGACGGCGCGAATCTCAACAACCAGACTTGTGCAAGCCGCGGCTTTACCGGCGGCACGC
>JACOZG010000013.1 GCA_016181465.1 Candidatus Vogelbacteria bacterium | reverse complement strand
TAGCGATATCGTTGTCCGTGAAGATATTCCTCGTCTTGATAAAACAGATAAAAGCCGAATTGAAAATATCATACACGCCAAGCTCGCTACTTTTCCTGATCAATTTGGCAAACCGCTTCGCCATCCACACAGCGGATATTGGGCACTTCGAGTCGGTAATTACCACATAGTCTATGCCATTTCCAGAAATATCGTCCGAGTGATAGTGATATTATCTCGTGACCGCGTGTACGAAGAACTTACGAAAAGACTCGGGCGTTAACGAGGATTGAGGCACGGAATCGCGCTTTTTTAAGTCGTCGGGTCGGCGAGAGTCGGCGGAGTAAGTTTGAGCTCTTCGGTTCTGGCGGCCTTAAGGTTAAGCTGATTGATGACCGCTTCAAGCGCTCGACGATCGAGCTCTCGGGGCGCCGAACTCTGACTCTGAAGACGGCGTTGGCTCACCAATTCGAGAGAAGCCAGCTGACGATAGAGGCCGTAGCCCCCGGCCAGCGCGGCCGCGCTGGCCAAAAGGAAAACCGCCGCGAGCCAGCGCCAGACGCGATCAGGATGGGGTTCTGACTTGGCCGCAATTTTAATCCGCGATTTGAATAATTTAATTTTGAACATGGTCAGCAAGAAAACTGCCGAGAACGAGAGAAATGTCCCCGGACCAGTCGGCGCCGGCGTTGAGGCCGGCGCTCAAATTTATCCGTTCAAAAGTCAATCGGTAAGGTAAATTTTCCAAACGCTCCAGCCAGCGATACACCTTAGCGAATGAACCAACGGCTTTCATTGAAAGCGTGAGGGAATTTGACTCAATCACCGGCTCATCGAGCGTCAGATCAACGCCGCTCTCGCGGGCGACTGTTTCCAATTCTTCAATAAACTGAATTAGCGACTCGCGGCTCACAAAAGCCGACCTCACCTTAGCCAGTTCTGACTGGTTCGCCGTCAGCGCCTGCTGCCAATTCACCAGATCGGCCCCGGCTCGGGCGGCCAGGTATTGTTCAGTCCGAACGCCGATGGCTGTTTCTGCGTCGCGCCGGATCAAATAAACAAAGAACAGACTCCCGGCCAGAAGCAAAGCATTCAGCAACCATAAAAATATCGCGAGTCGGGTTTTCATTTTGGCGGCGCCGGAGATTTAATTGTTATCCCAAGCGTAAAGGTGAAATTTTTCTCCTGAATCAGATTTTTGACCGGCGAATCGACCGTCACCAACTCCGGATCGCTCCGCAGTGCCTCAAGGTAAACCAAAAATTCCTGGCGCGTCTGACTTTTACCGGCCAGCTTAAGCGCCGGCGGGCCGTCCGGCGGCACAACGTAAGCGATCTCGCTCACGGTGACTGACCCGCGCCGATCAAGCAGACGGCGAATGACCGACGACGGCGAAATCGTCAACGGGTCAACCCGCAAACTTTTAGTCAGGACATCCGCTTCTTTAATCGCGGCGGCCTGTTCCTTGATCGCCGCCGCCACCCGATCGGTTTTGATCGCCGCCAGCGCCGTTTCGGCGTCGGCTCGGCGGAAACGGACAAACCAGTAAAGCGACGCTGCGATAATGAAAACGATTAAGAGCCAACCGAGGGTCAAAAAACCGGAAACCACAAACCAGCGCCGGCGGTAATCGGCGCGCAATTTCTGCTGGTCGACTGGCAAAAGCAAGTTAATCATGAGGCGGGCGCTAAACCGCGGAGCGCCAGACCGAGAGAAGTGGTGTAACGAAGAGACTGATTAAGATTAATCGTCGGGATATGGGTCTCGAGGGAAAAGACATTGGCCCAGGGATTGCCGAGTTCCACCGGCCAATCTAAATTCAGATTTAAATAATCAATCAGACCCGGCAGGGTGGCCTGACCGCCGCAGACCACGACCCGGGCAATCGCCCGGTCAAAACGGCTCTGATCGCTGCGGCGGCTGTCCCACCAAGCGAAATGCTTGATGATCTCATCGCGGAGCACCGAGACGATTGGCAAAATTGAGAAAAAGAGTTCCTGGTTTTTTTTGATCGTCAGCAAGCCCTGTTCGATTTTCAAACGCTCGGCTT
Source organism: Candidatus Vogelbacteria bacterium (assembly GCA_016181465.1). Taxonomy (GTDB): domain Bacteria; phylum Patescibacteriota; class Minisyncoccia; order Phycocordibacterales; family JACOZG01; genus JACOZG01. Next base: position 1,798 of record JACOZG010000013.1, on the reverse strand, counting down.
CGTCATAACTTAGATTGAGATTTTTTTGAATGGATTTGGTCAGATCCTCGCCGCCGATGTGCGCGGCGGTCGCGGTAAAAAGGACGAAGGTGCCGCTAGTGATAAAAAAACTGGTTCTGGTCTTGCCGAAATCCACAATCATCGTCAGCCGCTCGTCGTCCGAGCGCAGGATCGCTCGAGCGATGGCTTGCGCTTCGATCTCAGCCGCGAGCGGCGTCAGTCCGGCGGCCGCGAGCGCCGCCGTGTAACTGATGATAACATTTTTCGGAAAAGCCGAAAGACTCAAGTGGTACTCGCCGCGCGCCCCGGCCGGCGCGGTCAAAATTTCATAATCAAAGACAATCTCGTCGGCCGCGAGCGGGATGTGCTCTTCGAGCTGCAGTTCGAGACTGTCTTTGAGCTCGGCCGGAGCGACATAGGGGAGGGTGAGTCGAACCACATAAGCTTCTTCTTCTGGCAAAGACATCACCACATCAGTCAAACCGTGTTCGGCCCGGAAGGCCGCAAGCGCCGTCACCAACCCAGCCCCGTTTTTAATGATTCCCGCCTCAATTGTCCCGGCGGGAATTGCCCGCTCGCCGTATTTAACAATCTTACAGCGACCGCCCGAGCGGACCAGTTCAACGAATTTAACCGACTGATCAGAAATATCGAGGCCAACGGCCGGACGGGTCAAGTATTTCGGCGTCGGAAAAAACTTGGAGAAAAAATGGACCATCACTTTCCATTATACCGTAAGTGCCGGAGAGCGGGAATGAAAGAGAGGAGGATGATGACGGCGACGATCGCCAGCAGATAGCGGTCCGCCCCGGGGACGATGGCGCCGACGAGATAACCGAGGAGGGGCAAACTGACGCCCCAGATCGCACCGCCGACCAGATTATAAGTGAGAAAAACGCGATATTCCATCCGGCCGACGCCGGCCAAAATCGGAGCAAAAGTTCGAACAATGGGCACAAAACGAGCCAGAACGATTGTTGGTTTGCCGTGCCGAGCGTAAAAGACCCGGGTGCGCTCCAGATATTCTCGGCGAAAAAAGAGAGAATCGGCGCGGGAAAAAATTTTGGGGCCGACCTTGGCGCCAAACCAATAACCGACGCTATCGCCCACACAAGCCGCGACCACTACTCCGATGATTAAAAGCCCGAGATCAAGATAACCCTGGGAAGCCAGAAAACCAGCCGTGAACAAAAGCGAGTCGCCGGGAAAAAAGAAGCCGAAAAAAAGACCGGATTCGGCAAAGACGACGAACCAAACGCCGATGAGTCCGGCGGTCTGGACTAGCCAAAGCGGATCAAGCCAATGGGCAAAATTGTTCATCGCCGCCGCTCCAAATAATTTCGCAAAATAATCGCCGCCGCCCGGGCATCAAGCATTTGATCCCCGCCCGAACGGCCGGCTTCTTTCGTCGTCAAAGTCTCATCCTCTAGCATGACCGGTAAGCCCGTGAGCGTTTCCAGCCGCGTTTTGAACTTTAGAATCGCCCGCATAATGGAATTTTGCCGGCGCCGGAAGTTCAGCGACTCGCCGAGCACAATTTCTCCCACCGTCTCATTGACGCAGACGGCCTTGATTCGCCCGAGCAATTTAAGATTATTCGCCAGCACCGCCAGAGGGTAGGCAAACTCGCCGAGCTCATCGGTCAAGGCGAGACCGACCCGTTTTGAACCGTAATCAATTCCCAATCGCCGCATCGCTTCATCATATCATCCACCTGATTGCTTTCCCAAACATAAAGACTATAATCGAAACGGAAGCGTGGCAGAGCGGTCTAATGCGCTGGTCTTGAAAACCAGTT
>JACOZG010000004.1 GCA_016181465.1 Candidatus Vogelbacteria bacterium | reverse complement strand
GCGGCAGCATCAATCTAGGCCCCGTTCATCACGAATGGGGCTTTTTCTTCCTCTTTCTTCCTCGAACTCTGATCCGAGATTAAGGATTTAAAAATTACTTCACCACAACCTTCCGATCGGATAATTGTGGTTAGTATCTATTCCAAACCAAAATGTAACTTGAGTTCGGCTTCGTTGGTTGGATCAAACAGTTCCCCGTAGCGGACATAGGGTCGGAGTTCAAAAAATTCAACGATGAAATCGATTTGATCGCGACAAGGGTAAGGATAAACAAAGACCGATTTTTGCCACTGATGAAATCCGAGCTCTCTAAGTTTATGCCTAAGAGCATCGCGCGCGGCCCGTTTCTTTTCTGGAATATCCGAAAAAACAAGATGCCAAGAACCATCCCAGCGACGCGGTTTGTTTATCTCAATTTGATCAACATCGTATGCCAGAGTACGTTTCTTTCCCGCCTCGGTTAAGACGACGGTAATGATGCCGTCTTTATCCTCCTGATAATCAACCAACCGATCGCGCCGAAACTCTTTGATAATCCTGTAGAGACGGCTGCGATTTAGCTTTCGCCACATGCGCGGGATGGAAAGAATAACATACCCTCGTTGTCTACTTGAACGCGACAAGGCAATCACCGAACCAGCGTAAAGTAAATACAAGAGTTTCTTTTTCAAGACGCTGCGAAACTTTTTAAGAGTTTTCCTTTTCATGTTCATGTTTCTTACTATACCATAATAATCCGATCGGATTATTATGGACAACTTGTGGTGAAAAAACAACTAGATTACAATTATAGGTAATTATGCTGAACATTCACCAAGCGGCGCATCTCAAACGGTCGCATTATACCGTTCCCCTCGATGAAGAAAAACGAATTTTAAACGAGTTGAGCGCCCGCGGAGACCCGGAGAGTCAACGTCTCCTCCGTTACCTCGCTCTCTCCGACCTTACGCGCCAACCGGACAGTCCGATCGCTGAATTGACCCGGCGGATTATCAACCTGTCCGATTTTGAAAATTTCGATCTGATTCAAGTGCCGGAAATTGTGTCAGTGAAGGAAAGTTTCGATCTGTTTGACTTCCCTCATGACCATCCCGCCCGAAGCAAATCAGACACCTATTATGTGAACGAGGACAATATCCTGCGCCCTCACACCACAATTATGTGGTATTACCATCTGAAGCAACCGGCGGTGAAAGAAAAAATCGCCGCCGGACAAAATGTCGGCGCGCTCTGTTTCGGCAAGGTCTACCGCAAGGACGAAATTGACCATCGCCACATGAATGTCTTTCACCAAATGGACGGTTGGTTCCTCGCCGCCAAAAAAGAAAAAGAGATTGGCCGCCAAGATCTGGAAGAGATCCTCATTAAAATCGCCCGATCAATTTTCGGTTCCCAAATAAAATACCGTTTCAACCCCGATAATTTCCCCTACACTGACCCGAGCTTGGAGATGGAAATTGAGCGTGCCGGGCAATGGGTGGAAGTGCTCGGCGCGGGCGTGGTTAAGGGCAACGTCTTAAAAAAATTGGGCCTTGACCCGACCGAGTACAACGGTTGGGCTTTCGGTTTCGGTCTGGAGCGGCTGGCGATTTTGAGTATGAAATTACCCGATATTCGTCTCCTCTGGTCAGAAGACCCGCGGGTCAAACGGCAATTGAAACTCGAGCAAGAATACAAAGAAGTGTCTAAATATCCGTCGATCATCCGCGACATCTCTTTTATCGTCCCCGACACTTTTGTGGCCAACAATTATTTTGATTTGATTCGCGATTTGAGCAGTAATTTAGTGGAAGAAGTGACCCTGCTTGATAAATATGATAACGTTGCCAAATTTGGCGCGGACAAATTAAGCTACACTTACCGCATTGTCTACCGTTCCATTGATCGCACTCTCACCAACGCCGAAGTCAACGCCCTGCACGAAAAACTGCGCGCACAGACAGAGATGGAGTTTTCGGCCCAACTTCGTTAAAGCCACCCGTCGGGCTCGAACCCCGCCCGACCGAATACGGTCATTCGGGCAGGCGACAACCTATTTACCCCGTTACAAATACAGATAAGCCGAGGGCGAGATTCGAACTCGCGACCTACTGTTTACAAAACAGTTGCTCTACCGCTGAGCTACCTCGGCATTTGTAACGGGGCGGGCAAAACCGTTGCTCCCCGCCCGACCGGCGACCGCGGTCGTACGGGCGGGTACCATTGAGCTAGGGTGGCGAGATTAAACGGCGGTTCGCCCGGCGCCGTGTTTCCGCTTTATCAACTTTAATCTGTTCGAGGAAAAAGGAGACGGCACCGCGCCGTTCTTCCGGCCGCGAGCGTTGGCCGCGGCCGCGCACCGCTTCAATCAATTTCAAAAAACGATTTTCAATTTTATGAAGCCCGATTTTCGCGGTGCCAGCGGCGCGATGACCGATCAAAAGAAAAAAAAGATAAGCCGCGGCCGCTGAACGTTTCAAGGTGAGAATAAAACCAGCGGCCGCGGCGGTCAACCAGGGCGCCGCGACTTCGGCTAAACTGACTCCGTCATTCGAGACTTCATTTTGGATCGGCCGTCGGCTGGCGCGGCTAATAATTGCCACCATTACGATAAATGAGACTGTGGCTGTTAAATAAAGAATAGTTTGACTAGAGTTCATAACGGATAAAACGGCCGACTTCAATCCGCTCGCCGAATTTTTGCCCGTACCAACGCACCAGTTCGCCAACGGTCTGGGCCGGCTCCTTAACGAACGGCTGGGCCAGCAATTCCTCGACATCCGCCGGCGCGGCGGCCGCCACCTGCATCGCCAGATCTTCGGCCAGCAAACGAAAATCGCTGTTTTTCGACACAAAATCGGTCTCTGACCGCAGTTCGAGCAGGACGCCGAGAGCGCCGTTGGAATGAATGTAGCTGGCGACGGCGCCGGCGGCTAACGCCCGATCCTTCTTGGCCGCGGCTGTTTTCTGGCTCGCGGCCGCGAGCCAGGCCAGAGCCCGTCCGGTATCGCCGCCCGATGCCTCCAAGGCCTGACGGCAGTCGGCGACCGCGGCGCCTGTCTTCAGGCGCAAATCTTTAATTTGCTTGATGCTGATCATCGGTGATCGGAACCGGTTCAACCGCAACCGCTTGCCCCAGCGCGGCGCCGGCTTCATAAGCGTCTGCCAGCCGACCGATAATCCATTCGATGCTTTGAACGCTCGCATCGTTGACAATAATCGGATAGTCAAGCCAGCGAATATCGCAATCGGCGCCAGAGAGACTGACGACCGGCAGGCTAAGCGATCGCGCTTCCTCAACGGCAATCTGTTCGACCGCCGAGTCCACCACCAGGAGCGCCGCCGGCAGAGAGGACAAACCGGCGATGGTGGTAAAAGATCGCTTCAGCCGATCGAGCTCTTTCTGAAATTGGCCCCGCTCCTGCTTGGTGTAATTTTTTTCCAACCCGCCGGAAACGAACTGCTTCTTTAATTCATCAAGACGGGCTAAGCGCTTTTTGATTTCCGTAAAATTCGTCAGGGTGCCGCCAATCCAGCGGCCGGCGACATACGGCAACCCCAGCCGCGCGCCGGCGGCCGTTACCGCGGCTCGGGCCTCTGGCTTGGTGCCGACTAAGAGCACTGTTTTGCGCTGCTCGCCCGCGGCGCGAAAAAAGTCTTCGGCTCGAGTCAAGGCCGCCAGAGATTTTTCCAAATCAATGATGGCGGTCCGATTCTTGAAGCCGTAAAGATACGGGTTGACCGACGGATGTCGCCGCCGCCGACTGCAGCCGTAATGCGCCCCGCGGCTGAATAACTCCTCTAAAACTGATGCTGGCATAACCTTACAATAGCAGACGCTACCCCAGTTGGCAAACAGAATTAGATTTTTGTTCCTACTTCCACTGGCTGGCCGTTAACCACCTGAAAAATTTTTTCTAATTTATCCAATGACTGTTTGCCGTTGAATACCTTACTCAATCCCGGAAGGAGATCGGCGGAGTTCTTTTTAGCTTCAACTAATTTCATCAAACCATCATAACCAAAAGCGACTAAGGTTGTATCAACCGGATCAGCATTAAACGTCTGACGGTATTTTTGAGTCAATATCTCTACTTCATCAGAATAAATGTTGGTGAAATAAATACCCTCTGCCGCTTGCCCGGCTTCCACGATCATATCTTGAATTAACGCGTCACCGGTCAAAAGAGTTGTTTTTAAACCGAGTTGCGATGCTTGAATTAAGAAACGAGCCGATTGCGGCGGAACCAGAGGAAAGTACACTCCGTCCGGATTAAGCTGTTTGAGTTTAGCGATGTGTGTTCGATAATCAACCGTATCGGCGGTTATTTTATCTTGAGACACAATTTGCCCACCCAAACTTTCAAACTTATTTTTGAAAGCAGGAGTAATGATATCAGCCCAGGCATCAATATGACCGAAAAGAGCCACGCGTTTCAATCCCAAATTATTATAAGCGTAAACAGCCATTGTCTCGCCGGCTTTTTCGGTAGAAAAACCAACGCTATAAATTGTTGGACCAGCAGTGTTGATGAAAACATTACTGTCCCATAATACAAGTAAGGGCACATTTTTCTCGTTGAAAAGAGGGATGATTGGTTTAGCCCCTTCTACCAACAGGGTCATGGCCGCCTCAACCTTATCAATCTCCAATAACTTAGAGGCGGCGGTAACCGCTAATCGAGAAGTGTAAGCATCATCCTCATACACTACCTTGAGATTCAATCCTTGAGTTAATAATTCCTTCTCGGCGATCATAACCCCCTTTTGCACTTCCTCACCAACCACCGCCACATCGCCAGTCAAAGGCAATATCACTCCGATCTTAATCGGCTCGTCGGTGGGTATAACTGTGGGACGAGAATTCGCCCACCAGACGCCGCCTAAAATGAGAACGAAAATGATGATCCAGATGATTTTTTTGTTCATGATTTTTTGAATTTATCTCTTGCTAATTTCGATTCATGCTTTAACTATATCACTCTTTCCCCAAACGGACAAATTAATCGGGAGACATATCGGATTTCTCCGTGGCTCTTAAAGCCGCGGAGATTTTGTCTAAATCGCCGGCGAAAATTTTCTCCGCCTGATGCCAAGATTTTTTGATCCGATGGTCAGTCACCCGATCCTGGACCAGATTATAAGTCCGAATTTTCTCCGAGCGGTCGGCGGTGCCAATCTGCCGGCGCCGCTCATCCGCCGTCAGCCGCGCGGCCGCTGACTGATTCTGGTCATTAAGTTTACTAGCTAAAATCGCCAGGGCCTTTTCCTTATTGCGGCTTTGGCTCCGTTCGCTCTGACAACGGACCACAATCCCCGACGGCCGATGGACGAGGCGCACCGCGGTTTCCACCTTGTTGACATTTTGCCCGCCGGCGCCGCCGGAACGGCTAAAGGTAATTTCCAGATCGGCCGGATTAATAGTCACGCCAGCGGTCCCGACGAGCGGCAAAACCGCCACCGAGGCCGTGGAGGTATGGATCCGCCCCTGCTTCTCGGTCGCCGGCACGCGCTGAATCCGATGAACGCCGACCTCATAACGCAAATCGCCGAGGGCGCTCGGCCCGCGAATTTCAAAAATTGCCTCTTTGCAGCCGCCCTGATCGCTCTTTGTTTCACTGACGAGCGAGAAGGACCAGCCGCGCCGAACCGCCAGACGACGGTACATGCCGGCGAGAGTGGCGGCGAAAAGCGCCGATTCTTCGCCGCCGGCGCCGGCGCGAATTTCGAGAATCACCGCCGAAGATTCTTTTAGACCCATTATTTTTTCTTCCGACTCTGCCGCCGTTTGAACTTTTCCACCCGGCCGGCCGTGTCAATGATTTTATCCTGACCGGAGAAAAAGGGATGGCAGGCGCTGCAAATTTCCACCGGCAATTTCTCCTTGGTCGAACCGACGGTAAATTTATTACCGCAAGCGCAAGTCACCAGGGCCTCGTCGTAATAACGGGGATGAATTTCTGTCTGCATCGCCCCATCATGGCAAAGAATCAGCTATTCTGCAAGGTGTCAATCAATTCCTGATAACCAGCGGCGATCTCCATCACCTCGTTGCCGTAAAAACCGTTCTTGGCTAAATTCCAATTCGAACCGGCATAATACTTAAGCGCCGCCGTCCGCTCCGCGGTCCAGGTTCTGGCAGCAGCGCCCAATTCGGACAAATAAATGCCGGAAGCGGCAAAAGCGTCGCGCGGCGTCCAGGGGTTTGGCGGCTGATTGCCCGTCAGGGCGACGATCTTGGTTTGATACAATTCCCAAGTTGAAGGAATAAATTGCGCCGGGCCCATCGCTCCGCCCCAACCGCCGGCCTGCGGGCAAGACAACGGGACGATTCCAGGATCCAGACTTAAAGCTCGTGTGATTCTCAAAAACGGCTCTCGGTCCCGCGTTGGTTTCAAAATCTGCGGCCACTGTTTGGCCGGCGGATCGCCCGGCCGATTGCAGGTGCCGACATTGGCGCCGAGATTGGATTCCTGGGTGATTACCGCCATCAGAAAAGCCGGCCGGACGCCGGTTTTGCCGGCCACAAAATTAGCGTGGTCGAGCGCTTCGCCAAAAGTGATGGCGTCCGACCCGCGGAGACGAAACAGGGCGCTCTTAATCTCCACTTTCCGCCGCTCCCGTTCGGTTAAAACTTTCCGATAAGCGGCTTGCTGGTTCTTGGTGATCGCCAACAATTGTTTTTTCTCCGCTTCCAACCGCTCGACGCGGCGGCGCTCTTCCTCAATCTGCTTTTTCGCGTTGAGCTCGGCCAGACGCCGCTCCTCGAGATCGCTTTTGGCGGTCTCGGTCTCGGCCTTGACTGTCCGCGTTTCGGCAAACAATTGGTGGATTGAATCCTCAAGATATTGATAATTGTCCGCCTCGCGGAAAAAGTCGGCCAGACTGGTTTTCGCCAGCATAATCTCCACTAAACTATGATCTTCGAGATCGCGCCGCTGGCGCAAAAGTTCGGCCAGCGATTCAGTCAGCTTGACCAGCCGTTTCGTCAAATCCGCGATCGTGCCGGCTTTCTTATTGATATCACCGCCCAATCGTTCAATCTCCAATTCGTGGGCGCGAATGACCAATTTGGCTTTAGCAATTTGCGAATTTAAAAGTTGGCGATCGCGCTCTAAAGTGGCGGCCTCTTTCTGCTTGATGGCGATCAACCCTTCCTGAACGGCGATTTCTGCCTCAACTTTCACTAATTCCTGTTCAAGAGCCGCCTTTCGGCGATCAACATCATCACTCGTCTGGCCGAGCGCCAAAAACGGCAAAGAAAAAATCAAACCGGTTATAAACCAACGCCATCTCATCCGGATGATTATAGCGAAGTTTGTTCGGCGGGCGAAGCTGGTTCGGCGGCCGGCACCTCTTCCTTGCCGCGCTTTTCCACTTCAATCGCCGAGAGATCGAGAGGTGCGGCTTCGGCCGCCGGCTCCTCTTTAGCGACGGTTACCGCGGCCACCACCTCGTCCGGTCTGTTCACAACCTTAACACCCCGAGGCAAAACCAGATCAGCCACTAAAATTTGGCTCTCTAAGGTCGTAAGCGGTGCCAGGTCTACCGCGATGCCGCGCGGCAAATCTGCCGGCAGAGCTTCGACTTCCAGTTCATGCAAAACTTTGATCAGAATGCCGCCGAGTTCTTTGACCGCGGCCGAGACGCCGGTAAACTCAATCGGCACCTTGATCTTTAATCTTGTATCCTTTTCCACCACATAGAAATCGGCGTGGATCGGCTCGCTCGTCACCGGATGGAAAGCTAGATCGTGAACGAGCACCGTGACCTCGCCCTCGGGAGTTTGCAAAGTGATGACTGACGATTCGCCGGCTTGCTCGAAGATTTTTTTGAATGCCCGGGTTTGAACGAAAAGCGGCGCGGGTTTTGTTTTCCGGCCATACATCACCACCGGCAATTTCCCGGCGCGGCGCGCCGATTTCAATTGTTTACCGAACACTTCCCGCTGTTCAGCTATTAACTTCAACATGACCAATAATTATGCATAAAAAATGTCCGGAGGCAAGAGCAGAAAATTTTATTTGACAAGAAAAATGATTTATGCTAGCATATTATGTAGTTCATTGTGAGACAGAAAACCGACACTTTTTTGGAAGGAGATACCCGTGAAAGAGGAGATTGGACTGATTTCGGGCTTGCTGGTAACGGCGAGCGTCATCCCGTATGCGATACGGACATACCAGAACAAAATCCACCCCAATCTGGTTAGCTGGAGTATCTGGGCACTACTCGGCTTGGCACTCTTGCTGACCTACCACAGTTCGGGAGCAACCACTAATGTTTGGCCAGCGGTGTTTGGCTTCACCAATCCTCTCTTGATTACCATTCTGGCTTTCTGGAGAGGAGAGAAGAAAAGACCGAACAAGTTGGAGGTCGCTTGTCTAATCATCGGCATTGCCTCTATCATTTTCTGGTGGTTCGTGCAGGACGCCAAACAGTTAGCACAGTATGCCCTCTACATCGCCATCGTTGCTGACGCGGCGGCGGCCATACCGACAATCGCGTATGTCTGGCAGACCCCGAACGGCGACAGGCCGTTTGCGTGGCTCTTGTTTGGGGTTGGCTACGGACTAGCTCTCTTTGCGATTGAGGAGCATTCCTTTGCTAACTACATCCTGCCCGTCTATATGACTGTCGGTTCAAGTTTCGTTGCTCTGCCCCTTGTTTTGCATCGGCTTCGGGAACGAGTGCCGATTGCTCAATGGGTATAGCCCAGACCCCGTGCGTAGTTTTACTGCGTAGCGGGGTCTTATGTTTTTAAGTAAATCAGCTGTTATTCCTCGTGTGTATTTTCCTGGACAAATCTTTCTCCAAAGATTTTACGAGAGTCGTTCCCTCTTTACTATATGCCCAAGCAAATAATTCTTCGCTTCCGGTTTTAGATAATCTTTTTATCGCTTCCAGCACTAACTTTTTGGCTATCCCTTTCCCTCTATTTTTATAAAAACAAAAGCCCCGGTTTCGCGCACGGCGTACCTGGGGCTGATGATTGGGAGGTGGTGGTTCGCCGACTTCTGAACAGTGGTCAATCCGACTCCACACCATCGGCAGTAAGCAAAATCAATCCCTCTACTCCGGGATCACTCCACTTACGATATGCAACCAGTAGGTGAGACTGTCGGTTACCCCATGGCTACACACCTTTGACCTTTTACTGGGCCACCACCCCCCAAATCATCTAGCATAGAGTATATGCACAACTCGGTCTTTTTGTCAATGTTTTTCGGCGGCAGTTTCTTATTTCACCAAATTCGACGGGGTTTGACCGGCAAGGACAGCGAGTATGTTTTCGGCCGCCATTTTGGCCATATCGTTTCTCGTTTCCTCGGTGGCCGAAGCGATATGTGGCGTCAAAACGACATTGGGCAAAGCCGCCAGACCAGGAACGAGTTTCGGCTCAAATTCAAAAACATCCAGGCCGGCGCCGGCGAGCCGTTTCTCTCGCAGGGCGTCAACCAAAGCCGCCTCGTCAATGACCGGCCCGCGCGAGGTGTTGACCAAAACCGCGTTCGGCTTCAAGAGCGCCAAACGCTCACGATTGATGAGATGACGGGTGCTCTGGTCCAAATTAACATGGAGCGAAACATAGTCGGCCGCCTGGAGCACCGCCTCAACGCTCGTCTCAAACTTGACGTCGAGCGTTCGCTCCAATTCGTCGTTCCGCCGAATATCGTGATAAATCACTTTCATTTCAAAACCGCGGGCGGCATGAAAGGCCAGCCGCGAACCGATCCGGCCGGCGCCGATGATGCCCAAGGTGCGGCCGACGAGATCAGGCGTGATAAAAAGCATCGGATCCCAGCCCCGGTAATGGCCGTCGCGGACAAATTGATCGGCCTCCACGATCCGCCGGCCGACAGCCACGAGAAGCGCCAAGGCGTGTTCGGCCACGCTCTGGCTCGTTGAGACCGCCGGGGTGTTGGTGATTAAGACGCCGCGCGCCTTGGCCGCGTCGAGATCAATGTTGTCGTAACCAACAGCGTAATTGGCGAAAATTTTTACCCGCGGCGCCGCGGCCAGCACCTCATCATCAATTTTATCCGTCAACAGACAGAGGACGGCTTCGTACGGCGCCGCGCCAAGCGCGGCGACTAGTTCTTCTTTCGTCAAGACATTATCTTTCTCGCTCACCACGACCTCGTGGCCAGTTGCTTGGAGTAACTCCGGCCCGACCTCGGGAATTTTTCTCGTCACGAAAATCTTGGCCATAATTTGATGAAAATTAAATTAAATTATTGAATAATCTCAATTTCGTTTCCACGACTTTTTGCATCGCCAGCGCCGCCGATTTAAGAATCTTATACGGCGCCACTTCCTCCGGATTCTCCTGGAGCGTCTGCCGCAACCCGTCTCGATAGGCCACCCGCAGTTCGGTATTGATATGAATGATCACCACGCCGGCGGCGATCGCCCGGCGCAAATCATCATCCGTGTTGCCGGACGCGCCATGGAGCACGAGCGGCACTCCCGCGGCCTCGCGAAGAAGTTTAATCCGGTCAATGTCCAAAGCCGGATCGGGTCGCCCCTTCAACATGCCGTGGATATTGCCCACGGCCGGAGCGAAGAGGTCCACTCCGGTCTCCGAGACGAAACGTCGAGTGTCATCCGGGTTGACCAAATCATCAGCGCCCAGTCGAACGCCCTCGGGCACAACGTCAAGAAGTTTAGACGAGGTGCCGATGTAACCGAGCTCACCCTCAATCATAATTTCCCGATTGGCGCTTCGGGCATAATCAACGGATCTTTTGGTCTCGGCGATATTTTCTGCCAGCGGCAATTTACTGCCGTCAAAAATCACCGCGTCAAAGCCTGCCTCGTCGGCAGACGGGCCGACATCAATGGTTTCTTTGACGCGATCAAACGAGTAAGTGTGATCGGCATTGAGAAAAATCGGGTGCGCCAATTCTTCACGCACGCTCCGGATGAGCGCTGCAGCCTGCCGCACGCCGATAAAATCGCGTTCGCCCTCGGACACGCCGATGATGACCGGCAGTTCAAGCTCGCGTGCGGCCCGGGCAATTGCCCAGATCCCTTCAATAGTCGAGACATTGAAGTGACCGAGAGCCACTCGTTTGTCCGCCGCTTCCGCAATGCACTCCCGCAGAGTCTTCATACCTGATTATTGTAGCATAATGAAAAATCTCTTGATACAATATCTTTATGACCGATGAATCATTTGACTTGGTCGCGGTCGGTGACATTGTTACCGACGCGTTTATCCGACTGAAAGACGCGGAATTGCATTGCGATGTGAACCATGAGCACTGCAAGATCTGTATGGCTTTCGGCGCCAAGATCCCCTACGAATCAGTCACGGTGGTGCCGGCGGTCGGCAACTCGCCGAACGCGGCGGTGGCGGCGGCGCGGCTCGGATTAAAAACCGCCCTGGTCACTGATCTCGGTGATGACCAGCACGGCCGCGAGGCGCTAGCCACACTCAAAAAAGAGCAAGTGGACACCGGCTTCGTCCGCGCTCACGAAGGCCGACTGACCAATTATCATTATGTTTTGTGGTTTGCCGATGACCGCACTATCCTGATCAAACATGAGGACTACTCCTATGTTCTGCCGGCGATTGGTAAGCCTAAATGGCTCTATTTAAGTTCCCTCGGCGAGCATTCTCTGCCTTATCATAAAGCGCTTCTTGGTTACCTAAACGCTAATTCAGAAATCAAACTGGCTTTCCAACCCGGCACTTTCCAAATCAAATTCGGCCACGAGGCCTTAACCGGCTTGTACCGGCGTAGCGATGTTTTTCTCTGCAATCTAAACGAAGCGCAAAAAATATTGAGTCTAAAACAAACCGAGCCAAAAATTCTGCTGGAAAAAATGCGCGAACTCGGACCGAAAATTATCGTGATTACCGACGGACCCAGGGGTGCTTATGTTTCAGATGGCCGCACCGCCTGGTTTATGCCGCCTTACCCTGATCCCAAAGCGCCGTTTGAGCGCACCGGCGCTGGCGACGCTTTCTCGGCCACTTTTGTCGCGGCTCTAGCCATCGGCAAGACCGTACCCGAAGCGCTCGCCTGGGCGCCGATAAACTCTATGTCCGTGGTCCAACAAATCGGCGCCCAAGCCGGTCTCCTTGATCGCCCCACGCTTGAAAATTATCTAGCGAAAGCGCCGCCGGATTACCAACCGCGGCCGCTCTAATTAAAGGTCGAACCTTTCTCGGCCAAGGTTCGACCTTGACAGAAAAACTGACTTTGATTATAATCTAGCCAGAATTCGCTAGGTTGGTTTCCCTAACGAAGTGGAATGAAGTGTCCAATACCGCCTGAAACGGTGTTTAGGACGGAGCACTGAAGCTCCCATTTCATCACACCCGAAACCCGAGGAGCCATAATTATGGCGATTGATCTTTTACAGTTGGATAGGGACTGCGCGATGCCAACCATCTTGCGGCGCAAGTGGAAAGAGATGCACGGTTATGATCCGGTGCAGGAGGCACGAAACGCGCGTCGGTTTTGGTCGCTGTTGATTCTCTCTGTCCTCCCCCTGATAGCGGCCATCGTCTGGAGTGTTGTTTACCACCATTTGTTTCCTCTTCTTATGGTTTTTATTCTGGTTCTAGGTCCTCTGTTGTTAGTAATCGCGTTCATGCACAGTAAGAGCCGAGGCGATGACTTCGCCTGCGCGCTGGAAAAACTGGAAATTGGAATGCCTTCTGTTTGGCCGCCGGACACGCTGTACGAACAAGACTGGGAAGGTCTCCGAGGGCTCGCCGAGATGGGCATGAAAGAGCGGATCGGAAAATTGTTGGCCGCCGAGCATCTGGCCAAGGAAAACACGGACTGGTCACTACAGGAAGAATTGGACAAAAGTGTGGCTCGCCGGCGACAGGAACTCAAAGCCGCCCACGCCGCGCTTCTCGCCTTCGAATTGGTGGACGAAAAGTGGGACCGGTATTTTGCGGAAGTGCCGGCGGAACCGGCAACAAAATCCGTCCCCGTCAACACCGAGTGTTGACAGAGATCTGGTCCAATCCACTGACCCCCGCGCGGCGCGAGCCGGGCGGGGGTTTCTTATTTTTTATTTTGTTCTTACCGTATCTTAAATAGTCCACGATCGTAGGTTATTTGTGATATGACAATTTTTAAATTTTAAACTCAATCACGTCGCCGTCTTTCACAATGTAATCGCGGCCTTCGATGCGAAGCAGTCCCCGCTCGCGCGCGGTGGCGTAAGAACCAGACTCAAGCAATTCCCGCCAGCCGATCACCTCGGCGCGGATGAACCGATCGCGAAAATCAGAATGAATCGCCGCGCCGGCTTCCGGCGCAGTTGACCCCGCTTTGATTGTCCACGCCCGCGTCTCGTCAACACCAGTAGTGAAAAAAGTAATCAGACCGAGCAATTTATAACTGGCGGTAATGAGATCGTCCAAACCTGTGCCAAAAATCGGATCAACTTTAACCGCTAAGGTTGAACCTTTGGTTCCATCAAGGTTCAACCTTGATAAATCTACCGCCACATTTTCACCGGCGGCAGAGGTATTGATTACATAAAGCATCGGCTTGTCGCCGAGGAGTTGGAGTGGCGGCAAATTTTTGTCTTTTTTCGCTCGCTCGCCTCGACGAGTAATACTTTGCTCATCAGCCAATTTAAGCTCAAAATTGATAATCTCAACATCGGTCAGCGGATCAATTTTATTTTCCACATGAACAACTTCCGGATCCTTAAACACGCGCACCACCTGCGCGATCGCGTCCACTTCCCGAATGTGCGCCAAAAATTGATTGCCGAGACCGGCGCCGGTCGAGGCCCCCTTCACCAGCCCAGCAATATCAACAAACTCAATCGCCGCCGGAATCTTTTTTGCCGATTGGGAAAATTCCGTCAGCCGATCCAGACGATCATCCGGCACCGCCACCACCCCGACCGACGGGTCAATCGTGCAAAACGGATAATTCTCCGCCGGCACACTCTTCTTGGTCAAGGCGTTGAAAAGCGTTGACTTTCCCACATTTGGCAAACCGACAATACCGATTTTGACGGACATGGTGCCCATCAATGTAGCAAAAACTCCCGCCCTTGACAAACATCTTGAGATTTGCTATCATCAAAGCGGTTGTTTTTTGTTAAGAATTGGACCTTGTAATCAAGAAAGGAGGCCAGAAATGGCACTAAGAATCTGTGCGGTATTCCATTCGGACAAACAGGACGGAGCGGCGGGCAAACCACCGGCCGTGGCAGTGAATCCCCCTATGACGATGGCTGGCATGGAGAAGATCGACAGCTTGGTCGCCAAGATCAAGAACGACTCACGCCTTACCGAGCTCAAATGCGGCGGTATTTACTCATCACGCTTGGCTCGGGCACTCGATGCCGCCTCGGTTTTCGCACTCCACTTCGACCAGGACATCAGAACTCTCGAAGGGCTAGGGCAGATGGCCAACAAGGAAGGCGACGAGGTCATCAAGTATCCTGGGCATGAGGCCGAGGATGTGGTGATTTGGCAAGTTCATGCCTGCAGTGAGATCCAGGAGCTTTATCAGAATCATTTTGCGGACTATGATGGCAGAGATGCTGAATTTATCGTTCTAACCGGCCACCGGCCGATCATCGGCGGACTCGTGGCTTGGGCGCGTGGTGTTGTCGGCGATCGTGGGGCGCTGGATCGGCTGATCAAGGACCCCGAGCTCGTCAAGGACGGCTATGTGGTTCTGGATTACGATCCAGACGCCGACGGAATCAGCGAGGTCCCGTTGTAACCTAGCGACCGGGACCAAGCGGCCGGGTACGAGCAATCGTACCCGGCTTTTTTATGCCAAATAATGCTTTAGTTAAGCCATTTTCCAAACACCACATACAGCTTGACAAGAATACAGTTTAGGTATATAATAAGGTACGGAAGGTTGGTATTGGAAATTTGCCTGCCCGACGGTAGGCGGGGACCTTGTAATCAAGAAAGGAGGCCAGAGATGGCCAAGAATGTGTGGTTGATTCGGCATGCCAAACAAGAAAGTTTGGGGAGTGTGAGACAGGTGGGTGGCTGGCAACCAGAGGCAGAACTTGCCCCGGAATCTACCGACCGCATTAAGGCGGCGAGTGAGTATTTTATCGAGCGCGGAATCCACTTCTCATTCATGGCACACTCGGGGCTCATCAGAAGTCGACAGACCGCCCAACGACTGCGCGATCTTATAGGTGGTGGTGTTGTACCCATTCACCTGTTCGAGGGTCTCGGCCCAGGCGAGATTGGCGAGTGGGAAGAGCGATTTTCTAAATTCATCGAGCGGCAACCGGACCCAGAAAATCCACCCCTACTTCGCGCCGATGAGATAGAAAGTCTCTTTCCCGATCTGTGCGCGAGGGAAGGAGAACGGGTTCTCGGGGCAACCAAGGAAATTGCCCTGCGGCTCGAGGAAGGAGGGAGCGCTGGCGCCGTGAGCCATTTCCCGCTTATTCAGCTGGCAGAAAGTTTAGTCACCGGCAACCCTGTCAGACCAAACCTTGGTTACTGCCAGGCGATCTGTTTCACTTTTGAGAGTGAGGAGGTCGTGGGGTGCGAAGCGCATCTTTACTAAACAACGGCAACCACGCCGCAAAAGCCCCGTCCAACTCTCACGAGTTTGGCGGGGCTTATTTTTTATATAAATCCCTTAACCAATAAATTTCAAACTCCGGGTTACTAACGTATTGCTCATATGTAGGTACTGTCTGCATTTCAAATCTATCTGGTACTGGTTTGCCTTTTACGGCGGCGATCATCTTGGCCGTTGGTCTCCAGTCCATTTCGGCCAAACGGAAAAAATCAACATACTGGTAACATAGCCATTCCAAAACCTTCTTTTTGAGTTCCTCCTTGCTCATACGATCGTAGGCAGAAGATTGCTCAACCGCGACTTGAACAAAGTAATCAGTTAACTCTTTAATCTCCTCGTTTGTATCCACTAATTTTCCATCCGCTTCTACCGAGTAGGCCCGAAGACCATTAATTAGGTCGCCCTCGTATAAAGAATGCATGCCGACTACTTCACAACTAAATTCCACATTTTTATATACTTGGTAAATTTTGACCTCCGAGTATTTTAACCTACTCATTTCCGGCCACAACTCGATCGATCTTATTTTGGGAAAGTATTTTACGAGCAAGATAGAACCGTCGCCGAACTTATTGGAGGCATCGTAAGGACCGAAAATTTCATGAGAATCTTGCGGAAAAAAATCTCGGTAAAGCGCAAAAACCAGTGACCATAAACTGTTGTAGAATTTACCCAGATCTCTAGCGATTGTCGGATTGGCCGATTGCCATTTGATATTGGTCAAAATTTTTCCTATCTCCAGCTCGGAGTGGGCGATATTACTTTTGTAGGCAAAGAGATCCCTTTTGATTAGGTGTCTAAGAATATCTAATAAGAATTCTAAAACCTCTTTAAATTTATTTTTGTCTTTTGGTTTTGACGATTGGTATTCCACGATAGTAAAATAAATCGCCGCGCGGAGACTAGACGGCGAGGGAAAACATTTAGCCACTTCTCCAATTGTTTTACCCTGTTTTTTTACCTTGATTATAGCTTGGTGGATTTTTGACATACCGGAACCATTGAGTAAAGCAAACACCGCGTAGGCATTAACTGGTCCCCAACTGCACGGGACCATATTTGAAAAGGCCTTGTGGAAAGCTTTAGCGTAGTTATCTATCCATTTTGGGTACCGCGGCTCTAACATGTATGTTTATAAATGCTATGCGCGGAATTTAAATCAGGTAAATCTCACCGGTGCCACCGTCAATCCTAATTTTCATACCATCTTCTAAATCTCGCGTTGCCGTTTTGGTTGCGACCACGCAGGGGATGCCGAGTTCGCGAGAAACAATCGCTGGATGGGAGGTTAATCCTCCTTTGTCGGTGACTATCGCTGATGCTTTATTCATCATTATTACCATGGACGGTTCGGTCATCTCGGCCACCAAAATTCCGCCTTCTGGGAAAGTGGCGGCATCCTTGGCCCCGGACACGATTTTAACCTTACCCTCGGCAATACCGGCACTGGCGGCGATACCGCGTAGGATCAATTTCTGCTTTGATTGTTCAGCTTTCATTTTATGATTCTCACAATTCCCTTGTCCGCCCCGGCACCAGTTCCGGTACTGGGCATAGCATCCACTTCCACCATCATGCCATCTTTTAGTATTTGAGTCGCGTTGCCAGTACCGATGACGCAGGGCTTGCCTAATTCCCGAGAAACAATCGCCGCGTGAGAGGTAATGCCTCCCTCGTCAGTGACAATCGCCACCGCTTTTTTAATCAGAGGCATTAGTTGGGGTCGTGTTTGACCAGCGACCAAAACAGTATTATCGGTCATCCGACTTAAACAATCACTTACTTTGTCACCCCACCTGTACACCAAAACCTGCCCCGTGAGCCTTCCAGGCTGGGCAACTCGGCCGTGGACAGTGTTGGTGTTTTTCTTTTCTTCGCTAACTAGCTCACTGAATTTTCCGCGAGCCTTGATACCGTCAAAATATTTAATTTTGCCATTTTCAATCAAAGCCAGAAAGGCCTCGCGGCGCCGCGTCAACAGCTGGGGGTCTACTTCGCCACTCGCTACCGCGTCCCAAAGCTCATCAACAGTCAATAAACCCAAATCAGACGAGGGGATGTTCAAGCGCCGACCAAGAGCGTCGAGTAGACGAGCAATGTATACATAGTGGGGAACCCACCCCCGCACCCTCATTTCTAAGCGCCAATGAGAAATCTGGGCAAGGGTTTCGCACAAACTAATTAGAGTCCCTGGAAGCTGGTATCGAGTTATTATCTTGCCCTTTTCCCGATTTAGTTTGGCTGACTCATTCTCAATTTGGATTATCTCTTTATCAATCATCGGCTGCGGGCGCGTATCTGCAATTAGTTGATCCAGGTAGTCTTGTTTGGTTAGCGGCACGGCACCATCAGCCGCGGCCATAAGGCAAAAACTTTTTTGATGACGGTTTATCATCTCTGATACCACCTTGAGGTCATTTCCGCTTTGTCTGAATTTTTTTAGGATTTTAAGCCAGGACAATTCTTCCTTCCGAACCGAGCTTATTTGAATTGGACGGGTGAGGGTGATAAAGACTTTAGAAACTTTAGAAGCACCCACTAATTTTGTTAGATCAGCAATGATCTTGTCTTCGATTCCTCGTATGGTTTGAGGCTGGCAAGCCAGATAATACGCGAACAACTTATCTCCGAGCGAAAAGGCCTCCTGCATCAATTTTTTTAGATCAATTATTGAGATCTTGTTTAGATTTCGAGCTTCAACTTTCTTGACGTATCTTTGGGCTTCCTGTATTACCTCACGGACATCCCGCAGGTAATGGGTCACCTTTTGCTTATCAGAAAAGAAGTTTAGCCCAGCTTTCTCCTCCCGCGCCATTTCACCAACCTCATAATATCCGGCAGCAATTTTACCATCGTGAAAATTAAACCAATACCTATGAGTGAGACCGAGAACCTTACCAAGACCATGAGCAATACCGGGGATATTTGAAGTAACTATCTCTAGCGGTGTCGCCACTCCCTCCCACATCTTTTTGTAAATTCGTTTACTTTTCATTTATCCAAAATCCTCACCGTCCCCTCATTGGCATCCACTTCCACCAAATCGCCGGTTTGTAAAATTTCAGTTGCTTTGGCTACTCCAATCACGCAGGGGATTTTAAGTTCTCGACTGATTTTGACGGCGTGCGACAAAAGCCCACCCTGTTCCACCACCATCGCCCCGGCTTTTTTATACAAAACAATCAATTTCGGTGTAGCGTTTTTAGCCACCAGAATATTACCCCGATTCATCACCGAATCAATCTTTTTTAGTTCTGCCATCTCGATTGTTTCTGGGAGAATCACAACTCGGCCCGAAACAATGCCCGGATTAACGACAATCCCTTGAATTTCCATGGCTCAAGTTTAGCAATTTACAGTAATTTATACCATATTTTGAGCCCCTTTTCTGCTATTGACAAAAGAACTACAATTTGCTACACTTAGAATAGAGTTTTTGTGTAAATTATGGGGTGAAATGCAACCCGGTTAGTAATGACCTCTAAGAATACCATACTCTCTCGCTATCTCATTGGCACTCTGGTAACGGAGTGTTTTT
>JACOZG010000003.1 GCA_016181465.1 Candidatus Vogelbacteria bacterium | reverse complement strand
CGGTTCGCGGCCGGAGCATCCGGACAAGAGGATCAAGTGGTGGAGCGCGAAACCAGGTACGAGCCGATCGCTCTGCCGGTTGCGGTCGTCCCGACGAGTTACATCTACCCGGTGGTGGAAGTGGTAAATCCGGTAGTGTACGGTTATCGGCCAGTGGTGTATCGCTCTTACCACCGCTACTATCCGGCCGCGCGGGTGGTTCATGTCCACGGCAGACACGAGCACTATCGCCGTGTTCATTTCTACCACTAAGACGGACACAGCAGGTCTTTTTCCAGCCAAAGCTCTCGGTTGATTTACGCCGAGAGCTTTTTTCTTTATGATGTCATTCTAACGGGCTGTAGTATACCGGCAGTACGCATGCATGGGGTGCATGCAGACCGAGTTCGATTCTCGGCAGCCCGACCAATAATTTTATGACCCCACAACTTTTATGGCATACCAAAGCAATTCCTGAAATTCTTGATGCACTTCATTCGCGTGAGCATGGCTTAACGAGAGAAGAAGCAAAGGAACGTCTCAAAGAATACGGCCTCAATAAACTTCCCGAAGGAAAGGTGGACAGCCTCCCGGTTATTTTCCTGCGTCAATTCCAAGGTCCGCTGATTTACATTCTTATTGCGGCAAGCATGATTGTCTTGGCGATGGGAGAAACTGTCGACGGCTCGATCATTCTTGCCGTGCTTCTTTTTAACGCCGTTGTCGGGACCATTCAGGAGGGTCGGGCGCAAAATACGCTTCGGGCGCTCAAGAAATTCGCCGAGACGAAAGCGACCATTCTCCGCGAAGGAAAAGAGCTGATTGTGCCTGACAACGAAGTGGTGCCCGGCGACATCATTATTCTGCAGGAGGGCGAAAAAGCGCCGGCTGACGCGCGCCTTATTGTAGCTACGAATCTTAAAGTTGACGAGGCGGCTCTTACGGGCGAATCAGAGCCGACGCACAAAATTGCCGATACTTTGGAAGTGAATAATCTGCCAACCGCAGAGCAGAAAAATATAGTTTTCAAGGGCACGCATATTCTTGCCGGAAACGGCAAGGCCATCGTAGTTGCGACTGGGCTCAAGACAATGATCGGAAAAATTTCCAAGGAGATCGCGGCGATTGATACCGAAATTCCTCTTAAGGCAAATACCCGTTATCTTTCACGGCTTATCGTTATTACCGTTGCCAGTATCAGTACGTTGTTGTTCCTGCTCGGTATTGTTTCGGGGAAATCGGTGTCGGAGATGTTCGCGACCGTAGTTTCGCTTTCCGTCTCAATTATCCCCGAAGGGCTTCCGATCGTGATGACGTTGGTGCTCGCGACTGGCGTCTGGAGAATGTCGAAGCGGAACGCCTTGGTCAAAAAGCTTCAGGCGGTGGAAGCGTTGGGCCAGGCCCGAGTAATTGCCGTGGATAAAACAGGCACTATTACAAAAAACGAGATGGTAATCCAGAAAGTGTACCTGCCGGCCGGCGAGGCGGGCGTAGCTGAAAAGTTTTTTGAGATCGGAGGCGTCGGCTATGAACCAAAAGGAGAAATTCAATTAAACGGGAATGTGATTGATTCAGTTAATCACCCGGAACTTCTTTTCGCGGGGAAGATTGCCGCTTTTTGCGCCAACGCCCGCGTTATGTTTAGCGAAGAAGAGCAAGTCTGGCGCGTTACCGGCGATCCGACTGAAGCGGCAATGTTGGTGTTTGCCCAGAAGCTCGGTTTTCACAAGGGCGATTTGGAACGAGAGTCGCCGTTGGTCGGCGAAATCCCGTTTGATTACAAACATAAGTATCACGCGACGGTTCACAAAACTGATGGTCAAAAATTTCTGACGGTTGTCGGCGCGCCGGAGATGATCTTGAGTCTTTCGCAGGAAATATGGCGCGGCGAGAAAAGCCATCATTTGCCGAAAGAGGAGAAACAAAGATTGGAATCAGTTTTTCTTTCTATGTCGCAAGAGGGATTGCGGGTTGTCGCATTAGCGGAAACCACCGACGGGCCGGAAGTACTCGCACCCGAAGAAATTAACTCGCTTACTTTTGTGGGATTTTTCGGCCTGAAAGACGCGCTTCGGCCGGAAGTAGCGGACGCCATGCAAAAAGCGGTTTCGGCCGGCATTCGAGTGGTAATGATCACCGGAGATCACAAAGTTACAGCCCAAGCCATCGCTAAAGAAGCCGGCATTTATCAAGATGGGGATACTGTTCTTACAGGACAAGACATTGACGCTTTTTCCGACAGCGAGCTTTCCGAAAAATTAGCCGGAACATCGGTATTCGCGCGAGTGACGCCGGAACACAAATTGAGAATTATCAAGACGTATAAGGCGCGCGGGGAAATTGTGGCCATGACCGGAGACGGCGTCAACGACGCTCCCTCACTCGTTGCCGCTGATCTTGGCGTGGCAATGGGGAAGATTGGCACCGAGGTGGCAAAAGAGGCCTCGGATATTGTGCTTCTTGATGATAATTTCGGGAGCATTGTGTCAGCCGTGGAAGAAGGCAGAAGCATTTACAAAACAATCAAAAAAGTTATTCTCTATCTCTTTTCCACAAGCTGGGGAGAAGCATTGACCATCACTGGCGCGCTTCTTTTAGGGTATCCTCTCCCGCTTTCGCCGGCGCAGATTATTTGGCTGAACTTTGTTACCGATGGCTTCCTTGATGTGGCTCTGGCTATGGAGCCGAAAGAAGAAGGATTATTGCGCGGCAACTTCGAGCGGCCTAAAAAATACCTCGTTGACAAACTGATGGCGCAGAGAATGTTTGTCATGGCTATCCCCATGATGCTCGGAACGCTGTTTCTTTTCAAAGAATATTTTGAAAATGATCTTGGCTTATAATCCGCTCATGCAGAAATTTTTGCGCACCGTGCCGCTTGAGTTTTCGGAATGGCTTATTATTATCCCGATTGCCGCTTCTATTGTTCTTGTCGAAGAAATAAGAAAATTCTTTTACCGGAGGAAAATGGCAATATGAATATAAAAATCAGGGTCAAAAAAACAATCGGGGTTCTCTTCATCATCATCGGCCTATTGATTCTTATTACGCCTTTCACGCCGGGTTCGTGGCTGATTTTTGTTGGCTTAGAATTTCTTGGAGTTCGTTTCTGGCTCTTGGACAAAATTAAATCAAAGTTGTAGATTTTGCTTGCTTTTTCTAACGCTTTCTGCTAGAGTGATTTCGAAATCAGCCGGATTGTCTGGCTGTCATTGGTCTTTGTGAAGAGAGGATAGGTCGAAATGAGCAAGCGAAATTTCCAAGAGTTACTTCAAGCCAAGTGGGATCAGGGACGATTTGTCTGCGTCGGACTCGACAGCGAGTTGTCAAAGATTCCGGAAGCGGCGCAAGTATCCAAGAGTCCCGAGCAAACGATCTTTAATTTCAATCGGGACATTGTGGATGTCACTAAAGACATTGTTTGCGCTTTCAAGCCAAACAGCGCTTTCTATGAGGCGCAGGGCTTGGCTGGCTTGCAAGCACTTCGCATTACGGTCTTCTAGATTCATCAAGTTGCGCCAGATGTTCCGGTGATTCTTGACGCCAAACGCGGGGACATCGGTAACACCAACAACGGTTATGTCGAAATGGCCTTTGATTTTCTTGGCGTGGATGCGATCACCGTGCATCCGTATCTCGGAGCCGAAGCGCTCGAGCCGTTCCTCGCGCGATCGGAAAATGGCATCTTCGTGCTCTGCCGCACCTCCAATCCTGGCGCGGGCGAGTTTCAGAATATGCAGGTAGAAACCGATTGGGCACCCGATGGTTCGATGCCGCTCTATCATTATGTCGCCACGAAAGTCGCGAAGGACTGGAACAAGAACGGCAACTGCGGTCTCGTTGTTGGTGCAACATACCCGCATGAGCTTAAAACTGTTCGAGCGACTGTCGGCGTTATGCCGATTCTCATTCCGGGCATCGGCGCGCAGGGTGGCGATTTGGAAGCCACGATCAAGGCCGGGCAAGACAGCCACGGACAGGGGATAATCATCAATTCCTCGCGCGGCATTATCTTCGCCTCGAAGGGTGCGGACTTCGCTGAAGCCGCCCGGCGCGAGACGTTGAAGCTCCACAACGCCATCACTGACATCTTGGGTTCAAAGTAGAAAGGAGAAGAGAGCTCATGAACGAGCAAGAGGTTCTCGATATTCTGGCTAGAGTCGGGGCAGTTATCACTGACAGCCATATCGTCTATACTTCCGGCAGGCATGGCCAGGCGTATGTCAACAAAGATGCTATCTATCCGCACACCGCGGCAACTTCCCGCCTTTGTCGCGCAATCGCCGAGCGGTTCGCAGTTGAAGACATACAAGTAGTGATTGGACCAACAGTCGGTGGAGTCATTCTGTCCCAATGGACAGCTAGTCATCTCTCGACGATGTTGGGACGAGAAGTGATCAGCGTCTACGCTGATAAAACCCGTGCCGCTATAGACGACGAGTTCAACAACATCATTACTATTCGTCCACCCTTCCACGGTTTTCTGCACAGGAAGAGGATTCTAGTGGTTGATGATGTTCTCACTACCGGTGGCTCGGTCAAGAAAGTGGTTGAGGCCACGCGAGCGATCGGCGGTGACGTCATCGGTCTCGGCGCTCTCGTGAATCGCGGCGGGGTTACGGCCGCGGCCATTGGTCTGGGGACCGGACGGCTCGAAGCCCTCGTCAACCTGCCGCTCGACTCGTGGGATGAAGAGGAGTGCTCGCGTATCGGCCCGTGCTCTCGCGGTGTACCCATTAACACAGATGTTGGCAAGGGGCGTGAATTTCTAGAACGGAGAAAAAGGGATGGATCATAGACGATATGGCATCGTCGATGTGTTGTTCAGCGCCGCGTTTTTCCTGTTCGCCCTGTTAGCAGTTTTCTTTTTTAGAAGAGAGGACCGACCGTAATCGTCCTCGCTACTCGCCCCGCCTTCGGCGGGGCTCATTTTGTCTAGCGAAACGAGTCTGTTAGAATAAACCGATGGATAATCTGTTGCGTTTGCTGATTGTTGTCGTGGCACTCGCCGGCTTTGCCGTCGCCTTTTACATTTGGCGCCAGAAGCGGCGCGCCGAAGGACTCGTTTGCCCGCTCCATTCCAATTGCGCCGCCGTCATTCACAGTCAATATTCCACCTTTCTTGGTCTGCCGCTTGAACTCTGGGGGATGGGTTATTACGCGCTGGTGGCTTTGACTTATCTGTCCTTTATTCTGGCGCCCGCGGCCCGGGCGCTCAATCTGATGCATCTTATCTCGTGGCTAAGCGTTTTGGCCTTTCTTTTCTCTCTTTATCTGACTTATATTCAAGCCGTTAAACTCCGCGAGTGGTGCACCTGGTGTTTGATCTCGGCTCTTTTCTGCTCCATAATCTTTTTGACTTCGCTGGCGATTTATCAGTAGTCGGCGGACATAGTATAGTGGCAATACGGCTGCCTTCCAAGCAGCAGATGCGAGTTCGATTCTCGCTGTCCGCAAAATGGGACCAAAAAGTCAGTGTCGCATAATAATTTTCTTAACCATATTTGCTGTTGCTGGGATAGCGACTTTTTTTTCTCGCGGCGGTTATCAAATTAGCAAACAAGAAAATCTAGCCGCCGTAAGTCCAGTTATTCCACGGGTGAAACAAATGTCGCTTGACGAGAAAATTGGACAAATGTTGATCGTTGGTTTTGAACACCAGTATCTCGATGATCACATTAACAAAATGATCAAACAGTATCATATTGGCGGAATCAATCTTCTCGGCAGAAATGTTAAAAACAAAAATCAAGTTAAACAGCTTATCGTTGATTTACAAAGAATAGCAGCCATTCCACTTTTTGTTGCCACGGACCAAGAGGGGGCAAAGGTTATTCGTTTTAATTTTTTAGACGAACTAACACCTCAAATCGCAATTAAAGACAGTCGGCAAGCAGAACAGGTTGCTATTAACAGAGCCAAAGAACTTCGAGAACTCGGCGTCAATATGAATTTTTCTCCAGTGTTAGATTATGTTTCTGATAGCAAATCCTATCTTTACAATCGGACATTCGACACCAACCCAACTGCTATCGGGGAATTGGGAAGTGCTATGATTAGAGGTTATAAAAAGGGTGGCATAATCCCGGTTGCCAAACATTTTCCAGGATATGGAAATATTTTCTCTGATCCACATAAAAATTCAGCAAGATTGGATATTGATCGTGAAGAATTAAATTCCAATCTAACACCATTTCGGAAAGTCATTGATGATAATTCTGCAACCGCAATTATGACTGCCCACATTTTAATACCAAAAATAGCGACAAAAGTAGCGACACTTTCCTCCGAATTTCTTAACGAAATTCTTAGAAAACGGCTCGGTTTCAATGGGGTCATTATTACTGATGATCTAGAAATGATCTCGGTTGGCAAAACAATTGAGCAATCGGCAGTGGATGCCGTCGAAGCCGGCGCGGATATTATCATTAGTACATACACGCCAGAAAAACAAATTAGGATTTTTAATTCCTTGAAGAATTCAGTATTGAATGGTGGCATAACTGAAGAAAGAATAAACGAGTCCGTGGCCAGAATTCTGAATTTAAAAATTGCCTTCGGATTTTCGCCATGAAAGTTTCACCGGACCACCATTCGCAAATGCGCCTCGCAATTTTAGGATTCGGCCGTGAGGGAAAGTCAGTGCTCAAATTTTTGAGGCGAGCACCGCCGTATCGAGGCGCTAAAATTTTTATTCTCGATCAGAAATTGGATAAAAATTATTTAAAAGATTTGGCACGTTTTGATCTTATTTTTCGTTCGCCCGGGGTACCGTATCATCTGCCGGCGCTCGCCGCCGCCAGAAAAAGTGGCGTTAAGTTCTCCAGCGCCACCAAACTTTTCTTTGAACAGTGCCCGGCGAAAATCATCGGTGTTACCGGCACCAAAGGCAAGAGCACAGTGGTCACCTTGCTTGATAAAATTTTGCGCGCCGCTGGCCGAGCGCCGCATTTGGTCGGCAACATCGGCCGCCCGGCGCTCGCGGTGCTGCCGAAATTAAAAAAGAATTCGCTGGTGATTTTTGAATTATCCAGTTTCCAATTGCAGGATTTGGCTGTTTCACCGCCGGTGGCGGTAATTCTTGATTTGTTTCCGGATCATCAAGACAGTCACCGAAGTCTCGGCGAGTATTACGCGGCCAAGGGCAATATCGTCCGTTATCAAAAACCCGCTGATGCGGTTTTCTTTTTTTCAGATTCGCCCCGCGCCCGGCGTGCCGCACGCCGGAGCCGCGGCCGGAAAATTCCGGTTGGGCCGAAACTTTTCAAGCTGTTTTCTTCAGCTGATCTCTATTTGCCGGGCGCGCATAATTTCCGTAATGCCGTGATGGCGGCGACCGTGGCCGCGTCATGCGGCGTCTCCTCGTCAGTAATTACTAAAGTCGTGAAACGATTCCGGGGTTTGCCGCATCGTCTGCAATTCGTGCGCCGGATCGGGCAGACGAGTTTTTATGATGACTCGGCCGCCACTAATCCTCTGGCCGCCGCCGCGGCGTTGCGATCGTTCCCCGGGCAATCACTAGTCCTCATCGCCGGCGGCCGGGGCAAGGGGCTGGATTACGCGCCGCTTACGGCGGCGATCAAACATTCCCAGACCAAGGCCGTTTTACTATTCGGCCAAGACCGGCGAGCCATCGCGCGGACGATTGGTCGGCCCGGCGCTGAAATCATTTTGGTTGAAACTCTGGAGCAAGCCGTCAAGAAACTTCTCGGTCTCACTAAATTTTTTAAACCGGCCGTCGTTTTGTTATCCCCCGGCGCGGCGAGTTTCGATCAATTCCGCGATTACCTCGCCCGCGGCGATAAATTCCAAGAGCTTGTGAGACGACTCTAATCTGTTACTATAAGCCCCGATGACCAGAATTGAAAACAGTCATCTGCGGACCTGGATTGAAGTTGACACGCCCGCGGTGGCGCACAATTATCGGCGCTTCCGGCAATTCTTGGGGTCGCGGGTGAAGTTGATGGCGGTGGTCAAATCTAACGGTTACGGCCACGGTTTGGTGCCGTTTGCCAAATTGCTTTCAGCGCTCGGCACGGACTGGCTCGGCGTGGATTCAATGGTTGAGGCTAGAAGATTGCGGGAGGAGGGAATTAAACTGCCGATTCTGGTGTTAGGTTACACCCGGCCGGCGTTTTACCGCGAGGCCGCCAGATTGGGTGTTGCTCTGACTATTTCTTCCGGCGAATCCCTGATCCAACTTCTCACTTCTAATTTCCAACCTCTCATTCATCTAAAAGTAGACACGGGTATGCATCGCCAGGGCTTTTTGTTTGCCGATTTCAAAAAACTTTTGCCGAAATTTAAACTTCTGAAATTACAGGGAATCTATAGCCATTTGGCGGCCTCTGACGGGAAATCGCGCGCCGCGACTCAAGCGCAAATTAAGGAATTTGGAAAATTTTTAGTGCTTATTTCCAAACAGCATTTAATCAAGCATCTGGCCGCCACCGGCGGCGCGATCGCTTGCCCGGAAGCCCGTTTTGACCTGGTCAGGATCGGGCTCGGGCTCTATGGTTTATGGCCGAACAAGAGTTTGCGCCGCCGGTTTGGGTCAAAGATCAATTTGCGGCCGGCGCTTACTTGGCGGACGGTCATCAGTGAAATTAAAATTTTGCCCGCCGGCGGCCGCGTTGGTTATGATTTGACCGAGCGCGTCAAACCCGGAACCAAACTCGCTGTTTGCCCGGTTGGTTACTGGCACGGCTACCCGCGCGCGCTTTCCGGCTCCGGGCGGGTGCTGATTAAAAATCAATGGGCCAAAGTCATCGGCCGCGTCTCGATGGATATGATAGTGATTGATGTAACAAAAGTTAAGAATCTGCAGGTCGGAGAGGAAGTTACTTTATTAGGCGGCCGCTCCGGGCCGCCAGCCGAGGATTTGGCCAGACTAGCCCAAACCAGTAATTATGAAATCATTACTCGGCTTAATCCCTTGATCGAGAGGTTTTATTGCTAACCCCCCCTTCTTGTATTCTGTGACTCTTTAGTAGTATACTGTGGCAATCTATTATTATGAAGAATACAGAGATTAGCAAATTTCGCGCTTCAATTCAGAAATCTATTTATGGTGAATCGTATCGAACCATGAACGAATCTGAATTTTGGAGGAAAATCGCCCTGCAACAACAGGTGATTCTTCATGCAAAAAATAAAACATAGAGACATTTTACAGGAGAAGATAGGTCATCTTAGTGAAGACGAAATTGCTCGTATTCAACTTGAGTATGTGAAATATGTTACAGGATGATACTTGTTTTTCTACCATCCTTTTATTAAGAAATACAAAACAGAAAAACCCTCGGCCGCAACGCGGTGAGGGTTTTTCTAGTAGTGGGCCGAGTACGAATTATTTCACCGCGTCTTTCAGGGCCTTGGCGGCGCGGAATTTCGGCACCTTCATGGCCGCGACCTGGATGGCCTCGCCGGTGCGGGGATTCCTGGCGGTGCGGGCGGCGCGCTGTTTGGTGGAGAAAATGCCCAAACCAGCGATCGAGACCTCCTCACCCTTCTTTAAGCTGTTGACGATGGCCTCGATTATGGTGTCGACGGCTTGTTCGGCTTGGACCTTGGTTCCGCCAATCTTGTCGTGGACGGCGTCAATAAGTGATTGTTTATTCATAAAATATTGCTGACCGTGGCTTTTAATCGTCGACCATTGTTTATACCGACTAGGGTGATTATATCGTTAAGCCATTTTTCGTGCAACTACCTCGTACATCAATCTTATGGGGTCAAGATGATTGTCAACACCCTATATCCTATTGATTGAATCGTATCAAAATGATACGATTATTGAGATAAAATGATACGAAGAGAACTCCTATTAAATTTCATCAGAAAATGTGGCCGCGCGGCGTCTTCAGAAATCCACGATCATATCGTTAAAAGCGGAGAGAAGACGTCATTGATAACGGTCAAACGTGTCCTGTCGCAATTAGATCATGAGGGAGTTTTGTCGGTGTCTGGGAAGGGCAGAGCAACCACTTATGCGCTTAGCGAGTATGGCAAATTGACCAGCGATGTCGATGCGGCTTTATACTGTTCTATCCCACCTGATGAACGATACGGCTCGAGTGGCTACAATTTCAACCTTTTCGACGCGCTTAATTTCAATCCATTTTCCGAGAGTGAACAGGATCGATTAAAGCAGGCCACTAATTTCTATCAATCTCGCGCCGCCGGCGCGTCGGAGCCGATCCGCAAACGAGAACTGGAACGATTCATCATTGAACTGTCGTGGAAATCGTCAAGAATTGAAGGAAACACTTATACGCTTTTAGATACCGAGGCGCTAATTCTGCGAGACGTCGAGGCGACCGGCCACAGTCAAGCCGAAGCGACGATGATCCTTAATCATAAAAAAGCTTTCACTTTCATCTACGAGCATCAGGAAAAATTTAAGACCTTGACCCGGTCAAATGTTGAAGACGTGCATAAACTATTAGTCCAAGATCTTGGCGTTAGACACAATCTTCGCTCCCAGGCCGTCGGTGTCATCGGATCTTTATATCGCCCCCTCGACAACGAATATCAAATTCGGGAAGCGCTGGAGAAATTATCCGCCGCGATCTCGCGTTTCCGCAATGGCTATGCCAAAGCCTTCTTCGCTCTCCTTGGTTTAAGTTATCTTCAGCCGTTTGAAGACGGTAATAAAAGGACGGCGCGGCTCATGACGAATGCGGTTCTCTTAGCTCATGATCTCGCGCCATTGTCTTACCGCAGCGTGGAAGAAAAAAGTTATCGCGAAGCCATCATTGTCTTTTATGAACTGAACGCCCTGTCACCGATCAAAAAAATCTTTGTTGAACAGTACGACTTCGCCGCCAGGAATTACTTGTTGTCGTTTTGATTAAACACACAAGCACGAAGACAGCGTCCTAATTTGGTATTTGCGGAGGGGGAGGAATGTTTCCATTTCCCTTCGTAGTCATGCCCATAACGCAATTATCAGACACTTTCATTAGTAATCCTTTCAGAAGTAAGGTCGAGTCCATCTCAGGCATATCAAATTTTACCCATTGTCCACCAAAGAAATAATACGCCCTTTTGATATTGCATGTCCCTTTTATATCGTCAAGAGTCAAATCAGGATTACTTGATCCTTCAATCATATAATTTGACAGACCAACCAAATTCCAACCCCTGTATATCTGGTGTTCGTTCCAGTATTTTGGTGGCAAGGGCTCTTCAAATGTATACCCTGATCTTCCCGCTTTGTCCGAATATACAAATTGAGCAGTTTTTTCATAATAATCATCATCCATCCCTTCGAGTTTTTTTGTTTCAGGATCAGGATAGAGACGCACAAATTCTTGAGTAGGTTGCTTTAAGATATAGACCGCTTTTATATCTTCTGGGATAACTTCACCGCCATTTAATTTATCCGGAAAGGTAAAACCTAAAACTAAATTCCAGCCCTTCTCAAAATTATAATAGGATTTTACATTTGAAGCGTAAACAACAACGGATGAAATGGCAACAAGAACCAACAAAGTAACTGGCAAAATTATATTTTTCATGTTTTTCAATTTAATCATTTTTTTGATCAACTATTTTGGTAATGAGGGTGGTCGCGGAATGGTTTCCCCTAGATAACCATTTGAATTCAAAAAATAGAACGCCAATCCTCCCAAAATGAATACCACTACAATAATCCAAATTATTTTCTTCATGTTTGTTTATTCTTAGGGATTATCCGTTGTTAATAAAATACCCGATCTCCTTTCCATGCAGTTTAGCAAATCGCTGAAATTTAACAAGGCTACCACTTACCGTGTGTATTTCACGATATGGGCTTTAAGGTTTATAAACCTTGTCTCGTCGGCCGACATTGTAGACGATGATTGTTTTTAATTTATGATCCGGTTGATACACCACTCGCCAGTCACCAACGCGCAGTTTGCAATAATCTTTCCAGGTATTGTTTAACGGTATGGACACGACTGACGAAAAATTAGCGACCAACCAGTGTAGTTTCTCGACTATCCGTTGACGAATTGATGCGTCCAAACTTTCTAGGTCCTTTTCGGCCTGGAGCGTAAGTTTGATCTGCCAGTCATTAGACATCAATCTGTCAATGTAGTGAGGCGAGGACGGTTCGGAGATCCTTCAATTTACCGAGCCGTTTCTCTTTGATAGATTGTTTGAGTTTTTTTTCAAAGCTTGGCTTTAGTTCCATGATTGTTTCCGGGTCAATAAAAACGCCGCGTAAAACGCGGTAGACAGTTTTTTCAACCATCGCTTCAATTTTTCTCTCCTGAAGTTTCGTAGTCATATTTTTCAATTTATCATAGATTACGCTCATTGAGTAAATTTTTACCGCGCGTATTCGATAACGCGGGATTCGCGGATGACCGTTACCTTGATTTCGCCCGGGTATTTGAGTTCCTGCTCGATCCGCAGGGCGATATTGCGGGCTAATTGCTTGGCTTCCAGGTCGCCGACCTCCGGCGGTTTGACGAAAACCCGGATTTCGCGCCCGGCCTGGATGGCGTAGGTTTTTTCGATTCCCGGAAAGGAATTGGCCAAATCCTCGAGATCTTTCAGCCGGCGCAGATAATTCTCAATGCTGTCGCGCCGCGCGCCCGGCCGGCCGCCGGAGATGGCGTCAGCGGTTTGGACGATGACAGCTTCCAAAGTTTCGTAGGGGTATTCGCCGTGATGAGACTGCATGGCTTTGATCACCGCCGGCTCGGCGCCGAATTTTTCCAGAATCCGTTTGCCGATCTCCACATGCGTCCCCGAGACCTCGTGGTCCACGGCCTTGCCGAGGTCATGGAGCAGGGCGCCGGCTCGGGACACTTGCGGATCCGCGCCGAGTTCCTCGGCGAGCATCCCGGCGATGTGCGCCATTTCCACCGAGTGCTGGAGCACATTCTGGCCGTAACTGGTGCGGAAATGAAGCCGTCCCAAGATCAAAATGATCCGCGGGTCGAGATTAAAGACATTGGCTTCATAGGCCGCTTGCTCGCCCTTGTCCTTGATAATTTGGGCGATATTTTCTTTGGCTTTCTCCATCATTTCTTCGATTTTGGCCGGATGGATTCGACCGTCGAGAATTAAGTTTTCGAGGGCGACCTTGGCGATCTGGCGGCGCACCGGATCAAAAGAAGAAAGGGTAATGGCGCCGGGCGTATCGTCAATGATCACTTCGACGCCGGTCGCCTTTTCAAAGGCTCGGATATTCCGGCCTTCCTTGCCGATGATTTTGCCCTTGACATCATCCGACGGCAGGGCGACGACCGAAGAACTGATCTCGGCGACCGTGGAGTTGGCCAGCCGCTGAATGGTGGCGGCCAAGATTTCTCGGGCGCGCGTTTCCAGCTTCGCGCCGCCGCCGGTTTCGAGCTGGCGCAGGCGAAGGAGGAAGTCCTCCTCGTAATTTTTGGTGATCGTTTGGATGATTTCCGTGCGCGCTTCCTCGGCGGTCAGTTTGGCCACGCGCTCCAGCTCCGCGGTCCGCATCGCCTCTTCTTCCTGCAGTTTGTCTTTCAGTTTTTTAATTTCCTCCAGCCGGTTTTTGATCGTCGTCAGCTCGCGGTCAATGTCGAGCTGACGCTTGTCGAGGAGCTCGTCTTTTTTGAGCAATCGTTCTTCTTTTTTCTTCAGTTCATCCTCTTTAACTCGTTCCCGCTCCTTGATTTCTTTGAGTAGTTCTTCGGATTGTTTCTCGGCTCGGTCGGTGATTTTTTGGGCTTGGTCTTTGGCCTCAAGAATCGTCCTTTTGACCGCAATTTCAACTGACCCTTTCTGGCCGAGAGTAATCAGCCACCGCAGGAAGTAACCCAAGACCACACCCCCGAGTCCGCTCGTGGCAATTAAGAACAGTAAAGTTTTGATTGGCACAGGTGTTAATCATTTAAATTTGGTAAAAGAACATCCTATACTAGCAAGCGCCGGTCGGTTTGGCAAATTTTAGCGGCTTAAGTTTTGGTCTTGATGATCTCGTCAATCAGGCCGTATTTAGCGGCTTCTTCGGCGGACATATAATAGTCACGGTCCGAATCCTGCTCGATTTGCGATAGGGGCTTGCCGGTATTTTTCGCCAGCAGTTTGTTGAGTTTCTCCTTGATTTTCAAAATTTGTCGGGCCGTGATGGCGATATCCGTGGCTTGACCCTCGGTGCCGCCCAGGGGTTGATGGATCATCATCTCGGCGTTCGGCAGGGCGAAGCGCTTGCCCTTTTTGCCGGCCGAGAGGATGATGGCGCCGCCGGAGGCGGCGAGCCCAACGCAGATTGTCGCCACATCAGACTTCACATAATTCATTGTGTCGAGGATCGCCATACTGGAAGCTACCTGACCGCCGGGGGAATTGATGTAGAGAGTGATGTCTTTCTTCTGGTTTTCCGAGTCCAAAAACAGGAGTTGGGCAATAATAATGTTGGCCACATGGTCGTCAATAACTCCGCCGAGAAAAATAATCCGGTCTTTTAACAGACGGGAATAAATATCATAGGCCCGTTCGCCGAAAGGCGATTTTTCAATCACGGTTGGGATCAGCATGATCTGATAATGTTACTTGACGCTGACCCCATTTGTCAATAATATCTTTTCCCAGAAGGGAGGTGCTCAATGAAATTGTTCAGCGATTTAAGTCTCGAGGAACAAGAGCATCATTTAGGAATTGCCTCTCAATTGGTTGTCGGCGATGTTTATCGTTTTAAACCAGCGATCCGGGCCGTCCCCCTGGAGCGATTGATTAAGGGCGTGCCGAACACCGGAGTGCCGGTGAAATTCTCCTACGGTCAATTTCTTAGATTCCGTGATTGGCCGAGCAAATTTCGGGACTGCCTGTTTCTGGTGCAGACGAGAGATAAAGAAAGGGGAGCGGGGAAATTTGATTTTGTCGTCCCATTGCTTTTCACGAGTGATCTGCCGACGCCGCGATT
Organism: Candidatus Vogelbacteria bacterium; assembly: GCA_016181465.1. Lineage (GTDB taxonomy): Bacteria > Patescibacteriota > Minisyncoccia > Phycocordibacterales > JACOZG01 > JACOZG01. The sequence continues at coordinate 23,955 of JACOZG010000003.1, read as the reverse complement.
GATCTAAAAAGCCCCGAATTCTCATCTTTAGTGTGAGTCGGGGCTTTCTGCTTATTTACTGGCCGGATTCCTGGTCGAGATTCTGGAGATCAGTGCCCAGACCGCTGGCTTCAGTTTCGAGGTCCGACAGGTCTGGTGTTTGTCCGGCGCCAAGAGGCGTGTTGACATCGCCGTTTCGCCCGGCCGGACTATCAGTCGGGGTAGTCAGATCGGTCGGCGCCGGCGCGCCGCTCCGCGACGACAGAATGTAGATGCCGCCGAGAATGATTAACAGGACGATAATCACAATGCCGAGCATCGGACCCCGCGAGGGTTTGTCGGCAATCGGGAATTGGTTCATTTGGTTGTCTCCGTTCATAGTTTTATTTTATTAGTGGCTAATTTTGTCGGTTATTGATTAGTAGATGCCGGCGGCGGAACTGGCGGCGTTATCGGATAGGCGCTCTTGATCAGCCGAATGGCTTCCACCACTTTTTGATGGGCCAGGCGGACGCTCCCGATAATCTCACGCACCGCGGTGCGCAAATTGGCAAAGGCCGTGGTCTTATTGGTTACGGCCAAGGCCTTCGTCACTTCAGCGTCAATCGTGGTCACCTTGGCTCGGCCGGCGGCGATCGCCGTCGCCGCCTCGGTCAATTTCTGTTCCACGAGCGCCTTATCAAATTTCGGATCCCGGAATTGGCCGATGCGGTCAGCCACGCGCGCTCGGAGGTTGTCCGCGCGCTGGAGCGCCGCCGTCAGCCGAAGTTCCAGCCGGTCGCCGTAATTTTGAATTCGCAGCTCGATTGTTCCGGCTTGCTGGTCGCGGATGTTCTGGCGGGTGTCGGCGCTCGGCGTTTGGGCTGTCGCTTGCGACACAGCCGCAAGCATTAACCAGGCCGCGAGTCCGATGAACAGAAGGCATTTTGATTTAGTCATATTATCATGTGCTTTTTAAACTGCTAATAATGATTATTATAATCCCGGCCTTATTTTTTTGGCAAGTACTTATCAACGTAAAGTTTTTTGCCGCGTTCAAACATCAGATCGGCCGCGGCCCGGCCATCAAAACCAGTAATCCTCACCTCCTTATTTTGCAGTTTTTTATAAGTCGAATAGAAATGCTCCATTTCTTTGAGGGTATGGGGGTTGATGTCTTTGAGATCCGTTGTTTTTTCCCAGCGCGGGTCGCCGACGGGCACGGCGATCACTTTGTCGTCTGATTCGCCGTCGTCGGTCATATGCATTACCGCCACTGGCCGGCCGCGCACCAGCACGCCCGGCAGAAACGGGAAGGTGGCGAGAAGAATCACATCCACCGGGTCGTTGTCGTCCCAGAGCGTCTGGGGGATAAAACCATAATCAAACGGAAAGGCCTGGGTGGTGTGAGTGGTGCGGTCAAGAGCGATGAGACCGGTGGCTTTGTCAATCTCGTATTTGTTCTTTGAGCCCGCGGGCAATTCGATAATGACGTTGATCTGATGGCTATCGCCGGGCTCGAGGTCGTGCCAGAGATTCATAGTTTTTATTGTATCAAGGTTGAACCTTCCGTGGAAGGTTCAACCTTAAATTCTGCCGCTCCGTCCGTGGTTTCCCCCTCCGGCGATTTAATGTCAATTCGCCAGCCGGTGAGTTTAGCCGCCAAGCGCACATTCTGGCCTTTTTTGCCGACCGCCAGCGAAAATTGGTCCGGCGCCACTAGGGCCGCGGCTTCGCGGTTTTCCTCGTTTAAGATTAGCTGGTTGATCTTGGCTGGCGCTAGAGCGTTGATGATGAATTCATTGGGATCCTCGGCCCACTTGATGATGTCAATTTTTTCTCCGCCCAGTTCATTAATGACCGTGTTGACGCGGATGCCGCGCTGACCGACACAGGCGCCGACCGGATCAATGTTCGGGTGAGCCGAAGCGACGGCGATTTTGGCTCGGGATCCGGCTTCACGGGCGATGGTCTTGATCTCCACCAGTTTGTTGGCGATTTCCGGCGTCTCTAGTTCAAACAATTTCTCAATGAACTTGGGATGGGCTCGCGACAATCGCAGGTTGACGCCGCGCGGCGTCTCTTCCACCGCCGCGAGATAGGCCCGGACCCGTTCGCCCTGATGATAGTGCTCGCCGGGGATTTGTTCTTCGTAAGGCAGAAGACCGGTGGTCCGGCCGAGATCAACGAAAACATTGCCGCGCTCGATCTTTTGCACCTTGCCGTTTAAGATTGCGCCGACCTTGTCGGCGTATTCGGCGAGCACCGAGAGTTTTTCCGCCTCTCGCAGGCGCTGGATGATCACTTGCTTGGCGGTCTGGGCGGCGATCCGGCCGTAATCATCTTTGGTTTCCAGCGGGAAAACGAGTTCTTCGCCTGGCTGGACATCTTTTTTGATTTTGCGGGCGTCAGCTAGCAAGAGATGTTGATCCTCGTTGAATTTCAATTTTAAGGCCTCGCCTTCAGCCGGCAAGGGCAAGGTTAAACCTTCCGTGGAAGGTTTAACCTTGCCAGTTATGCCAGTTGCCTCCTCGGCCAGCATGGAATCATCCACGGCGATTTTTACCTGGTAAAAATCAGTTTTGCCGGTGTTCAGGTCAAATTTTGCCCGCACGATCTGGGTTTTTTTGCCGTAATCCTTTTTGTAGGCGGCGACTAAAGCGTCCTCGATGGCGCCGAGAATTTTATCTTGGGGGATGCCGCGCTCCTCCTCCAATTGTTCCAAGGCCGAGCGCAGATTCTTTAAGTCCATCATTTGGGTGCAGGTTTTAGGTTTTAGTTTCTAGGTTTATAAAGGATTGGATGGCTTTCAAGTAGGTTTGAAAATCGGGGAAGTTATTTTGCAAGTTTCGCAGAAATAAGTTTTTGTCCAGTTTGTCGTAGCGGTGAACCAGCATATTTCTTGCCCCCACGATTGGCGCGATTTTCTCGGCAAAATTTTTGTCCAGCACCTTGAATTCGCCCAGTTGCTTAAAGGTGCTTTGCAGTTCATCGGGCGCTCCCAGGTTATTTTCTCTAATGATATGGATGTTTATGTCGAGCATTGAATCTACTGTCATCTGGAAATAACGTTCTATCGCTGGCAGGAGCACCTCGTCCTTTTTAATGGTCTCGATGTCTTTATTGGCTAAGAAGCGTTCTAGGGTGTCGGTGTACCCGGAGAGCATCTCTAGTTTTTTGTAGATAAATTGTCTGTCAAGCATGGTGGTAGTTTTTGATTCGGTGGTTGACATAGTGCTCTCGGAGTTCAAATAAGGGTTGGGCTTCTTCATATACCCTTCGGGCGTAGATATACAACTCGTCCAACAGATGCGGCCGACTTTCGTAGAGGACAACGGCCTGGCCAGTGATTCTTTTAAGTAGCAGGGGGGGAGCCGTTTTCATGTTCACCAGTTGAACATTGATGTTTCCTAAAATCTCGGTCAATCGGGTGTTAATTTTTATCTCCTCGTCAAAATCAACTTTCCGGTCGGCCGAGTAGGCGATGTCAAAATCGCTTTCCGGATGCGTCTGTCCGGTCGCCCGCGAGCCGAACAGCACGACAAAACACAGGCCGAATTCGTCGGCCAGTTTCCCCATTTCCCCCCTTTGTTTTTCGTTTAATTCCATAATTTATCCACACTTGGGCTTTTGTAAAACAGACGCGGTCGAGAAGTATGGTATCATAAATAACAATATGCCGCCAGAGGTTATAGAAAATCAGAATCAGCCGCCGCCGGTTAAGGTTAATCATAAAAATCCGCTGGTCGTAATTTTAGTCATCGGGCTGATTTTGCTGGCCGCCGGTCTGATTTACCTCGGCCGGAAGTACGGCGCGCCGCCCGCGCCCGAGGCGCCGGCGGCTGGCGGTTTGACCGAGGCCGAAAAAGCCGAAATCCTGAAGTCGCTCGCGCTTCCGCCCGGCGCTAAGCCGCTGACTCAAGCCGAAAAGAACGAGATTCTGAAATCGCTCCAACTGCCGCCCAATACCCCGCCCTTGACCGAGGCCGAAAAAGCCGAAATTTTAAAGTCGTTGAAATAGCGTAAAATTAAAAACGCCAAGTGGAAAATATTGAAAATAGATTATGACCAAAACGGCGGGGAAACAATATTCTGGAGATGAAATGAAACGTTACCTCGGTTCGCTCAAGGAACATTTTACTGACGGGGTAAAAGCGATCGGCGAGAAGGTGGATTTTCTTAGTGAAAAAATGGACCGAAAGTTTGAGCAGGTTGACGCAAAACTTGACTCTCATACTGAAATGATTGGCAAAATCATGCTGGATATAGAAATAATAAAATCAGATATCCAAATTATCAAAACCGATGTCAAGCGCAAGGTTGATTACGAGGAGTTTTCAAAATTAGAGAAACGAGTCCATTTAATCGAAGCTCGTTTCCGACATTAAAACAATCGTTAAATCAAAGATTATGAAAAAATATCTGCTGGCGCTTCTTTTTATCATCCCGGTTTTGTTTGTTTTGTTTTTGGTCTCGGCCCGGCCCGCCGCCGCCTTCGGTCTCACCTCTCCAGTTGGCGGTGAAATCTGGCCCGTAGGTTCTAGCCAAACCGTGACTTGGTCCACGGACGGCATTTCCGGCACCGTTGTTTGTATATTTTTGGATGAAGAGGATCGAATGCTCAATCTTAATCTTAATTGCAGCAACCCCGGCAACGACGGAATTCAGATTGTCACCATACCTGAAGTAGCGCCCGGCAATTACCGAATTAAACTCCAGGGTTTTATTGAGTCCGTCAACAATACACCAGTTTTCAGTGTCAGTAATCCGTTTCAAATCACCGCCGCCGCGCAGACCGCCGAACTCATCATTGACACGCCGATTAACGGCGCGCAATTTAGAATCGGTGATACCATTCATATCACTTGGCGGGCGCCATCGTATATTCCAGTCGGCGCCATTATGTATCTTACTCGTTATAATTCAGGCGGTATCCCTGTCGGATCTCAAAATGTTCCCGTTCCCAATATCGGCAGTTACGACGACGAGGTGAGAAACGACGGCACATTCGTCGTCGGAACCCTTTATTATTATAAGTTGGTGTGGGGCAGTGATACGGCCAATAGCGGTAATTTTAGTATTATTGCTTCCGCGCCGCCGCCGACCACTCCCTTCATCACTGACTTAGCCACGAATAAAACGAGCTACGCCATCGGCGAGACCATTAGAATAAGCTGGACCGATAATCTGACTGATCCTACTTTGAAACTCAGACGTTTCAACGCCTCAACCAATCAGCAAGTTGCCTCGGCCGATGTAGATAATACCCTCGGTGATGTTTATATCCTTGCAGTTGGTTCTCCTAATTTCACTATCGACACCTCGTATTATTATACCTTGAGCAATCAGGCCGGCACAGTGTCTGACCAAAGTAATACCTTCGAGATTTGCGCCGCGAGTGGTTGCGATGCCGGCGGCGATGACGGCGGTGGTGATGATGGTGACGATGATATTGTGCCGGGTGTCGTGCCTGGTTGGAAAGAGCCGCCGAATGCGCCGACAGAGTGCACTGATTCCAGCGTCCCCGGTTGCCACCCGCCGGTCAATATTAGCGATGCGGATCAAGTCAAGGGCGGAGGATTTGGGGTGAGAGCGCTTAGTATCTCGCCCACTGGTTTTTTGAAACTGCTCGGTCTGCGCGCCGCCGCTGGTGAATTCTTGACCACTAATTCTGCCGGCAAAGTGATCTTGGCCACGCCGAGCGCTAACGACGGTTCGTCTTGGACCGTAACCAGGGACGGTCTCAACCAGTACTCGGCGGTGACAGGCAATGTGGGGATTGGCTACGATACTATTGCAAACACAGACAGCAAATTGCTGGTGGTTGACGGACGGGCTAATGTGCAGGTGCCGGCGGCCCTAGTCGTGAGTTCCTCTGCGTCTCCGAGCTCTGGTTTCAAGGTCAAAACGCAGAACGGATCAGCGGAGACGAAAATTTTTGAGGCCGCGAGCGGCCCGGCACGAGGCATCAGTCGTTTCAGCGTGCTCGGCGACGGTCAGGTGTGCATCGGCACTGACTGCCGAACCGACTGGCCAGAGGCCACGGGCGGTGGGATTACGCAGATTAGAGTGGAAAACGGTTTAGAGAGTAACATGGGTGGCCACCTTATTAACGATTCAAATAGTAGCATTCACATTCGCACTGATTGCGCGGCCGGCAAGATTCTCAAATTCAACGCTAACGGCATCTGGGATTGCGCCGATGACATTGCTAACACCAGCACAACCGGCGGCACTGTTACCTCGGTTGCTGCCGGTAGCGGTTTGGCGGTTATGCCCGGCGAGAGCGGAGGTTCTATCACAACCAGCGGCACGCTTAGTTTGAAACGAAATTGTGCCTTCGGGCAGGTCCTTAAGTGGATGGCAAATGTTGGCGGGCAATCCGGTAACTCGCAATGGATGTGCGCCAATGACGATACCGGCTCGGCCACCGGCGGCGACAATCTGGGGGATCATACAGCGACGAAAAATATCAATTTAAATGGTAACTGGCTCTCTTACGGTTCTAATACTACATTAGGTAGAGGAATTAAGATTAGTGGCTCTCAAGCAGATGGTTCGAACAGTATAATTACTATCGGCAACGAGGGCGCCGGCGCGCCGGTAACTATCAATTCTAACTTGCTTAAAATCCTTACAAATACAAATCCTGTTTCTGGTTATGTTTTAACAGCTAAAGATTCTACTGGGCAGGCGGAGTGGAAAAGTCTCCCATCACTTGGCTTGTCTTGTACGAATTCCTCTGTTGACATCAATCCAGACCTTGGTTCTGGGAAAAAATCTGCTACCGCCGTCTGCGCTTCTGGTTATACTGTAACTGGTGGTGGCTTGAAAATAACCAATTACGATAATTTCTTATCCACGGCCAATACTATATTTGATTATCCTGACGGTAATGGTTGGACAGCAGTTGCTGGCGTCGGTGGGGCGACTATCGTTAGAGGTTCCGTCTACGCTCGCTGTTGCAAAATCCAATAGATTTTGAATCTGTTAAACACCGAGTTTGAATCTGTTTTTGAATCTGTTAAACACCGAGTGTCTAACAGCCAGAAGCGTTGCCTTACTGAGCCCTCGGGCAAGGTTTAACCTTGACATTACAAGGGGGTTTTTCAAACTTTGAGAAGCGTGAATCTGTTAAACACCGAGTGTCTAACAGCCAGAAGCGTTGCTTTAGGGGCACGGTTTTGATTTTTACTCTACCTTTAGCTACACTATGGTTGGGTGATTAAAACAGTAATGAATATTAAAGTGGATCGGGCGGTCCGGGACCGAGCCAAAAAACTGGCCCGTGAACTTGGGTTGCCTCTTTCAACCGTTGTGAACGCCCAACTGCGGCAGTTTGTGCGTGAAAGAGCGCTCCGTTTGGAGGCGGCGCCGCGTATGTCTGCTCAATTGGAGGTGATGCTTAGAGAAGTGGAAGCCGACCGTCAAACTGGTCTGAATTTCTCCCCCGTCTTTACCGCCAGTGGAGAAATGGACCAATGGCTTAAGTTATGATTCATTTTCGGCTCCACCGGAATTTTCAGAGACAATTAAAGAAACTGACGAGAAACTGACGCCGGCCGAAATCAGACGATTCCGGGAACGGCGCGATCTGTTCATCCGAAACCCATTTCATCCGTTGTTAAAAAACCACCCGCTTCGCGGCCGCTACGATGGTTACCGCAGTTTTAGTGTCGGCGGCGATCTGGTGGTGATCTTTACTCACGAAGCCGCAGATTTGATCACCTTGGCCGCAATCGGTACCCATCACGAACTTTACGGTTCTTAGCCGTCTAGCCACTGGCAAGACCTCTTGTCAAAATATTAGCCTCCGGCAAGTACTCCTTCGGCAAGGCGACGCTTTGCTCTCGGCTCTCGCAAGGTTCGACTTTGCGGTGTTTAGCTCTGTTAAACACCGAGTGTCTAACAATCTAACAATTAGACTAAACTATCAATGTGTTCGGGGTCTTTGGCCCCGCTTGATTTGACCCAGCGATCGTAATCTTGGCCGTCCGTAAATTGTTCCTTAATGATTTTTTGATCGAGTAACATCCCCCATTGATTCGTACCAATGTAATCTCGGTAGCTTGACCATGGATAATTGTTTTCGTGATCTCGCCACGGTTTAAGTTCATTTGGATTTCTGTGAATGTAAGCCGAGGTGTAAAGAAGTTGGTCATTGTCGTTAATGTGTACTGCCCGGTAGGGACCTTGGAATAGGTGGCCATCCCTCTTATATTTGGTGTTGAAATATTTGGTGTAACTGTTTAACACCCGTTGCAGATATTGAGCGATCCCGGCTTCTGTTTTTTGGTAAACCAACAGATGAAAGTGATTGGGCATTAAGCAGAAACAATTAAGCCGGACAATTCTTTGTCGCTGTATATCCTTGACTACTCTCGGCTCAATGTTAAACACTCGGTGTTTAACAAAATTGGTTACCGGGCGCGAGAGATTGGTGAAAGTTAGAGGTGATTGAAAATGCAGAATGCAGAAAAGAAATCTGATCCAATCCCGTTCGTCAAGAAAAATCTTTTGCTTATCATTGCCGCGATTATAAATATGGTAATGTTCTCCGGGGCTGATATTGATATTGCGCATGATATTTTAATTTTAGTATATTTTAGTATACCATGTTGTGAACTGTTAAACACCGAGTGTCTAACAGTTGAACTAACAGTTGAATTATCCACTGGTGGGAGCGGCGCTCGCGGGTTCTGGCAAGGTTTAACCTTGACATTACACGGTGTCAGTATTGAGTTTGACGAGCGCGGAAAAGTTTTAGGTTTTGAAATACTTAACGCTTCCAGACGCTTTAAACCAGTTTTTCAAAATTTTAGAAACGCGTCAAAGTTGTCTGCTATGCCGATGCCGATATCAGCAGTGGTATCTTAGCCACCCGGCAAGGGTTCCACTTGCCATTGAATTATCCACTGGTGGGAGCGGTGCTCGGGCTGGCGGGTGTGGTAAAATAAAACCCGTATGAAAGTGAAAGAATTTTTGCGTTTGGGATTGATCGCTTTGGTTATCGGTTTGGGCATGGGGTACGCGCTCGCGGCGTGGAATCCACCAACTGGCGGGCCGTCTGATTTAGCCGGCACCAACACCCTTCATGGCTTTCAATCAACTGGGCGTTGGTTTTGGCAATAGTCTTGACATCACGCAACTTGACCCCGCGGCTGCGCTGGATGTGGCTGGCGCGATGAGAATTAGAGCTGGTTGTACCACTGGCGGTTGTCAAGATAAGGTGTTGAAGTCATCAAACAGCTATGGTCTAGCCAGCTGGCAGACTAATGTGGCCGGGCTGACTAAAATTACTGAAGGGTATGGAATTGATCTAGGGGTACCCAATGACCAGGGCGGCTGGGATTATTCTGCGACTGAAATTATCGGCGGTGAGGGCATTGTGGCGGCGGCGGCCGGTCAGACGCACACTACGATTCCAGACGGTCAGGTGGCGCCGGCCACGGTGCAGCAGTTTATTTCTGGCCAGTGCAACAGCGGCATCAACGCGATGACCGGAGTGACGCTTGCCGGCGGCGTGACCTGTCAGAATTTTGTCACCACTGTTCAAGCCCCGACCGGTTCTGGTTTGACTTTGTTAACTGGTAGTCCGTTGGCGACCACGACCGCGGCAGTGTCCGGTCCGGTAACTTTGAAAATTTATACCGGCGTCCCGAGTGATAATACTGGTTTGAGAATAAACGCGAGCAATCAGGTGGCGCTAAATGTGGATACCGCCGTGAGTCCTAGTGCTGGCGACGGCTTGACGATCAGCGCGACCGGTCGGGTGCAGTTTGAGCCCTGCGCCAACAACGGCGAGACCTGGAAATACGATACCACGGTTGTGCCCAACAAATGGGTCTGCGCTACCTTCCCTTCTCCTTCCACTGGCATGCCTGGGGAATCGGTGATGTATTTGCGGGCGAAGAGTTCAACCGTAGCCCCAGCTTGTCCGACCGCCGCTGGCTGGACCAGCGGCCCCACAAGTGGTGAGAATGCCGGCGGCGGTGCGTTGAATAATGTTCGAATTTGCTACCGCACCGATCGCCCCTGCCAAGTTATTTACTTGCGCTCGACGAATAGCCCGCCGCCGTCTTGCACTGGTGTTTGGACCGAAGCGGCTAATTCTAATGAATATGCGCCTGGCGGCACTTTCACGAACTACGTCAGGACTTGTTTCGTATGCAGTTGAGGGGTAACCGCTTCGTTAGTTTCATTAGTAGCTTCATCAGCTTCATTAGCTTGTTAGCTTTTCCAGCCCAAGCGGCCTGGCAGGAGCCGGTCTGGTCGGCACCAACTTGCGCCGGGAACCAGACCACGCCGCGGCCACCGGGTTGTTGGTTGCCGCTCAATGTCTCGGACAGCCATGGCTTTCAATCAACTGGGCGTTGGTTTTGGCAATAGTCTTGACATCACGCAACTTGACCCCGCGGCTGCGCTGGATGTGGCTGGCGCGATGAGAATCCGCAAGGGCTGTTTGCCGAGCGGGGTTGATTGCACCAATAAGGTTTTGACGGCTGACGCCAATGGTACGGCCGGTTGGGCGGATTTGCCTCCGCCGCTTTCTGGCCTCTCGCCTGGTTTTGCCGTTATCATCAATCAGTCAGGTTCTATTTCTCAAATAGCATTTCAAGGTGTCCAAGCGCGCATCACCGGCACCTGCACCGGGAACAATTACAGCGCCATTACGGCGATTTCTGGCACCACCGGGACGACCAGTTGTTTGGCTTTAGTTAGCAGTATCACGGCCTCGGCCGCGGGCGGTCTCACCGGCGGCGGTCAGGGCGCAGTGTCTCTCGGCGTCAATGCCGGCAGCGGGCTGACGATAAACGGCAACAAATTGGTCATTAATCCGCCGGCCGCCGACTTCGGCTTGACCGTTTCCGGCAATTTTTTGAAATTTAGTTCTGCCGGCTGCACCGGAAACAACGTCTACTGGAAATACGATACGACAACTGGTTGGTCTTGTGGCGGTCCGGTGCTCGTTAACCGGCCGCCCGGAGAGTCAGTCATGTACTTGAAGGCACGATCTCCCGGAGACCCGCCAGCTTGTCCGGATACGGTCTTTGACACTGGTCTCTGGACTGATTTGGGGGTGACAGCGGAATTTGTTAGCGCTACCGTAAGCGTCAAACACAACGTGCGCACTTGCGTTAAGAGCGCGCCGGCGATCAAACCGATTTGCCAGACTATGTATCTAAAAAGCGCCAGCCCAACCTCGCCGCCGTCTTGTCCTTCAGGTTGGTTGACGACGGGGACACAAACTACGGAATACGCGTCCGGCGATAGTAATTACCTCAACAATGTCCGCACCTGCTTTAAGTGTAATTGACAATTGATGGTATAATAAATGAATGTGGTTGGATCCGGAGAAATTGAAAGCGTTCGTCCTCGAGTCTGAACTGATGCCGGAGAGCGAGGTGGCCAAGCTCTACGCCGAGGCCAAAGCGAGCGGTAAATCCATCGAAGAGATTTTTCTCGGGAGCGGACGGATCAAGGAGGATGATTTCCGGCGGATCAAAGCTTATCTTCTCGGCATCCCGTTCGTCAATCTAAAAAAGGAGAAGATTGAACGCGCCACGCTCTTTATGATTCCCGAACCGATCGCCCGGAAACACAACATTGTGGCTTTTCGGCAGACGGGCCAGGAGCTCGAAGTGGCAATGCTTGACCCGGAGGATCTGGAAGCGATTGAGTTTATCAAAAAGGGCGTCGGGCTTAAAATTTTGCCGCGGCTGACGGACAACGATTCTATCCGGCAGATCCTGCTCCAGTACCAGAAAAGTTTGAAGGCCGAGTTTGGCGACATCATCCAGGCGGAATCAGAGCGGCTGGAGAAAGCCGGTCTGCCCGCGGGCGGAGAAGAAGCGGCCGCCGGCGAGCTGAAGAAATTGGCCGAGGGTCTGCCGGTGGTCAAAATCGTGGACACTCTGCTCCTCCACGCCATTCTCCAGCAGGCCTCGGATGTCCACATCGAGCCCTATGAGAAAGAGCTGGTGATCCGTTACCGCATTGACGGCGTGCTCCACGACGCGATGATTTTGCCCAAAACCGCGGCCGCCGGCATCATCGCCAGAATTAAAATTTTGGCCAATCTCCGACTGGATGAGAAACGTCTGCCCCAGGACGGCCGGTTCAAAATTGAAACAGCCGGGCAAAAAGTGTCTTTGCGCGTCTCGCTCCTCCCGACTTTCTACGGCGAGAAAGTGGTGATGCGTCTCTTGCCGGACACAGTCAAGGGGTTCACCTTAGAGCAGCTCGGTTTCCATTCTGTCGGGCTGGAACGGATCCACAGCGGCATCCGCGGCAAAACCGGCATCATCCTCGTTACCGGGCCGACCGGTTCGGGCAAGACTACTACCTTGTACACCATTCTTGATCTGTTGAATCAGCCGGATGTGAACATCTCCACGATTGAAGATCCGATTGAGTATCAGATTCCGCGGATCAATCAAACGCAGGTTAAACCGGAGATCGGTTTCACTTTTGCCAATGGTCTCCGCGCGCTGGTCCGTCAGGACCCGGACATCGTGATGGTCGGCGAAATCCGCGACCAGGAGACGGCCAGTTTGGCCGTTAACGCGGCCTTGACCGGCCACCTCGTGCTTTCCACCCTTCACACCAACTCGGCGGCCGCGACCATCCCGCGCCTCCTGGATATGGGGGTGGAGCCGTTTTTGGTGGTCTCCACCGTCCGGCTCGTCGTCAGCCAGCGTCTGGTGCGCCAGTTTTGTGCCGTTCGGGAAAGTTATTTTTTGACCGACGCCGAATTGAAAAAACTCAAAAGCCGCGTTGAACTAGATCGGGTATTGGCGGCGCTCAAGGAGGACAAGGCGGTGCCGCCGGACGAGGGTTGGTCAAAGATCCCTTTTTACCATCCGAAGCCGTCAGTCGAGTGCCCGGACGGCTATACTCGGCGGATCGGCATTCATGAAGTGATGATCATGTCGCCGGCGATCAAAGAGCTGATGATGAAGGGCGAGACCGCCGCGCGTCTTGAAGAACAAGCCAAGGCCGAGGGCATGCTGACGATGCTTGAAGACGGAATTTATAAAGCGGCGCAGGGCATCACCAGCTTGGAAGAAGTGTTTCGGGTAGTTTCTGAATGATGAAATTTAAATACAAAGCGCGGGACAAGGAGGGCAAAGAGCTGGCAGGCGAGCGGGAAGCCAAAGACCGTTTTGCCCTGGCTCGAGAGTTGCGGGCAGAGGGCTTGACGGTCGTTTCGGCTAAACCGGAGAGTTCTTCGGTCAATCGGGCCAGATTGCAACGTTGGCTGAATTTCGGCGGCGTCAAAATTAAAGACAAAATCGTGTTTGCGAGCAATTTGAGCGCGATGATCGGCGCCGGCCTGTCGCTCGCGCGGGCGCTCGCCGTGATGGAGCGGCAGTCCGGTTCCAAGCGGTTCCGCCAAGTGATCTCCCAGATCGCGGCCAAGATTGGCGCTGGCGCCGGGTTGAGCGCCGCCCTGGCCGCTTTCCCGGCTGTTTTTCCGCCGGTGTTCGTGGCCATGGTCGCAGCCGGCGAAGAATCCGGCAAACTGCCGCAGTCGCTTGAAGTGGTGGCCGAGCAGCTGATGAAAAATTATGATCTGCGGCGCAAGGTCCGCGGGGCGATGATCTATCCCGCGATCATCGTCATCGTCATTATTCTGATCGGGATCCTGATGATGATTTTTCTTGTGCCTAATCTGACGGCGGTGTTTGAAGAGCTGAACGCGGAATTGCCGCTCTCGACGCGTCTGGTCATCGCGACGAGCAATTTTCTGTCGGGACACACTTTGCTTTTCTTTCTCTCGCTCTTGGCGTTCGTGAGCGCGGTCGTCGCTTATTTCCGCACCGGCCGCGGCCGGCGCACCTCGGCTTGGCTGGTGCTCCATCTGCCGCTCATCGCGCCGCTCGCCAAAGAGGTCAATAGCGCCGCCACGATGCGGACTCTGTCCTCATTAATTTCCTCCGGGGTGGGCATGGTCGAGGCCCTGGCCATCACCCGTCGGGTGGTCCAGAATCATTATTATCAAATGGTGATTGAGGCCGCCGGCGCCAAGGTGGAGAAAGGTCAGACCCTCTCCTCGGTCTTTAAGGATCACGAGCGTCTCTACCCGGTGTTGGTCGGCGAGATGACCGAAGTCGGGGAAGAAACCGGGAAATTGGCGGACATGCTTCTCCGCGGCGCCGTCTTCTACGAGGAAGAAGTGAATCAGGCGACGAAGAATCTTTCCACCGTGATCGAGCCGGTGCTGATGATCATGATCGGGTTGGCGGTGGGTTTTTTCGCCGTCTCGATGATCGGCCCGATTTATTCTTTGAGTGAGAATTTGTAAAAACTTAAAAGTCAAAGTGCAAAAATCAAAAGTGCAATTCAAAAGTCAAAAGTTTGGATTTGGTCTGTTGGAATCGCTCATTGTTTTGGCGATCATGATGATTCTACTGGCATTAATCATCTGGCCCTTCGCCGCTTTCCGTAACGGGAAATTGCTTGACGGCGCGGCCGAAGATATCTTGTCGTTGCTCCATGAGGCCAGGACGCGGACCCTATCTTCAGACGGCGCCGCCGCCTACGGCGTTTTGTTTGAAAGTGATAAAATAACTTTAGTGCCGGATAATAAAGAAGTGGCGCTGCATAATCGTTTAACGATTTCCGATATTTCTTTAACCGGCGGCGGCACGACGATCATGTTTAAACGTTTAACCGGCGCGACCGACGAGAACGGCACGGTGACGGTTAGTCTGGCGGGGGATAATAGCCAACAGCGCGTAGTCGCGGTCAGCGCCGCCGGCAGTATCGGATTAAGATGAAACGAAAAGCTAAAAACGAAAAGCGAAAAGTAAAATCGGGGTTCACCCTGCTGGAAATTCTGATCGGCGCGAGCATCATCACCGCCTCGTTTCTCGGGGTGCTGACAGTGTTTGACCGCTTGGCCAAATCCAGCCGGGCGATGGTTGAACTCTCGCAAGCCGGTTTTCTGTTAGAAGAATCACTGGAAGCCGTCCGAACCTGGCGCGACTCGGGCTGGGCCAATTTAGCCGACTGGCCGGTCGGCACTGATTACTATCTGATTTGGAACGGCAGCCGCTTTGCGACTTCCACCGCCAAGGTGTTTTTAGACGGCAAGTTTGAGCGGAAAATCGGTCTGACCGCGGTGTCACGCGACGACACTACGAAAGACATTGTTCCGAGCGGTGGCACGGTTGATCCGAATACCAAACTGGCAACGGTTTCGGTGGCTTGGCGTTCTGCTGGATCTGACGCCACCACGACGCAGACGGTGTCGGCCTATTTCACCAATCTTTTTAATTGACATGAAGTCTGGCTACACTTTACTCGAGGCGATTATCTACATTGCGATTTTGGCGGGATTGTCGGTGCTCTTTATCAATCTTCTATTTACCATGGTTCGAGCCTATACCCAATTTCAACTCGAACGCAATTTGACTAGTTCAGCGGCTTTGGGTCTTGAGCGGTTGGTGCGAGAGACGAGGCAAGCCACGAGCGCGAATTCGCTCGCGAGCACTTTCAACACCAATCCGGGTAAGCTGGTTTTGAATACAGTTGATAGCGGTGGCTTGCCGACGACGGTGGAATTTTTCCTAACGGGTTCGACGTTGATGGTGAAAGCGGGTAGTGGTCAGGCGGCTTCGACTACCGCCAAAAACGTCAACGTGGATAATTTGATTTTCCGTCAAATTAGTACAGTTAATTCGTCGGCGATTAAGATAGAGATGACCCTAACCGCGCATCGCGGAGCGACCGCGCGGACCGGGAAATTTTATTCCACCGCCGTTCTCCGCGGCTCCTACTGAAATGCAAACGCAAAACTAAAAACGAAAAATGAAAAACATACAGTGTAAAACGCAAAGTAAAGAATCAGGTCAAGCTGTTTTGGCCTCGGTTATTTTTCTCGTCCTTTTATCCGTGGTCATCATTGCCGGCTTTGCCGCGCCCTTGACGCGCCAGCTCAAATCAGCGCGCGCGGCGCTCGTTTCGCGCCAGAGTTACGCCGCCGCCGAGTCCGGCGTGGAAGACGCGACCTATCGGCTGAAGAATAAACTAGCTTATTCGTCCTCGTACATTTTGCCGGTCGCGACGGCTCAAGCCGCCGTCAGTGTCACCGAGATCGTGAACGATCGGCAGATTGAAGCCGTCGGCAATGCCGATAATCATCTTCGCAAAATTTCCACCAAGCTCGACCTGTCCGAGGTTGGCGCCGAACTTTTCTACGGCATCCAAGTCAGCGACGGCGGTTTGTTTATGCGGAATGGATCGCGAGTGGAAGGCAGTGTTTATTCCAATGGCAATATCATTTGTGAAAGCGGCGAGTGCACGGTAACTGGCGACGTTATTGTCGCCGGCGGCTTGAATGCCGACCCGAGCGATTTTTGGACCGAAGACAATAACGATCAATTTTTCGCCACCACTGCCAATAATGAAGATATTGCTCAATCATTCGGTTCCACCAGCGCCGGCGCGCTTAATAAGGTTTCAGTTTACTTGGCGCGGGTGGGCAATCCCGGTTCAAATTTGATTTTGAGGATTACAGCCGATAACGGTAATAAGCCAGACACCTCAAGTTTGGCCTCGGCGGTTATTCCGGTTTCGTCGGTCGGTCTCACTCCGTCTTGGATTGATGTCGCTTTTGCCTCGCCGCCGAATCTAGGAGCCAACACCACCTATTGGATTATCCTTGACTCTAATTCTAATTCCGGCGTCAATTATTGGAATTGGCGGAAGGATAACATCGGCCTGGCCTGGTTAATTCCGGAGGCTCACGCCTTCATTTCCCATGTCGGCAAGACGACTAAAAATTGGAGTCAGTCTAACGCCTCCTGGACCAATGTCGGCGGCGACCTCTTATTTAAAGTTTGGGTTGGCGGCACGACGACCAGAATTGAAGATATGACGATCGGTGATATTAATGCCGGCACTGGCCGGGCTAATTTATTTGTGGACACCGAGATTCATGGCAGTGATTGCCCCAATCAATATTGCATCGTCAGCAATCCGGCGCGGGCGGAGTTGCCGTTTTCCGACGGCGTGATTCAGGACTGGCGCGATGACGCCGTTCTCGGCGGCACGATTAACGGCGACCATCTTATTGACGACTCCGGCAGTTTCGGCCCGAAGAAAGTTGCCGGCGATCTGACAATCAATATCCCGAATGATACCACTCTGACTATCACTGGCACGATCTGGGTTACGGGCGATCTGGTTTTCAGTTGCGCTAACGGTTCTCAAATTATGCTTGATCCCGCTTACGGCCCTAATTCTGGGGTAATGGTGACGGATGGCACCGCGACCGTCGGTAATAATTGTAATTTTTTCGGCTCGGGCAATCCCGACAGTTATATTATGGTGCTTTCCGCCAAAGATGACCCGGTTAATACGGTGCTGACCGTGAATAATAATTCCGAAGGCATTATTTATTATGCGGGCAAGGGTTTGATTAATTTCAGCCAGAACGCGGCGGCGAAAGAAGTGGCTGGTTACGGAATAACAATGGAGAATAATTCCACGGTAACTTACGAGAGCGGTTTGGCTAATCTTAATTTTTCCTCCGGCCCGGGCGGGGCATTCGAGATTACTAAATGGCAGGAAGTAGAATGAAGAAAATCGTCGTTGCCAATTGGAAGATGAATCCCGAGACGCCGCGCGAGGCGCGGCGGCTATTCGCCAAGGTCAAGCGGACGGCTGATCGTCTGCGCCGGATCGCGATCGTAGTTTGCCCGCCGGCCGTGTTTTTATCGCTCTTGCGCCCGGGTAAGAATTTAGTTCTTGGCGGGCAGGATATTTTTAATGAACCGCGCGGCGCCTTTACCGGTTCGATTTCCGCGGCGCAAATCAAGTACGCCGGCGCTGGCCACATCATCATCGGCCACTCCGAACGGCGCCGTCTGGGCGAGACAGATGAATTGGTCAACAAAAAAGTCCGCTTGGCCTTAAAAACCGGACTCAAGGTTATCTTGTGTCTCGGCGAGACGGCGCGCGACGAACGCAGTGATTATCTCCGAGCGCTCCGCGGGATGCTGGAGCGCGATCTGGATCGCGTCAGCCGGGCCGAAGCGAAGGACTTAATCATCGTCTACGAGCCGGTTTGGGCGATTGGCGGTTCGGCGTCGTCCGCCGACACCCCGGAAGATTTTTTGGAACACGCGCTGTTTCTCAAAAAAGTTTTGGCGGCTGGTTTCGGTCAGAATTTAGCGCTGTCGATCCCGATTCTTTACGGCGGTTCGGTCACACCCGAGAACGCGGCTGATTTCCTCGGTCGCGGCGAAGCCGCCGGGCTCCTCGTCGGTCATGAGTCGCTCCGCGCCGACCGCTTCAACGTTATTTTGCGTTTAGCTGACGGATCGGCTTGACAAGCATGGACCGAGAGAGTAAATTGCCGCTTCTGGCCGAGATTCCAGCCGCCGATCTGGCCGGCCGCCAGGTGTTGGTGCGGCTTGATCTTAATGTTCCGATTGAGAATGGCCAAGTCGCCGATGATTTTCGTCTGCAGCGCATTCGACCGACCGTTGCGTATTTGGTTAAGGCCAAAGCGCGGGTGATAATTTTGAGCCATCTTGGTCGAACGGCCGGGAGTTTGCGGCCAGTCGCTCGATATCTTCAAAATTTTTTTCCGCTCGGTTTCGTGCCTGAATTGGATCAGTTAAAATCGCAAGCCGCCTCCCTCTCGGCCGGCGGGATTCTCTTGCTGGAAAATCTGCGGCGCTACCCGGGTGAGGCCGTCAATGATCAGGACTTGGTCGAGCAATTGGCGTCAGTCGGGGAAATTTATATCAACGAAGCCTTTGCCGCCTCCCATCGCGAACACGCTTCCATCGTCGGTTTGCCCCGTCGCCTGCCGGCTTACGTCGGTTTTTGGTTTGCGGAAGAGGTACGTAATTTAAGCCGCGTGTTCAAACCCGGACACCCGTTCACGGTGATTTTGGGCGGGGCGAAATTTGAGACCAAGTTGCCGGTGGTGCGAAAATTTATTGACGCCGCCGACCAGATTTTTATCTATGGCGCGCTGGCCCACGCTTTTTTCCGTGAACTCGGTTACGAACTTGGTGAATCACTGGTGGATAAAGACGCCAGTTTAGCCCGTCCCTTTCTCGGCCATCCCAAGATTGTTTTGCCGGCGGATGTGCGGGTGCAAAATAGCGGTCGGGTGTTCATTAAGCGGCCGGATGAATTAACGACCAGCGATAATATCTTGGATGTTGGTTTGCTGTCGGTGGAAAAACTCCTGCCGGTAATCGGCCAGTCGCGGTTTATTTTATGGAACGGACCCTTGGGCAATTTTGAGCGCGGCTTCCGGGGCTCCACCGAGGCGGCGGCTAAATTCATTGCCGGCAGTAATGCCGAGAGCATCGTCGGCGGCGGCGACACCGTGGCGGGCGATTCGGTCTCTGGATCTGTTGAACCAATTTGATTTCGTTTCCACCGCCGGCGGGGCGATGCTTGAGTTTTTGGCCAACGGCACCCTGCCCGGGATTGAGGCGCTCCGCCGGAGTTGATTTTTTATTCAGGGTCAGGTAGTTTGAGAGATGGTGGAGTAGCGTGGTTTGTGAAAGTGAATCAGGTCTTTAATAGTCCTTCGAGGATCGCTAACTGGAAAGGAAACGCGGCGATGAAACAGGAAGAAATTATGACCAGGGTCAAAAGAGTCCTATGGGAGGCACTTGGCGTTGACGAGGATGAAATCACGGCAGATTCTAAGCTGGTAAAAGATCTGGCAGCCGAGTCTATTGATTTTTCAGACATCGTGCTCAAGTTGGAAAGAGAGTTTAAGGTCTCTATTCCAAAATGTGAATTGTTCCCATCGTTTCCCGAAGGGTTTTTCGATGATTCGGCTAATAACGAGCATGGTCGGTTAACCGATCATGGGTTGCTGATTTTGAAAAGATTGTTTCCTGACTTGGACTTTTCACAATTTGTGAAAGATCCTCAGGTTCATTTGATCAACGATCTTTTTACAGTTAGCTACCTGGTGAACTACATCGCTCGAAAGATTTCCGTGAATCGAGATGTCGGCGGTTTTGGTTCCACCGGTCTCGGTTCTTTCGGTTCCATTGCTCTCGGTTAACACCAGTTTCGACGCGCTCCGTCTTCGGCGGGGCGCTTTTTATCGGCGTTGCCGGCCAAGTCGTTTTTGTCGCCAGCAGTTTTGCCCGGTCGCGGGTCCGGAAAAATCCAGATGTGAGCGTGTTCTATTTCTTCACCGGTGATTCTTGACCAGACGCCGTTTTGTTTAAAGGCCTTTTGCTGGGCCATGGCAATTTTTCTCACGATCTCGAAATAGGCGCCAACGCCCGGCACTTGCCAGACCCAGCGGTAGTGTTTTTTCGGGATCACTTGGCAGTGCCCGGGGGCTTGCGGCTGGATGTCTAAAAACGCCAAAAAATTTTCGTCCTCATATACCGTTTCGGCCGGTATTTCTTTTTTCACAATTTGACAGAAGATACAGTCAGGCATTTCTTCAGTATATGCTAAAATAGCCGGATGCCAAAGATCTGGCGGCCGCGGTCTGTTTCGGCAGAAAATAATTTGCCGGTTAATTCTGATTTATTGCGTCAACTCTTGGTTGGCCGCGGTATCACGGAACAGCCAGCGGCCGAGAGATTTCTCACGCCGGATTACGAGCGCGATCTCCACGACCCTTTTTTGTTGCTGGGTATGGAACGGGCTTGCGAACGGATTCTTCACGCGATTACGGCTGGTGAAAAAATCGCCGTTTTTGCCGATTATGATGCTGATGGTGTGCCGGGCGCGGCGATCCTCGCCGCTTTCTTTCGTCAGATAAATTTTCCTAATTTTACCGTCTATATTCCTGATCGGCATGAGGAATCTTACGGCTTGAATAATCAGGCGCTCGCCGCGCTCGCCGCGGCCGGCGTCAAATTACTGATCACGGTTGATTGCGGCATCACTGATGTGGCAGCGGTGGCGGAAGCGGCGCGTCTGGGGATGACGGTGATTATCACGGATCATCATTTGGTGCCCGAGGTATTGCCAGCGGCTTACGCCATTCTCAATCCGAAACAGCCGGCTGACCCGTATCCTTATAAAATGCTCTGCGGCGCCGGGGTGGTTTTCAAGTTGGCGCAGGGGTTGGTGCAATTTTGGTGGAAATCAGATATCCACGAGCCGTGGATATCTGATTTCCACCAAGTAGAGCCTGGCTGGGAAAAATGGCTCTTGGATCTCGTCGCCATTGCCACGGTCTCGGATCTGGTGCCTTTGACCGGCGAGAATCGGGCTCTGGTTTATTTTGGCCTTAAAGTTTTGCGGCGGACGCCGCGGCTTGGCTTGCAGCGGTTATTCGTTAGACTCAACCTGATGCCGGAATTTCTTACCGAAGACGACATCAGCTTTTTGATCGGACCGCGTTTGAACTCGGCCAGCCGAATGTCGCACGGCCAGGCGGCCTACGCGCTCTTGACCGCCGACGACGAAGGGGAAGCCGACCGGCTGGCGCGGCATTTGGAAGAAAAGAATGACGAGCGGCGCGCTTCAGTGGCGGTAATTTTGGCAGCTGTTCGCTCCGATTCTGCCGTCGCGGCCGGCCGGACCGTGCTCATCGCCGGCGAGCCGAATTGGCCTCTCGGCGTTTTGGGTTTGGCCGCTAGCCGTCTGGCGGAGGAGCATCGCCGGCCGGTATTCTTGTGGGGGCAGAACGGCCGCGGCGAGGTTAGGGGTTCTTGCCGGTCCGCTGGCGCGGTTAATATTGTTGAGTTGATGAAGGCGGCCAGTGATGCCGCCGGCGGCGAGCTTTTTTTAAATTACGGCGGTCATGCCGCGGCCGGCGGATTTTCGCTTCTGCCCAAGCGGCTCCCGGATTTGACGCTGGCGCTCGTGGCGGCTTACGCCGCGGTGGCTAAAGAACCGTTAGTTAGGAGGGACGAGTTATTTTTTGATGTCGAACTGTCGGTTGAATCATTTTCATCCGCGACCTATGATTCGCTGGCGCGCTTGGCGCCGTTCGGCGTGGAGAATCATAAACCGGTATTTTTATTCAAAAATCTGGCCGTTCGAGGCAGTCGTTTATTCGGCCGCGGTCCGAGCCATCTGGAATTGAATCTCGCGCCGGGAATCAAAGCCGTCAAATTTTTCGCTCTTGGGTCACCGCCGGCCGGCGGCGACCGGATTGACCTTCTGGCCAACTTGGAAAAATCCTATTTCCGAGACCGGTCTGAATTGCGTTTGCGGATTGTTGATTGGCGGATGTCTCTCTGATTTAATCAATTGGTGCAAAAATTTATTATTTACACTGATGGCGGAGCGCGAGGCAATCCTGGTCTAGCCGGCGCGGGAGCGATTATCACTGACGCGGCCGGCCGCGAGCTTAAAAAGGCCCACAAACATCTCGGGGCGATGACGAACAACGAGGCCGAATATGAAGCCGTGATTTTGGGTTTGGATGTCTTGAAACGGTTGAAGGGCGCCGCGGCGGTCAAACAAGCTGAAGTGGAGGTGCGTCTAGACAGCGAACTGGTGGCGCGCCAGGAACAAACGGGTCGTCCACTTTCCGCATTTAACTTTTGTCCACATCCCGCGGGAGAAAAATCGCCGCGCCGATCGCTTGGCCAATCAAGCAATGGACGCGCCAGTTAGCCGTTCGGATTCTCTGTTTTGAAGAAGTTCGGAGTTCGATTCAAGGTTAAAATTGAGACACTTTTAGACGATCGTCCGATTATGGTATCATTTATTAAATGAAGGAAAAACATTTCACCAGTCCCCTAAAACAGAAAGTTCTCTTACTTTTGGCGACGGGAGTAGTTTTGAGTTTAACGCGTTCTCCCAAACAGTACTATAAAATGGTGAAGGCCGCCGCCCGCGAGTGGAAATTTATTAATCGGCGATATTTATGGCGTCTCGTTCGCGAGTTTAAGAATGAACGGCTGGTTGATTTTCGCGAGAAAGATAACGGGGAGATCATGATAACGCTTAATAAGAGAGGCAAGACGCTCATTCTGAATTTTGATTTTGATAAATTGGAGATACCAGAGCCAGCATTTTGGGATAAGAAATGGCGCTTAGTAATTTTTGATGTGCCAGAAAGAAAACGTCGGGCCCGCAATGCTCTGCGGCAAAAATTAGTGGAACTGGGTTTTAGAGAATTACAGCGGTCAGTATTTATCCACCCCTACGACTGCCAACGGGAGATTGATTTTGTCGTTGAATTTTTCGAGGTTAGACCATGTGTCCGATTGGTAACGGCGGAAAAAATCACCAATGAAGCCGAGCTCTTGCTTAAATTCGGTCTCCACAAAAAAATTTAAATCTAACCAAAATCAGACGATCGTCCGATTGTGGTAAGATTTAAAGGATCATCAGTAGTTGCCAAACTACTCTTGGGATGATAGATGTGGAGATGGAAATAGCAAGGCCACCAGTGTTGATGGTCATGGTCTTTGGTTTCAACCAGAAAGGAGTTTAGTCATGTTTGAGCATTTTACCGATGGGGCCCGGAAAGTGATGGCGTTCGCCGTCCAAGAAGCCCAGCGTTTCAACCACGAATACCTCGGAGCCGAACACATCCTCCTGGGGTTGGCGAAAGAAGGGTCGGGGGTCGGGGCCAACGTGCTCAAGAACCTCGGTGTAGACCTGCGCAAGGTGCGTCAAAGAGGGGGGTAGCTGCCCAAGTGTTAATGAATTTGAACTTCCGGCTCAAGGATGTGCGAGCCAAGGTGCTGGAGATTCTAGGGACTCCAGAAAGTGCGTTGGCTGTGGCGAAGCAGATGATTGGCGATAGAGATCAAAGGATGGCCAACGCTACTCCCGATGCCGTCCAGCTCGTTTCCTTAGAGAAGATCGTCAAGGTGTTGGAGACAATTGCTGATTCGCTTCGTCAGCTTGTTGAACAGAAGAAACGGAGCAAGTAGCGTTCTTTGCTTGGCTGGTGGCCCCGATCCCATGTCGGGGCTTTTGTTTTAAGTTCGAAAGTAGTGGCGGGTGGTGGCGGATTTGGCCGCGAGGAATTTTTTACAGAAGGCCTCGGCCGTCTTGGGTTCAAAGAATTTGCAGGAG
>JACOZG010000045.1 GCA_016181465.1 Candidatus Vogelbacteria bacterium | reverse complement strand
CCGGCCATCGCGTTGTAAGCGGTGCGGGACTTCGCGCCGAAGTAACCCGCGGCCGGAGACACGAGGTTAGCCGCTTGCCAGGACGCCACCGCGCTCTTGGTCGTTGGACCAAAGTAGCCGGTTGAATTGGTTGTCGCCGGGAAATGGCCGGTAGACTTCAGATAATCCTGAAGGCAAACCACCTCCGGATTACCGGCAACATTGCCAACCATATCCATGAACAGGTCTTGCGTGAAGTTGCAAGCGCCCGTACCAGTCGGTGTGCCGCTTAAGGCGGCAATCTGCGACTGAATCAAAGCGATCTGTTGAAGCAGAGCATTGATGTCAGCAGTTTGGGCGCTGGCAGAACCAGACAAACCGAAAAGCAGAACTAGAGCAGCCAAACCGAAAATTAATTTCTTAATACTCATAAATCTTTTACTTAACTTTATAATTAAGCCGCCTCGAGCCGAAACGGCTGTTGCTGATAATTTTTCTAAAACCCCTTGCGCCCGCCTTTGTCGGCGGACAAGGGGATTTTAGTCATAAAGTGAGAAAGCGTAACAGAATATTCAATTGGCAAAGACCAATCGGTTTAAAGTATATCACAAACTGACAATCACTCTGCAAAAGTCAATGTGGATAACCGCTAAAGAGTATAGCGGAGAGGCCATCAGGGCGTCAAGCCGTCAGACACTCGATGTTGGGGCTTCCTTAAAACATCGAGTGTCTTTAAACCTTGCTGTACCGGCTCCAGCGGCGCTCGCCGATTCGTTTAACCAAGCCGGCTTCAGCCAGAGCATTGAGCTCGCGCTGAACTGTTTTACTGCTCAAATTAGGCATTGTTTTAGCGAGATCTTTAAGCGCTGACCAAACACCAGCGGTCAAGGACTGAAGAATAACTGACTGACGATCAGTCTTAGATCTGGCCTTGGCCCTAGATAATGTTGATTTTAGGGCTTTTTCTGGAAAATGCTTACCAATTACAACTGACGGCGGCAAGGGTCCCGAGGCCATAGATTCTGAAACAATCTTTACTTGATTCTGAATCAATTCATAAAGCCGTGAATATTCTTGACGCAAGAGACCAAAGTTCATCGCCGAGATTTGACGGTCAAGAACAACGACATCAATTAATCTAACCAGATCGGTTATATGAGACAAAGCTTGCGGGTGGTCACGGGTGGCAAAAAATAAAATATCCAGGGCTCTTTCCCTAATTTTCCACTTGATCGGATCATTGTCCGATAGAAAATTAGTCACTAAATATAAGGCAGAAGTCAGTTTTTCTGTTTTTTTGTCCTTTATGTCTTTATCGGACAAATTGTCCTTGATACTTTTACTATCAGACATTTGTCCTTTATTATATATAGGACAGGAGAAATGTCCAATGTTAAGGTTCGACCTTAAAAACCCAAGTCCCAAGGTCGAACCTTGGAGACTAAGGAAACCTTTTGTTATACTTACGCCATGAGAAGAAACGAGATACCGAAAGAGACGAGACACGCGGTATTGGCCATCAGCTCTTTTATCCTCGGGCTGGCGCTTGTTCTCGCCAGTTTGGGGTTGGCCGGGCGCGCCGGGCATTGGCTCTATGCAGGAATGGAACTAGTCGTCGGCTGGGGATTTTTCCTTTTTCCCTTAATTCTTTTCCTGACTGGCTTTACCCTGCTCCGAGTGTCTCGGCCAGCGGCCCTCGGCGTAAAATCATTGGGAGCGGGAGTATTTTTTCTTGGCGGTTTGGGGTTCCTCGAGCTTGTTTTCGGCCGCGGGGCCGGCGGCCTCGCTGGCCGCCTCTTAGCTTCACCCCTCGTCGCCTTGTTTGATTATTACATCAGTCTGCTGATTTTTATCGGCCTAGTCATTATCGCCAGTCTGATTATGCTGGAAACGAACATCACTCTGACGCCGACTCTCTTCGGTTGGCAGATTAAACGACGGAACAGACAATTCATCACCGGCGCCGAGAATGCCGAGCCGGCCGCCCGGCCGCCAGAAGAAAACCCGGCGGCGCTCCAGGACAAAAAGACACTCGGTGTCCTCGGGACACCGAGTGTCGGGGACGCGGCCGGCAACGAAGCGCTCGCCGCTTTCACGATCCGGACGCCGAGCGCGAGAGCCGGAGAAAAGTTTGAACCGCCGCCGCTTGAACTCCTCGAACGCGACAGCGGCAAACCCGTCGCCGGCGACATCAAAGCCAACGCCAACGTCATCAAACGGACCTTGGCCAATTTCGGCATGGTGGTGGAAATGGACGAGGTGTCGATCGGCCCGGCGATCACCCGCTACGCTTTGAAGCCGGCCGAGGGCGTCAAACTCTCCCGCATCGTGGCCCTGCAAAATGATCTGGCGCTGGCGCTGGCCGCCCATCCGATCCGCATCGAAGCGCCGATCCCGGGCCTGGCGCTGGTCGGCATCGAGATCCCCAACCGCGCCCGAGCCACCGTCGGTCTGGCTTCCCTCATCGGTTCCCCGGCCTTCACCAGCTCGCCCTTTCCGCTTTATGTTTCGCTCGGCCGCGACATCGCCGGCATACCCCACTTCACTAATCTCGCCCGGGCGCCGCACTTGCTCATCGCCGGTTCCACCGGCTCGGGCAAATCCGTGGTCATCCACACTTTAATCACTTCTCTTTTATATCGCAATCCGCCGGCCAGAGTCCGTTTTATCATGATTGATCCGAAACGGGTCGAACTGACAATTTACAACAAAATTCCCCAACTCCTGACGCCGGTGGTAACCGACGCCCAAAAAGCCATCTACACGCTCAAGTGGGCGATCGGCGAAATGGAGCGGCGCTACGGCGTGCTCGAAGAAAAAGAGGTGCGCGACATCCAGTCCCTGCATCAGAAAACACTCGATGTTAGGGGTGCCCCAACATCGAGTGTTTCAGTCGCCGAGACCCTGCCCTACATCGTGATCGTGATTGATGAATTGGCTGACATCATGTCCACCTACCCGAGAGAACTCGAGGCCGCCATCGTCCGCCTGGCCCAAATGTCGCGAGCCGTCGGCATCCATCTCATTCTCTCAACCCAGCGGCCGTCAGTGGAAATAATCACCGGCCTGATTAAAGCCAACATCCCCGCGCGCGTGGCCTTGCAGGTGGCCTCACAAGTTGATTCGCGGACCATCCTAGACATGGCCGGGGCCGAGAAGCTCCTCGGCGCCGGCGACATGCTCTATCTCTCGGGCGAACGGTCCAAGCCCTGGCGCCTGCAATCGGCTTTTATCTCCGAAACCGAGGTTAAACGAGTGGTCCAATGGCTGGTTCAGAAATATGACGACATTCTCCCCGAGGAATTGCCGCTGGTTGACTTGAGACAGAAAGAGCTCGCCGGCGCGAGCGGCGACGGAGACGACGACGAGCTCTACGACGAGGCGAGAGAACTCGTGGTGACTAGCGGCAAGGCCTCGGCCTCCTATCTCCAGCGCCGACTGAAAGTCGGCTACGCTCGCGCCGCCCGACTCCTTGATTTCTTGGAAGAACGAGGGGTGATCGGCCCGGGCGAGGGCGCCAAGGCGCGCCAAGTCTACCCCGTTAGAGGCCGCGAGGGCTCGCATCGACCCTCTGCCTCTAACGGGGTCTACGAACACCGGCCTGCCGGTAGGCAAGGGTCACCGGTTGCGACAGCGGACGAATCCGCCGAACCAATCTAAATATGACCCCGCGGCTGATAATTTTCTTTATTGCCGTCGCCGGCTACGCGGCTTACCAGCTCTCGGGCCTGGTCCATAAACCTCAATTGATTATCGCCGACCCGACGGACGGCGCCGCTCTCGCCGCCGAACTCGTTGTGATTCGCGGTCGGGCGGACGGCGTGACCAAACTGACCGCCAACGACGAACCGCTGATGCTTGACGAGAACAGCGCCTTTGAGACCAAATTGCTTCTGGCACCGGGTTATAATATAATCAGATTTTCCGGCGACGATCGGTTCGGCCGAACGATTGAGAAAAAATTACAGCTTAACTATAAAGACAAAACTCATGGCTAAAATCAAAGAACTTAAACCAACGGCGGCGGGAATTGACGAAACGATCAAGACGATCCAGAGCCGCTTCGGCGAAGGGGCGATCATGAAAGCGCTCGGCATTGGCGGCGTTCCGAGAGGTCGGGTGATTGAAATTTACGGACCGGAATCGTCCGGCAAAACGACCCTGGCGCTCCACATTGTGGCCGAGGCGCAAAGCGCCGGCGGCGTTTGCGCCTTTATTGACGCCGAGCATGCGCTCGACCCGGATTACTCCCGCCGGCTCGGCGTCAAAGTCGACGACCTTTTGATTTCCCAGCCCGACTACGGCGAGCAAGCGTTAGAAATCGCCGAGAGCTTGATCCGCTCGGGCAAAATCGATGTCATCGTCATTGATTCAGTGGCGGCGCTGACGCCCAAAGATGAGATCGAGGGCGATGTCGGAGCCTATCATGTGGGCAAACAAGCGCGGCTGATGTCGCAGGCGCTCCGCAAGATGACGGCGATTGTCGCCAAATCAAAAACAGTGGTCATCTTCATCAATCAAATCCGGATGCAAATCGGCGTGATGTTCGGCAACCCCGAGACGACGCCGGGCGGCAAGGCGCTCAAATTCTATTCCTCGGTCCGGTTAGACATCCGCCGCATCGCCCAAATCAAAAAGGGCGAGGAGGTAATGGGTAGCCGCGTCCGCGTCAAAGTGGTAAAAAACAAGGTGGCGGCGCCCTTCAAGGTGGCGGAATTTGACATCCTTTACAATGAGGGCATCTCGCCTGAAGGCGAGATGCTCGCTCTGGGAGAAAAACAGGGTCTGATTGCCAAAGCCGGCACTAGCTACAGCTACCAGCCCAAAGACAAGGACGGCCAGGCCCAAGGCGAGGAGATAAAGCTCGGCCGCGGTTACGACTCGGCCCGCCTATTTTTGCGCGATAATCCCAAGATTAAGAACGAGCTCGTGAAAAAGATCCGAGCCGGTTGGCCAACCTAAGAAAACGCACTAAAACATCCTTAAACAGCCACAGGACCAGCAAACCGGCGGCCAAAAGATAAAACTGCACCACGGTTTCGGTCCGCTCCAGAGCGCTGAAGAAGAAACCGTAATTAGAGAATCCGCCGGCGAGCCGCGCATTCTGCCAAACCGCGTCCGGCGAGACATAAAAACTTACCTGCCAGCCGAGCAAAAACAAAAATGCCAATTTCAAAAAAGTCGAGTGAACCAGCCGGCGCAATAACCAAATAACATAGATCCGACGCATTATAAGATGTTGCAAACTCATATTTCGACTAGGGGGGTAATCTTCTTAAATTCTTTTTTGGCCCGATGGAGACGGGTCTTGACGGCGGCGACAGAAATTCCCTCGGCCGCGGCGATGTCGGTCTGCGATCTGTCTTCCAGAAAGAACTGACGCAAGAGCTTGGCCGTCGCCGCCGGCAGACGATGCAGATAAGAAGCGGCCAGATCGCGCCACTCCTCACTGGCTCGAACCGCTATCGCCCGTTCATCCGGGAACAAATTGGGATCAAGTTCTGACGTTAAAAGATCGCCGCGGCGCGCTTTCAATCTATTGTAGTAACTGATTGCCGTATTGACGAGAATCCGATAAGCCCAGGAACGGAAGCTGGCGCCGGGCACCGGCCGAAACCGCCCCGCGTTGAAATAGATTTTAGTGAAAGTTTCCGCAACCACATCCTGAACTTCCTCCCGCCAGCCCAAAATCGATCTGGCCTTACGGAGAAAAGCCGACTCATAACGATCAACGATCAGTTTGAATTCCCGAGGATCCTTGAGAGACAAGGATAAGGCCTCTTCATCCGTGATCTGATTTTGAGTCGGCTGTTCGTCCAAATACATACAAATTTGATAATAGCTCGACCCGCTATCTTTGACAACCCGTCCGGAATCATTAAAGTTACGCTATGCTTGATTACAACGACATCAAACCAAAAAAATTTATTGTCTTGGACGGCGCGCCGTACGAAGTGCTGACAGCGCATGTCTTCCGCAAACAGCAGCGCAAACCGGTCAATGCCGCCAAATTAAAAAACCTGATTACCGGGGCCGTGCGCGAACACTCGTTCGCGGCGAGCGACAAGGTGGCCGAGGCGGAGATTGAAACCAAACCAGCCAAATATCTCTACGCGCGCCAGAACGAAGCGTGGTTTAACAAACCAAATGATCCCAGCCAGCGCTTCGCTCTGCCCGCGGCAAAAATCGAACGGGAATTAAAATTTCTTAAAACCGGCGCGGTGATTGATCTCCTGTACTTCGGCCAAGAATTAATCGGCCTCCGTCTGCCGATCAAGATTGATCTTAAGGTGACCGAGGCGCCGCCGGCCGGCCGCGGCAACACGGTCCAGGGCGGAATGAAACAGGTCGTGCTCGAAACCGGACTCGTCATGAATACGCCGATGTTCGTCAATGCCGGCGACACCGTGATTGTCAATACGGAAACGGGACAATATGTGGAGAGGAGACAGTAATGCCTTTTTAATTTACTGTACCACATCTTTCCGATCGACGAGTTGTGGTATAGGAAGAATATTTTTTGGAAAG
>JACOZG010000017.1 GCA_016181465.1 Candidatus Vogelbacteria bacterium | reverse complement strand
TGGAAAATATTCCTTCTCCTCTACTTTGATTTCGCATATTAATTCTAAATTCCCAAACTAGTTGATTGGTATCAAAGTAATAGTAAATGATTTCATTACTATTCACATACTTAATTTCTCTGCCGTCAACAATTTGGCTTTCTATCGTAGACTTTAGAGATTGCGATAATTTGGTCAGCTGTTCTTCCGATAAGTTTTCCAATTGGTGGTATCAACCTCATTAGCTGCAGGCAGCGATTCAATAACATCAACTGGTGCTGGCGGCGCGTCATCAGTCACCAACGGCGGAACAACCGACAAATAGCGCCAGGTGAGCCACCCGCCTAAGCCGAGCGCGAGGAGAATGAGAACAGTAACGATAGGCCGACGACTCTTGAGGGAAATCAGATTTCCTGATTTTAACGATTCGGCGCTCGGCGGCGGTTGGGATTGATGACCAAACGGCTGGTTAAGAATTGAGTTTTCATTATTCATAATTCTCCTTTAATTTCTGGATCAGCACTTTAAACTTCTCAAGCGCCTTGGGTAATTCTTGATACAACTCGTCGGCCAACGACTCATTATACATATGAGCCGTGGCGTTCCGCCAGTCGGCCAACTTAAGCCAATGATCATTATAATCAATCACCCCTTGATTGAAAAGCTCGCGGAAACAACTGCGCGGCGAGGCACAGCGGACCTTCTGATATTCCTCCAAATAGGCCTTGATAGTTTTCCAGGCCAGCTCAAAAGTGATTTCAAACCGTTGAATCGCCGAATCGCGGACGATGTCGCTTTTGGGCTCGCGTAAAACCTCGTCCAGCCGCGCCACAGCTTTCTGGTAATCCTCGAGCAGTAACTTAAACTTTGACATTGACTTGAGTGATTAGTTCAATATTTTGTTTGGCGAGATTTTTGAAACCGGCCCCGACTCGGCGAAAATCCGCAACCTCGACCTTGTAAAGCGTGGATAATTGTTCGAGCGCCTCTTGAATCGCCAGCATCGCCTCGGCTGACACTGGCTCGGGTCCCTCAATCCCCAAATCAATATCAGACCGTGCGTCCCCGCCGCCGGCCACCCGCGAGCCAAAAAAGAAAACTCGATATTTCTCTAGATTGAGATGACGACCGAGAATTTCAAGAATTTCCCGTTTTAGTTTTGCTTCATCGTAATACTCCAAACGCATCAATTTATCCTACCACACTGCCGACACAAAAACCATTAATTTAATAATCCATCTCTCCCATCCCGCCTCCCGGCATACCGCCGCCCGTCGGCTTCTCCTCTTTCGGTTCTTCGGCGATCGCCACCTCGGTCGTGAGAAGAATCGCGGCCGCGGAAGCGGCCCGCTCCAACCCGGTTCTCGCCACCTTAACCGGATCAATAATGCCAGCGAGAAACATATCATCCACCACCTTATCCGCCACCGCGTCGTAACCTTGATTACCCTTGGCATTTTTCACTCGATCAACAATCACCGAACCGTCGTCCTTACCGGCGTTGACGGCGATTTGTTTCAGCGGCGACTCCAACGATTTCAAAAGAATTTCAACGCCGACCGAGAATTCATGAGCAATGTCCGCGGCCGTCGGTTTGATCTCTTTTTTCGCCGCGGTCGCGCCGGCACGCAGAAAGGCCACGCCGCCGCCGGCCACAATTCCTTCTTCGATCGCCGCCTTGGTCGCTTCCACCGCGTCTTCGATCTTCAATTTTTTGTATTTCATCTCCGACTCGGTGGCGGCACCGACTTTAATGACGGCCACGCCGCCGGAAAGTTTGCCCAGACGCTCTTTCAGTTTTTCTTTGTCATACTGCGAATCAGACATCTCGACTTGTTTTTTAATTTGGGCAATCCGGGCATCAATGTCTGCTTTCTTGCCTTTGCCGCCGACAATCGTGGTCGTTTCTTTGGCGGCGACAACTTTCCGCGCGCGGCCCATCATCGTGAGATCGGCATTCTCCAATTTCAAACCGACTTCTTCGGAAATCACCCGGCCGCCGGTCAAAATGGCGATATCTTCCAGCATCTCTTTCCGCCGATCGCCAAAACCCGGCGCCTTGATCGCCAAAGCGTTAAACACGCCGCGGATTTTGTTCACCACCAAAGTCGCCAGGGCCTCGCCGTCCACATCTTCGGCGATAATCACCAATTCTTTCTTGCCGGCATTGGCCAAACGTTCCAACACCGGTAAAATGTCTTTGATCGAAGAAATTTTCTTATCCGTTAAAAGAATCAGAGCGTCATCATACTCCGACTCCATCCGATCCGGATCAGTGATCATGTAAGGCGAGACATAGCCCTTGTCAAACTGCATACCTTCCACCAGTTCTGATTCCACGCCGAAGGATTGCGACTCTTCCACCGTCACCACGCCGTCCTTGCCGACTTTCTCAATGGCCTCGGCGATGATTTCTCCGAATTCTTCGGATTCGGCCGAGATCGTGGCCACTTGTTTGGTTTCTTGTTTAGATTTGATCGGCTTGGCGAGATTACGCAATGCCGCCACCACCTCGCGCGCGGCGGCCTCGATGCCAAGACGAATGCCCACCGAATTGACGCCGAGTGTCGTCTTTTTGAAACCTTCCTCCACTAGGGCCTGCGTCAAGACCACGGCTGTGGTCGTGCCGTCGCCGGCGATATCGTTAGTTTTAGACGCCACCTCTTTGACGATCTCGGCGCCCATATTTTCAATTTTGTCTTTGAGAGAAATTTCCTTGGCGATGGTCACGCCGTCATTGGTAATCATCGGTGTGCCATAGCCCTTGTCAATGACGGCGTTCCGGCCCTTCGGGCCGATGGTCACGCGCACGGCGTTCGCCACTTTGTCCACGCCGCTCTTTAGGAGCTGGCGGGCGCGGTCGTCATAAATAATTTGTTTAGCCATGTTATTTATTCAATGACAGCCAGAATGCTCGATTCACTGATAATGTAATATTCTTTATCGCCGACCTTGATTTCATCCGGACCATATTTGGCAAAGATGATTTTCTGACCCTTTTTCACTCGAAGCGGCAAAAGTTTGCCCTGGTCGGTTAGACGGCCGGCGCCAACCGCCAAGACCAGGCCTTGCTCGGCCTTCTCCTTGCTCACGGTCTCGGGAATGATGATGCCGTGCTTGGATTTACCGCTAGCATCTTCCAGAATCGGTTCCACCAACACCCGATCGCCAAGCGGCTTGATGTTTGTCTTCTCAATTTTTTCCTTCATAGTTTTAACCAGACCAAAATAGTTAGTTAATAATAGGGGGATTATAACGATGATTGTCTCTTCGTCAATCTTGACTTGCTTTACTCAATATGCTAGCATTATAATAGAATGAACACGATGGTGCCGCCAACCGAGAAGAGCTGTTATAATCACGATGAGATGGAAAACGAGGAGCGCGATCATAAGAAACTCGGGCCGCGATTGGGTTTATTTTATATTGATCCGGTCGTCGGTAAGGGCCTGCCGATGTTTCTACCGAAAGGAGCAGTGATTAAACGGGAACTGGAAAAATTTATTGTTGAAGAAGAAACCAAACGCGGCTACCAGCATGTTTCCACTCCGGACATCGCGCGGCTGGCTCTCTACCAAAAGTCTGGCCACTACCCATACTACCAAGATTCAATGTACGCGCCGATTGAGATTGACGACGAGAAATTCATGCTCCGGCCGATGACTTGCCCGCACCATTTCCAACTTTATCTCGCTACGTCCCGCAGTTACCGCGACTTGCCTCTGCGGATCGCTGAATTGGCCAAACTCTACCGTTACGAACAATCAGGAGAAATCATGGGGCTCCAGCGCACCCGGGTCATGTGCCTGGCCGACGCTCACATCTTTTGCGTCAATGAAGCAGAGGCCGAGCAAGAAATCGGCGGCGCTCTGGACCTAATTGAATACGCCGCCGGCGTCCTGGGTCTTAAATTAAACGAACACTACCGTTACCGGCTGTCACTCGGCGACCGCGCCGACGATAAAAAATATTTCAAGAACGACACCGCTTGGGAAAAAGGCGAGGCCTTGCTCCGCTCTCTGATGCACCGGCGCGGCAGCGAGTTTGAAGAAGCCAAAGGCGAAGCCGCTTTTTACGGACCGAAAATTGACATCCAGATGAAAAATATCCACGGCAAGGAAGACACGGCCTTCACCGTTCAATACGACTTCTGCATGCCCGAGCGCTTTGACCTCGCTTACACCAATGCTCGCGGTGAGCGTCAACGTCCATCGGCACGACCGAGCGAATTATGGCTTTCCTGATTGAACACTACGTCGGCGCTTTCCCCTTGTGGCTCTCGCCGGTGCAGGTGACGGTCTTGCCGATCGGTGAAAGACAAAATGATTATGCCCGAAAAGTTTTTACTGAACTAAAGACAAATGACATCCGGGCGGAAATCAATTTGGATAATCAGACTCTCGGCAAAAAAATCCGCGAGGCCAAGGCGCAAAAAATTCCTTATCTCGTTATCATCGGCGATAAAGAAACCGCTAGCGGCAAACTGACCGTTGAAGGCCGGCGCGAAAAATTGGAAAATATTTCTGTCTCCGATTTCGTTACTCGTCTGCAAACGGAAATCAAAGAGAAGAAATAAAGTTATTTAATAGGTCGTGGAAGTTCGTCGTTCGAGATCGAAAACTATAATGATTCGATTGGCCAAATCAATTTTGTAAAATAAGCGGTAATTACCGACGCGTCGCCGCCAAACATCATCTCGCCCTCTCATCTTTTGAATATCTCCGAAAAACAGATTCCGAGGAAGTAAACCAATCACTAAGGAGATCCGGACTTGATCTTGTTTCGGAAACCTTTTTAGAGTTTTCTTCACCGATCCATCAACTTGCAATTCCCAATTTTCTCTTGAGCTCATTGAGGGTTAAAGTTTTACCTAATTTAAAATTTCTCTCCGCCCGACGAAGAGCTCGCTTAATTTTCGGTGTGGCCGTAAAAGTTTTGAAGGTTTTCAAACTAAGAAGTGTTTCGTATTCCTTACGAGGAACAATCACCAAATCATCTTTAGCCACGATTTGTTTTGGGATAGTAATAATGTTCATAGATTAAGTTTACCATCAAACATCGAGTGTTGCCAGCTTGGCGTGGGTTTGGATGAAAATTTTGCGCGGCTCCACTTCGTCACCCATCAAGATCGTAAAAATTTTATCGGCTTCTTCGGCATCCGCAATCGTCACCTGTTTTAAAATGCGCCGTTCGGGATCCATCGTCGTCTCCCATAATTCTGCCGGATTCATCTCGCCCAAACCCTTGTACCGTTGGATATTGGTCTCGCCGAAGATAGTTTTTAGCACCTTAATTTTTTCTTCATCCGAGTAAGCATAATAAACTTCTTTGCCCTTTTTAATTTTATAGAGCGGCGGTTGAGCAATGTACAGATAACCGCCATCAATTAGGGCTCGGAAATAGCGATAGAAGAGTGTTAGGAGCAAGGTCCGAATATGCGCGCCGTCCACATCGGCATCCGTGGCAATGATGATTTTATGATAGCGCAATTTCTCCAGCGAGAAAGTGTCGCTGATTGAGGTGCCGAGCGCGATGACGAGCGATTTAATCTCCTTAAAAGCCAAAATCTTATCCAGTCGCGTCTTCTCTACATTGAGAATTTTACCTTTCAGCGGCAGGATCGCCTGTGTCCGCCGATCGCGGCCCTGCTTGGACGAACCGCCGGCCGAATCGCCCTCAACGATAAAGAGCTCGGCCTCGGCCGGATCGCGGGTTTGGCAATCCGCCAGCTTGCCGGGCAGAGTCATTCCCTCAAGCGCCCCCTTGCGCAAAACACTGTCTTTCGCCGCCTTGGCGGCCTTGCGGGCCGTGAGCGCCAAAATAACTTTATTGATAATGGCCCGGGCTTCTTCCGGATTCTCTTCCAGATAAGCCGCAAGATTTTCGCCAAACACCGTCTCCACGGCGCCGCGCACCTCCACATTGCCGAGCTTGGCCTTGGTCTGCCCTTCAAATTGAGGATTCTTTAATTTAACCGACACCACGGCGAGAATCCCTTCTCGCACATCATCGCCGGTCAGGTTACCGTCATTCTCCTTGAGCAGATTATTTTTGCGCGCGTAGTCGTTTAAGGTCCTGGTCAGGGCGGTCCTGAACCCGGCGAGATGCATTCCGCCTTCCGGAGTAATTGTGTTGTTGGCAAAACTCGTCTCTCGCGGCACAATATCGTCCAAGTATTGAAAGGCAATTTCGATTTGAATCCCATTTACCGCCTTATCAATGTAAAAAATATTTTTGTGGAGCGGCTTTTCTTTTTGAGCATGGAAACGGATGTAAGACAAGAGCCCGCCCTCAAAATAGAAAGTTTGCGCCGGCAGTTCCAATCCCAGATTCTTAAGATAAAAAGTTTCCTCGCTGGCGAGCTGACCGGCATAATGCCTCGCGTCTATCACTCGAATACGCAGGCCCTTAACTAAATAGGCCTGACCGCGCAAGTGGCTGACGATCCGTTCCCAGTTGTAAGAGAGGTCGGAAAAAACAGCGGGATCGGGTTTGAAAATCACAATCGTCCCGTGGAGTTTTGAAGCGGCGATTTTTTTGACGGCGGCCTGGCTTTTGCCCCGCGCGTATTCTTGAAAATATTCCCCGCCGTCACGGTGCACATAAACCTTCAGCCATTCCGAGAGCGCGTTGACCACCGACGCGCCAACGCCGTGGAGTCCACCGGCAATGGTGTAACCATCGCCCTCAAACTTGCCGCCGGCGTGAAGCGTGGTCATCACCGTCTCGAGCGCCGAGATTTTAGTTTTAGGATGAATCGAGACCGGAATGCCGGCGCCGTTATCGGCCACGCGGACAAGGTCGCCGGGTAACAGAGCCACCTCGATTTCATCGCAGGCGCCGCTCATGGCCTCATCCCGCGCGTTGTCAAAAATTTCCACCAAAAGATGATGCAAACCGTCCGTGCCGGTTGAACCAATGTACATCCCGGGCCGCTTCCGCACCGGTTCTAAACCCTCAAGAACTAATATATCCTCGGCCTCGTACTTTCGAGTTTTAGCCATATTTTACTTACTTATTTTAGCATAGTTTGCTTCTCTCTACCCTATTGACAATTAAACCTAGATATGCTAACCTAATGGCAGAAAATAAAAAAAATCCGCTCTGTCCTCGAGTGTACGCTCGAGCTGATGAGATCCAAAAGGATCGAAACAGGAAAAGATTAGATCTTTGGAAAAAACTAGAAAGGAGAAGCACGGTGTACGAAATCACTGTTCT
>JACOZG010000016.1 GCA_016181465.1 Candidatus Vogelbacteria bacterium | reverse complement strand
TTGGTGGCGCTGGCGAAACGACGGGGATTTATTTATCCCGGGTCGGAGATTTACGGCGGTTTGGCCGGGACTTGGGACTATGGGCCGTTCGGCGTCGCGTTAAAAAATAATCTTAAAAATTCATGGTGGCAGAAGTTTGTCACGGCTCGCGAAGATATTTATGGCGTTGACGCCGCGATTCTGATGAATCAAAAAGTCTGGCAGGCGAGCGGC
Organism: Candidatus Vogelbacteria bacterium; assembly: GCA_016181465.1. Classification (GTDB taxonomy): domain Bacteria; phylum Patescibacteriota; class Minisyncoccia; order Phycocordibacterales; family JACOZG01; genus JACOZG01. Next base: position 4,317 of record JACOZG010000016.1, on the reverse strand, counting down.
CATGTTACCAACTTTTCTGACCCGCTACCATCAAGGTTCGACCTTAAAGACCAAAAATCTCAAGGTCGAACCTTTAATACGATGTTCCAGACCCAAATCGGCGCCGGTGACGACGCCGCGACTTCTTATCTCCGACCGGAAACGGCGCAGGGGATGTTCGTCAATTTCAAAAATATCGTAGATTCTTTCCATCCCAAACTGCCTTTCGGGATTGCCCAGATCGGCAAGGCCTTCCGGAACGAGATTGCCCCGCGGGATTTCCTTTTCCGCGTCCGCGAGTTTGAACAAATGGAAATTGAATATTTTGTCCGACCGGAAGATTGGGAAAAGTTTTTTGAATATTGGCGTAAAGAAATGTCCGACTGGCTCACGGATATCGGTTTGTCCTCCGGCCAGATTCAGGAATTGGAAGTGCCCGAGGGCGAGCGGGCGCATTATTCCAAACGCACCATTGATTTTGAATTTGCTTTTCCTTTCGGCCGCAAAGAATTATGCGGCTTGGCTTATCGGGCCGACTTTGATCTGAAGAATCACAGTGACGTCAGCGCCGTTGATTTGTCGTATTACAACGAAGAAACCAAGGAACGATTAATGCCGCATGTCATTGAGCCGACTTTTGGCTTGGACCGGTTGATTTTGGCGTTGCTCGTCAAGGCTTATAGCGAAGATGAATTGGGTGGTGAGCCGAGGATCGTGCTTAAACTGCCGGCGCGTCTCGCGCCGGTCAAGGTAGCGGTGTTTCCGCTTCTCGCCAATAAACTAACGCTCGTCGCTAAAGCCCGCGCCGTCTTCGACGACCTAAAAGCTAACACCTATAACTTAGTAGCTACCTTTGATGACAACGGCAACATCGGCAAGCGCTACCGCCGCCAAGACGAAATCGGCACGCCCTGGTGCGTCACGATTGATTTTCAAACCCTGGAAGATGATACTGTTACCATTCGTGATCGCGACACCGGCCAGCAGGAGCGGGTAAAAATTGATGAGTTGATAAAGAGGTTGGTCTAAAAAATAGCCCCGAGCGTCTGTTTGATAGACATCGGGGCCGTGTGGATGATCGGCGGCAGACATCAAAGGCCAAGGACTCCTCCCATGGTGTAGTTGAAGTCGCACCACAGATGGTATATTGCAGCTATCAACGTTAGACCCAGACCGCCGAGTAGCCCTTTGACAAACCGCCTTTTTACGATCTGTCTCATGCTGACCTCCTTTCTTTCTAACCCTATGCTATCATAAGCAGATGAAAAAAGCAAGCTTTTTCATTGTTGGCGTTTTCAGCCTATTTTTAATCTCGGCGCCGTCGGTTGGGGCGCAAACTCCGCCAATCTGCCCGGTTGGTTATTTCCAACATGGTGAATTCTGTTGCAATAGTGATTCTGACTTTGAAAAACCCGCCAGCGCTGGTGTGGGAATACTTTCTAAAAAATTTTGCCAGCCCCAGATTGCCGGTTGCCAAGAAACCGGCGGTAAGTTTTGTACCGCCGGAACTAGAAATTATTGTTGCTCGGCCGCTAGCGCTTGCGGCCGAGGCACAGCTTATGGATTTGAAGTAGCGGTTTGCGTGCCGCCAACCTCTTCAATTTGCGGGCCGAAATCTCCGGGTTATGCTGGTACTACCAAAGAGGGTAAAAATATTTGCTGTCGCGCTGGTCAAGAACCGGGACCGGCCGGCGGGACCAAGGCCCCTTACTGCCAGCCGGTCAGCCGTTCGGCCTGCGCGCCCGGCGAGCGTTTTATCCAAGGCACTGGCGCTTACCAGAACGAGAAACGATGTTGCTCGGCCAATACCGTTCCGTCACGTCATCCCAATGGTCTGCCTTTCTGCGCCAGTTTGCCGCTTACCGTTCTCGCCCCCAACGGCGGGGAGCAAATACCACCAGGGCCTTACCAAGTGAAATGGATGACGAACAATCTCCCGCCAACCCGGCAAATCACGCTCAAGATGGTCAGTTCGCAAGGCCGAGTGGCTTATCAAAATAATTTTTCCAATACCGGTTCACAATCGCTCAATTTCCAGTCGCCGCCCGGCCAATACAAGATTGAAGCCAGTGCGACGATAGGCGGCGAAACAGTTACCGATCAAAGCGATAATTTCTTCACTCTTATCAGCGGCGGCGACACCACCCCGCCGACTATCCGCTTGACATCGCCGGCGCTGGGAGTTTTGCCAAACACGAGCTCGGTTTCGTTCTCGGTTCAGGTGAACGATGCCAGCGGCTTGGCTTACACGACGATCATGATTATTGCTCCAAATAGTAATTCGCCGCTCGCCAAGACCTGCGATCACACTACCTTTCACCCGCCGTTCACTGGTTGCAGCTTAGCTGTGCCAAAATCTCAAATCATCCCCGGCACGACCGTCTTGATTTCCGCGATTGATTATTCCCCCAACAGAAACACCGCTTACGATGGTTATATTATTGAACGCTCCGGCCAATTGCAGGGGGATTGATGGAGTTGTATTATTATGAAGATGAAAAAGATATTTGTTTTGGCATTGTTCGCATTCTCTTTTATTTTGTCGAATAACTCAACCCTGGCTCAAACTACGGACTCGGTGACGCTTCGGCAGTTAACGGTGTCAGAACGGGAGAAATATGAGGTTTTGCTCCGCGAGTATGGGACGCTTAAGCAACAGCTGGCGGAATTAGAAGCGCGCGGCTCGTCGTGGTGCCACACCTTTAATACTAATTTGAGTATTGGGATGACCGGGAGCGAGGTGACGGCTTTGCAAACCGCTTTGACCAAAGCCGGTTTTACCATCAGCGCCACCGGTAACTTTGACGAAGTCACGGCCGCGGCGGTCTCCGGCTTTCAACTTAAATATCAGAGTGAAATTCTTACGCCGCTCGGACTCACCAATCCGACTGGTTACTTTGGCCCGGCCACCCGCGCTGTAATGAATCGTTTGTATGGATGCGGCAACCAGTCGCCCACCACCCCTTCAATCACCGTCTCTTCGCCTACTAACAATTCAAGTTGGACTTCCACCAACGGCCCGGTGGTTCAATGGTCTAGCCAGAACATTCCGGCGAGCAACACCGTCACGATTCAGTTGCTGACGCCGTCCGGCGGCAGCGTCCCCGGTTTCTCAAACTTTACCACGGCCAATGACGGCAGTGAGTCTGGCCGGCTAGCCAACTCGACTGTCGCTTCCGGCTGGTATTACTTCCGTCTGTCCACGCTCGTCAACGGCCAGACCGTCTACGGCGGCTCGGGCGCGTTTCAGTTCACGGGAGCAAGTCAAACACCACTATCCACCGCCACCACCTATTCGGTCACGGTTGGTGTGAAAAATGTCAACACTGGCGTCTGGATTGCCGGCGCCGCGGTGCGGGTGACAGGTAATGGCCTCGACCGCACCCTGACCACTGCTTCTAACGGGCAAACCAGCACCGAGGTGCCTGCTGGCGCTTATACCCTCATGGTTTCCGCCGCCGGCTATCAAACCCAGACTCAATCAATCACCATTGTCAGTTCCGGCTACAACTGGCAACCCAGTCTGACGCCGACGGCCGTCACCACCACCCTCACTGTCACTTCTCCCACCAGTGGCAGTTACGCGGCCGGTGCCTCTCTGCCGGTCACCTGGACCTGGGCCAACATCCCGTCTGGTACCCTGGTCAATGTGTATCTCTTGGATTCAAACAACAGTCCCAATGTCGGCGCCTCGGGTCTGGTCAACACCGCCAACGACGGTTCGGCCACGCTCACTTTGCGAAGCGACGCTCCCGCCGGCCGATACCGCGTGCGCGTTGCCGCCACCGTCAACGGTCAGCTGATCACCGGCTACGGCAATTGGTTTAGTGTGACAAATTCGGTTGTTACCCCTCCTCCCGTTACCACCTACACCTTGTCTCGCCAGATTAACCCGATTGGTGCCGGCTCGACCATCAGAGACCCAAATATGACTAACTACCCCGCAGGCACCGTTGTCACCATCACTGCCACCCCGGCCGCCGGTTACGCCTTCTCTCATTGGGGCATTGACTTGAGCGGCTCCGTCAATCCAACGACCATCACCATGAACGGAAACAAGACCGTGTCGGCAAACTTTGCGGTCACCCCAACCACGGCCGCGATGCGGATTCGCGTCAAAGACTCAAGCACCCTGGCCTACCTCGCCAACGCCAATGTCACTTTCCGGGTTGACGGCGCGGTCATTGCCTACCAGACCACTGACGCCAACGGTCTGACCGGCAGCGTTGATGTGGCCATCGGCAAATCTCTTTATCTTGATGTCAGTCACACTGGTTACACTCCGAGGACTAATTACAACAGCGGCACAGTCCCAAGCAGTGGCGGCGTCAGGGACGC
>JACOZG010000015.1 GCA_016181465.1 Candidatus Vogelbacteria bacterium | reverse complement strand
ACGCTCCTCGGCGTCACCGGCTCGGGCAAAACTTTCACCATGGCTAATGTCGTTGCCGCTTATGATCGGCCGACGCTGGTGATTGCTCATAACAAGACCTTAGCCGCTCAACTGGTTCAAGAATACCGAGATTTTTTTCCAGCGAACGCCATTCATTATTTTGTTTCTTACTACGATTACTATCAGCCCGAGGCCTATCTGCCGGTCACCGACACTTATATCGAAAAAGAAGCGATGATCAATGAGGAAATTGACCGCTTGCGTCACGCCGCGACGCAAGCGCTCCTCTCGCGGCGCGATGTGATCATCGTGGCTTCAGTTTCCTGCATTTACGGTTTGGGCAGTCCGGCCGAATATGAAGCGGAGAATATCAAATTGGCTGTCGGTGACGCGATCAGCCGCTCGCTCTTGATCAAAAGATTAGTCTCGGTTTACTACGAGCGCACGAACGCCGATTTGACGCCCGGCACCTTTCGCGTCCGCGGCGAATTGGTAGAAGTGATGTCGCCGGCCGCCCGAGTGATTACCCGCGTTCGTCTCGCGGCCGATCAGGTGACCGAAATCGTGGAAATTGACGCCGTCAGCCGGGCCATTGTCAAAAATTTAGAGACGGTTTTTCTGTTTCCGGCCAAACATTTTATCACCAGCGCCGGCGTCAGGGCGAGAGCCGTCAAGCTTATCCGCGCCGAGCTCAAGGAGCGTCTGGCGGTCTTGACTCGAGCCGGCAAACTGCTTGAGGCCGAGCGCCTGAAACGTCGCACCAATTATGATTTGACGCTGATGCGGGAAGTCGGTTATTGCTCCGGCATTGAGAATTATTCTCGTCACTTATCCGGTCGCGCGTCAGGCACGCCGCCCGATACCTTGTTGTCGTATTTTGCTGCGGCGAGTGGAAATCAGATTTCCACCGAGAAATCTGATTTCCTAACGATTATTGATGAATCCCATGTGACGGTGCCGCAAATCGCCGGCATGTACGTCGGTGATCGGAGTCGCAAACAGACGCTGGTCGAGCACGGTTTTCGTCTGCCGAGTGCGTTTGATAATCGGCCGTTGACTTTCGACGAGTTCAACGCGCGGGTCGGGGCGGTTATTTATACCAGCGCCACGCCGGCTGATTATGAGCGGCGAGTGAGCGGTCAAATTGTTCAGCAGATTATTCGGCCAACGGGATTGGTTGATCCAGAGGTTGAGGTGCGGTCCGGGGACGGTCAGATTCAGGATTTTGTCATTGAGACAAAAGCCGAGATCGCTAAGGGCCATCGCGCGCTGGCCACGACCTTAACCAAGAAGATGGCCGAAGATTTGAGCACTTATCTAAAAGAACAGGGGATTAAAGCTGAATATTTGCATAGTGATATTAAAACAATTGAAAGAATAAAGGTTCTCACAAATTTTCGTCGAGGGAGTAATAATGATAAAGATGGTTTTGATTGTTTGGTCGGAGTGAATCTTTTGCGCGAGGGTCTTGATCTGCCGGAGCTGACCCTGATTGCGATCTTGGATGCTGACAAGGAGGGTTTTTTGCGTTCGGCGGTCTCGCTCATCCAAACCATCGGTCGGGCGGCGCGTAATGCCGCCGGCCGCGTTATCCTTTACGCCGATGTTGTTACCGGCTCAATGCGGGAAGCGATTGACGAAACCAATCGCCGGCGGGAAAAACAGCTGGCTTATAATCAAACGCATGGCATTATTCCCAAAACCATTATCAAAAATATCGCGGACATCAGCCAAAGTTTGGAATCGGAACGACAGCGCGCGCTGGCCGATCTCGTCAAACTGGATCGCGCCGCCTTCGGCGGCCAGACTCGTAAAATTATTAAAGACAAAGAGCGTCAAATGCGCGAGGCGGTGAAAGAACTTGATTTCGAAACCGCCGCGTTATTGCGGGATGAGATTAAGTTGTTGAGCAAGAAGAAAAAATGAATGTATGTTAAATAATTCACGATCGTGTGCTATTTATCATATGCTTGATTTTGAGTAAGAAAAAAGCCACTTAAGCATACCAGATTCTTTTTGTCAAATTTTTGGCGGCGTGTTAAGATTATCCCTCATGCCTAAATCCGAGCCAGATAAAATCATCATCCGCGGCGCGCGAACGCATAACTTAAAAAATATTGATCTGGAGTTGCCGCGGAATAAGCTGATTGTTTTCACCGGCATCTCGGGCTCGGGCAAATCATCGCTGGCTTTTGACACGATTTTCGCCGAAGGCCAACGCCGCTATGTCGAGTCGCTCTCGGCTTACGCACGGCAGTTCCTGGATCAAATGCAAAAGCCGGAGGTGGACGAAATTCGCGGTTTGTCGCCGGCCATTGCCATTGATCAGAAATCGCGCTCGGGCAACCCGCGTTCAACCGTGGCCACGATCACCGAGATCTACGATTACCTGCGGGTGCTTTATGCCAGGATCGGCCGAGCGCATTGCCTTACCTGCGGCCGCTTGATTGAGAAACTCTCGCCCTCCGAGATCGTGGCGTTTATTGAGAAAAAGGGGCGACCGCTGACTATCTTGGCGCCAATAGTCCGCGGGCGCAAAGGCGAGTACTATCAGTTGCTCTATGATCTTTTAGATAAGGGTTATGAAGAAGTAATAATTGACGGTAAGCGGCAGAAATTGCGCGAGCGGATTATTTTAGCCAAGAATAAGAAGCATCAAATTGATATTGTCATTGACGATCTGCCGGTATCAGAAAGCCGGTTGAGTGACGGCCGGCTGGCTGAAGCGGTCGAGCGGGCGATGACTGAAGCGGACGGTTTAGTTAAGGTGGCGCTGGGAGAAGAAAAGCTGATTATGTCCGCCCGTTTCGCTTGCCCGGAGGACGGCTTTTCCTATCCCGAGATTGAACCGCGCCTTTTTTCTTTCAATTCGCCCTACGGCGCTTGTCCGGCTTGCCGCGGTCTCGGCACCAAACATTTTTTCGGCGAGACGCCGTGCGAAGTTTGCCGCGGCGCCCGTCTAAGACCGGAGGCGCTCTCGGTGCGCATCGGCGGACTTAATATCGCTGAATTCAGCGCCCGGTCCATTGCCTCCGCTTTAGATTTTTTCAGTCGCGCCAAACTTACGGTTAAAGAACGGGAGATCGCGAAAGTGGTGTTTAAAGAAGTTGAGGCGCGGCTTAAATTTTTATTGGATGTTGGGCTTGATTATCTCTCGCTTGATCGGCGCGCCAACACGCTTTCTGGCGGCGAGTCCCAGCGGATTCGGCTGGCGTCCCAACTCGGCTCGCGTTTGGTCGGCACCTTGTATGTGCTTGATGAACCAACGATTGGCTTGCACCCGCGCGATAACGAACGGCTGATTAAAACCTTAAGTGAATTGCGCGATCTCGGCAATACGATTATCGTGGTGGAGCACGACGAAGACACGATTTTTTCCTCCGATTATTTGGTAGATATCGGACCGGGCGCCGGCCGGCACGGCGGCCGCGTCGTCGTCGCCGGTAACACGGAAAAATTGCTGACGACCCGAACGTCGACCGGCGGTCAATCACTGACGCTTGATTATCTTCGCGGCGACAAAATGATTCCCGTGCCGGCGAAACGTCGCGCCGCGGACAAGGGAGTGATCAAAATTCGCGGCGGCAAGGTTTTCAATCTCAAAAATCTTAATCTTGATTTGCCGCTCGGCCGGTTTGTCTCCGTCTCCGGCGTCTCCGGTTCCGGCAAATCCTCTCTCGTCTATGAAATATTGTATAAAAATCTGCAGGCGCGATTCGATCGCCGGTATCGGACGAATGAAATTTTTCACTGCCGCGAATTTTTCGGGGCCGAGTATTTGTCGCGCGCGGTGTTGATTGATCAATCGCCGATCGGCCGGACGCCCCGTTCCAATCCGGCCACTTACACCGGCGCTTTCACTTTTATCCGCGGGCTTTTTGCGGCGACAGAAGAGTCCCGCGTCCGCGGCTGGCAGTCAAATCGTTTCTCGTTCAATGTTAAGGGCGGTCGGTGCGAGGCCTGTCAGGGCAACGGGCTGGTCGCCGTGGAAATGCTTTTTTTGCCGACGGTGTATGTCGAATGTGAAGTTTGCCGCGGCCGACGTTTTGACAAAGAAACTCTAGCTGTTAAGTACCAGAAGAAAAACATTTATGAAGTGCTTCAGCTGACGGTAGAAGAAGCGTTTGATTTTTTTAATGATGTGCCGGCGGTGGCCGATCGGCTGAAAACTCTAAATGATGTTGGGCTTGGCTACTTGGAACTCGGCCAGCCGGCGACGACGCTTTCCGGCGGCGAAGCCCAGCGGGTCAAAATTTCTTCCGAGCTCTACCGGCCGTTCACCGAGAAAACGATCTATCTTCTAGACGAGCCCACGGTTGGTTTGCATTACGAAGATGTGCGTCATCTGATCATTATCTTGCAAAGACTGGTTGATCGCGGCAATACCGTGGTGGTGATTGAACACAATATGGAAGTGATTAAGACAACTGATTATGTTATTGATCTTGGACCAGAGGGCGGCGAGGCCGGCGGCGAGGTCGTCGCCCGAGGCACGCCGGAAGAAGTGGCGCGCTCGCCGGTTTCCCACACCGCCAAGTATTTGAGGCGGGTACTTAAGAGGAAACAGCATGACGTTGACCCAAAAAATAATTAAAAATTTACCCGA
>JACOZG010000002.1 GCA_016181465.1 Candidatus Vogelbacteria bacterium | reverse complement strand
TCTCGGCTGCTGCCACCCGTAGGTGTATGGTCCGTGTCGCAGTACCATCGGTGGGGAACAGGCTCTCACCCCCCCTAGCCGTCATCGCCTTGGTAGGCCATTACCCTGCCAACTAGCTGATAGCCCAGAGGCCAATCCCAGAGCGCCTTGCGGCTTTACCCTGCACCATACGGTGCAGGGACCATCGGGGCTTAGTCCGCCTTTCGGCGGATTATCCCCGACTCTAGGGTATGTTCCTCTGTCTTACTACCTCGTTTGCCACTCCCCGTACCGAAGCGCGCTTGCGCGCGCCTGGTACGGGGCGTACGACTTGCATGCCTTATCCACGTCGCCAGCGTTCATCCTGAGCCAGGATCAAACTCTAAATAAATTCTGGAACAGAACAAAAGAAAAAATACTATTTACTTGCCCCGCACCCGATGTGGTGCGGGGTGGATCTTAATTATCAAAGAACTAAACAACCGCGTTTTTACAACGCTATTCTATTATAGCTACCCAACGATTTCCGTCAACCCCCTAACGAATAATGCCGGACTTTGTTCCCCATCCAAGGGCTGCCTTTGGAAAAATTAAAGTGTGGTGTAATTTTTATCGCCCGCCGGCGCGAGCTTCGAGATGAAAATCCACCAAGGTCGAGCGCCTAAGGGCAAACCAGTAAATTTGTAGAAACGCGATCAAGAGAGACAATGATGTGGTAATCTCAGCTGACGGACCTCCCGCCCTAATTAAAAGATAGATTCCCCAAACAGAGAAGCCAATTAATGCTAGTACCCAAATAATCCTGGCCCAATTTTTGAGTTTTAAAATAGAAAGATTGATGAATATCAAAAATATGACGGCGGCAATCGTCATAATAAATGGCAACAAAAATTTTAAAAGAGTTAGAACTGAAGCTCCAGGATGCATGCCGAGTATCAAGATGGTTGTGAAAAAAGTAAAAACTATGGCGGCCGTAACTAAAATTAGCCAGAGTATATTTACTACTACAAATATGATGGTGATCTTATCTTTAGTTTTTAGCATCTTTTCACCGCCTCCCGGCGCGTGATTCGAGCAGGTCCATGTCAAGGTTTAACCTTGACGGAGTTCAAAGTAATAACACCAGAAGCGTAACAGGATTGTACTTTACAGGTTTACGACGAACAGCGAGAATAAACATTTTTAGCCCAAGGACAAAAAATAAGATTCCGGATGCAAAAGAGACAAGGAGTAAACCCATAACAATACTGCCAAACAATGCTAATCGTTCCATATATCTCTATTTTACCCGTTCGCCCCACTTCTGCCAACTGACGAGGAGCGGCGAAGCGATAAAGATGGACGAGTAAGTGCCGACGAACATACCGACCGCCATCACGAGCGCGAAATATTTAGTGGACGCGCCGCCGAAAAAGTAAATCGCGAGGAGCGCCAAGATCACCGTGAACGAAGTGTTGATCGAACGGACAATGGTCTCATTCAAACTTCGCCCGACCACTTCGTCAAATTTTTCGCCGGTCTGCTGCTTTAGATTTTCCCGAATCCGGTCAAAAACCACAATGGTATCGTTGACCGAGAGGCCGAGAATGGTGAGAAGGGCAGTCAGGAACAGGGCGTCAGCTTCTACGCCGTAGAAACGGCCGAGCAGAGCCATCAAGCCGGTCGGAATCGCGATATCATGAATCAAAGCCAGGATCGCGATCAACCCATACTTCCACGAATTGACCGGCTTAGAAATCCGCCCGGATGACCCGGTCGGACGGGCATGTCTAAAGACAAAAGCAATATAGAGAATTATTAGCCCGACGACGATAATGACGGCGATAATTCCTTTCCGCGCCAGCTCTTCGCCGACGGCCGGACCGATTGAGCTGTAACGTTTCTCCAATCCGCCCAATGTCTGCCCTAAAGTTTGGTGCTCATCTTCAGTGATCGTCCTCAAACGAAGCAAGATGGACCGCTCACCGATGGTCTGGAGCGAGACTTGCCCGAGGGCCAAAGCATCAATCTGCGATTTGATCAAAACAAGTTCCGGCCGCGCCTCTCTATATTCAACTTCCATAATCGTCCCGCCGGTAAAATCTGTCCCCAGCTTCAAACCGTAAGTGACGAGGGCCGCCGCCGCGCCGAGCACCAGCAGTCCAGAGATAAGAAAGAAAATTTTGCGGTGGTTAATAATAAACATATTAGCGTCGGAAACCGCTCGAGAATAAAAAGTGGGCCAGGCGCGTCTTATGTGCCGGCGCCACGGCCAGGAGTAAATTCCGGGTCACGGTGATCGCGGTGAACATACTGATGATAATACCGATGGTCAAAGTCAGGGCAAAACCCTTGATCAAACTGGTGCCAAACCAAAAGAGGATTAGGGCCGAGATAATGCTGGAGAGATTGGAGTCGCGGATGGGAAGCCAGGCGTGGGCAAAGCCGTTGCGGATGGCCTCATGCAAATGTTCGCGCCGGCGCAGTTCTTCTTTCAACCGCTCAAAAATCAAAACATTGGCGTCCACGGCAATGCCGAGTGACAGAATAAAACCGGCGATGCCGGCGGCCGTCAGGGTAACCGGTAAAAGTTTAAAAACGGCCAGCACTAAAACCAGATAGACGGCGAGCGAGACTACCGCGATCAAACCGCTAAATCGATACCAGAGAGTCATAAAAGCGGCGACAATCGCCAGGCCGATGATGCCGGCTTTCACCCCGCGCGCGAGCGCTTCTTGCCCCAAGGTGGCGCCGACCGTCTCGGTCGAGACAAGTTTGATCGCCACCGGCAGAGCGCCGAGGTTTAGATTGCGCACCAGTTCTCTGGCTTCGGTCAAAGTGAACTGGCCGGTGATCTCGGCCCGGCCGTCTTTGATTTCTTCCTTAACCACCGGCGCCGACAATGGCCGGCCGTCCAGGTAGATGCCGATTCGTTTATTGACATTGGCCTTGGTCAATTCAGCGAAAATTTCGCCGCCGGTTTGATCAAATTCTAGCGAAATGGAGGGGTTGATTGACTGCTGACCAAAATCAACCCGGGCCCGTTTCAAATACCGGCCAGTCAAAGAGGTCGCGATGAATTCCGGATCTTGTTGGAGCAAAAGATTGTCAGGCAGGGGCTGGCCGGCCGTTAACGCTGTCTCGGCTTCTTTGTAGGCCGCGAGAATCGCCTCTTTCTCGGGTCCGTCCGGGCGCTCGGTCTTGAACTCGAGCACTGGCGTCACATCAATCAGTCTGATCGCCTCATTGAGATCAGTGACTCCGGGCAATTCCACGATCAGTCGGTGCGCGGCGTCCGCGCCGAGTCCGACGGTTTCAATCTGGATCACCGGCTCGGCCACGCCAAAAGCGTTGATCCGGCGCTCAATCACCTCCCGTAGCGCTGACATGGCGTCCTTAATATCAGCGGCCGGCAAACTTGAGGTTTCGGCTTCGTAAACCAGATGACTGCCGCCGCGAAGATCAAGCCCCAACCGAAACGGCCGGAGGCCAGAAAAATCAAACCACGCGAGCAGGGCCGCGAGACCAAGCATCGCCACCGCCAAAATTCGCCGGTAAGCCATAAATATGAATGACCATCATTATAACTACTCGCAGGAATTTAGCAAAATGAAACCCCTCTCGCCGAAATTAAGAGGGGTTCTAACAATCAACATCTTACTCTTTAACCGGTTCCGGATTAAGCAAGATATTGACTAATGCAGCAAAAGGGGAAACCGGTTTCCGCAATTTTTGCTCGCAGTCTTTGCAAACTTGGAAATGTCCGCGAGCACCGTTCTCGTACCAGTAAACTTCCAAACTATAGGCAAGATGTTCCTTACCCCCATCCTTATTACACAGATCCCGTTTGCAGACTGCACACTTTTCGAGATGCGATGTTGTTTCTGCACCGCAGGCATCACAAAGCTTCACCTCAACCTCACGCATTTCCCTCGTGATCATTGGGCACTCCTTGTAAAAGACCTCGTTTTGTCCAACCAACACTTGATATCATTGTATGCATATATTCGATTTCTTATCAACCTTCCTTGCCAAAAGCAACGGCTTTGTTATAATCCTAAAATCATGGAAATCCTGCGGGCGATGATGCCGTGGATTCAGATAATTCTCGCCGCGGCAATCACCGCCGCGATCCTCCTCCAGCGAAACGACGCCAGTTTAGGCAGTGTTTTCGGCGGCGGCACGAGCGTTGTCCACACCAAGCGCGGGTTGGAAAAGGGATTATTCATTATCACCGTTATTCTCGCCGCTTTATTTATTATTACTTCTATCATCGCGCTTTTAATCCGCGCTGTTTAATTCAGTGAGTATTAATCAACTGCCCGGCCGTGTCACCGCGGCCATCAAGAAATTATCTCGACGGGAAAAATTACTGCTCGTCGCTTGTCTGACGGTCTTCCTCACGAGTGTCGCCGGTTTGATCTGGCAAGCCAATGCCACGGCCCTGATTGAATTGCCGGCCGCGGGCGGCGAACTTAAAGAAGGAATCATCGGCGCCCCTCGCTTCATCAATCCGCTCCTCGCCAGCTCTAACGCCGACCGCGACCTGGTGGCTCTTGTCTACTCCGGCCTGGTCCGGCCAGGACCCGAGGGAGAATTTTTGCCGGATTTGGCCGAACGTTACATCGTGTCCGAAGACGGCAAACAATACACTTTTGTTTTAAAACCGAACCTCGTCTGGCACGACGGCGAACCGGTTACCAGCGACGATGTGATTTTCACCGTTAACCGAGCCCAGGATCCAAACCTAAAAAGCCCTAGGCGCGCCGCCTGGGAAGGCGTGGTGGTTGAACGTCGAAACGAACGGGAAATCGTTTTCACTCTCAAACAGCCCTACGGCTCATTTCTTGACAATGTGACCCTGGGCCTTCTGCCCGCCCATCTCTGGGACAAAGTAACGGCCGAGGCCTTCCCGTTCAATAACTTGAATGTCGAACCGGTCGGCACTGGCCCGTACCGCGTCAAAAGCATCAAACGCGACCGCGACAACCTGCCGCTCGCTTATGAACTGGCCGCTTTTCCGTCCTTTGCTCTGGGCCGACCGAAGATTGAGAGCTTATTTTTAAATTTTTATCCTAATGAGGAAACGCGGCTCGCCGCCCTTCGCCAAGGCGAAGTGACAAATGTGAGCGCCGTTTCCCCGGAGCTCATCGAGGACCTCTTGGCTGGATCAAAAAATAAACAGCGGCTCTACACCGCCAGTCTGCCGCGACTCTTTGCCGTCTTTTTCAACCAAAACCAGGCCAAAATCTTCGCTCAGAGCGAAGTCCGAGAGGCCTTAAATCTCCTGGTTCCCCGCGCGGAAATAATCAATCAAGTGCTCGCTGGTTACGGCGCGCCGGCTGATAGCCCAATCCCCACTGTGAATCCGGTGATTAAAAAAGAATTGGCCTCAACCACGCCGACTGAACAAGCCGCCGCCCGTCTTTTAAAATACGGCTGGAAGAAAAACGCCGATACCGGTCTCTGGGAACAAACAGTGAAAAAAGAGACCGAGATCTTGTCTTTCACTTTGAGCACGGCCGACGCGCCGGAACTCAAAGCCGCCGCCGAATTATTGCGGTCGGCCTGGGGAAAATTTGGCGCCAGGGTGGAAGTTAAAATCTTTGAGGCCGGCGCCTTAAACCAAAATGTCATCCGGCCGCGAGAGTACGAGGCGCTCCTCTTCGGCGAGATCGTCGGCCGCGATCCGGATCTTTACTCCTTCTGGCATTCGAGCCAACGTCTTGATCCGGGTTTGAATATTGCCCTCTACACCAACGCGGCTGTTGATAAAATGCTCGAGGATCTGAAATTCCTCTCGCCGCTCACGATCAAAACGGACAAGCTGGCCGCGGTCGCCGCCGAGATCGTCAAGGGCACGCCAGCGATCTTTCTCTATACGCCGGATTTCCTTTATTTACTGCCGCCAGAAGTCAACGGCGTTGCCCTAGACTCAATCAACACACCGGCCGATCGCTTTCTCAACATCTATCAATGGTATCTAGCAACCGAGAAAGTTTGGCCGGTGTTTAATTCCTCTTAACCAATGAAACCATCAACCGAGAGCAGAAAACTTCCGCCGCTTCCCCCGGGCGACATCCGGATTATCACTCTGGGCGGCGTCGAAGAAATCGGTAAAAATATGACGGCGATAGAAATAAACAATGATATTTTGGTCATTGATATGGGTCTGGCTTTCCCGACTGAAGAAACGCCCGGCGTTGACTATATCATCCCCGATGTCAGCTACCTGGAACAAAACCGATCGCGCATTCGCGGCGTGATCATCACTCACGGCCACCTTGATCACACCGGCGGCGTACCGTACATTATGTCGCGAATCGGCAATCCGCCGCTCTACACCCGCAACCTAACCGCTTTATTCATTAAAAAACGGCTGGACGAATTTCCCCACCTGCCGCCAGTCGACATCCGCATCGTCGAAAAGACGGACCGGATCAAAATCGGCAATGTGCCGGTGCGTTTTTTCGGCGTCACCCACACCATTCCGGACTCGATGGGCGTAATTATTGAAACAGCCTACGGTCTCATCGTTACCCCCGGCGACTTCAAACTTGATTTGGATAAAGTTGACGGCGTGCCGACACCGGAAGAAGAAACCACTTACTCCATTTTCGACCGCGAGAAGGTTCTTCTCTTGATGAGCGACTCGACCAATATCGAGAATCCGGGTTTCTCGCCGCCCGAGCGCGAGGTCCACAAAAATCTGGAAGCGATTATCAAAAATGTCAAAGGACGTTTATTCATCGGCACTTTTGCCTCGCAGTTGGAGAGAATGATCAAGATTATCGGCTTTGCTGAAAAATACGATCGCAAAATCGTCATCGAGGGACGCAGTATGAAAACCAATGTCGAGGTCGCCGAGCTCGCCGGTCTGCTCCAAGTCAAGAAAGGCACGATTATCCCGGTTACCGAGATCGGCAATTATCCGGAAGATAAATTGCTGATCTTAGCCACCGGCGCCCAGGGCGAAGAGTTTGCCGCTCTAATGCGCATCGCCAACAAAACTCACAAGCAATTGCGTTTCAAAAAGGGCGACACCGTGCTCCTCTCTTCCTCAATTATTCCCGGCAACGAAATCACCGTGCAGAAATTGAAAGACAACATCGCCCGCCAGGAGGCTAAAATCATCCATTATCGCACCTCCGAAGTCTATATCCACGCTTCCGGCCACGGCAACCGCGGCGAGATCGAATGGCTGCACAAAAAAATCAAACCAAAATTCTTCATTCCCATCCATGGCTGGCATCATAAATTGCGCGTTCACGCGGAAATGGCCATGGAACTCGGTCTGCCGGAAAAGAATATCGTCGTGCCGGATAATGGAATGGTGATTGAGATTACCGACAAAGGGAGGAAAATCGGCGCGCGCAAAGAAACGGTGTCAAGCCGATTAGTGCTGGTGGACGGTCTGGGCACCAACGATGTTAAAGAAGTGGTCATCCGCGACCGGGTGATGCTCGCGCAAGACGGCATGTTCGTGATTATCGGCATCGTCAATGTGAAAACCGGCCGGGTGGTCAAATCGCCGGACATCATCTCGCGCGGCTTCGTCTATCTCAAGGAATCGCAGGATCTCCTCCACCAGGTCAGAGTGCTGGCGAAACGGAAAATCGAGGAAGCGACCAACCGCATGCATCCGATCAATTTTGACTATGTTAAGAATCTCTTGCGTGAAGAAGTCGGCCGGTACTTGTTCCAAAAAACTCATCAGCGGCCGATCGTCCTGCCGGTCTTGATTGAGGTCTGACCATCCGTCCGTGGCCGATACCGTATCAATTCTTAGACATCTTCGGCGGCGGATCTTCGCCGCCGGCTTTTTCTTGACCCTCGGCGCCGCCCTGTCTTACTATGTCAATTCCTCTTTCCTCGAAGGACTAGTGGGGAAAAACAGGATTGGTCTCGTCTACATCGCTTCCGCGCTCCTCGCGATCGGAATGATCAGCCTCACCTCTCGCCTCGCCCGACGTTTCGGGCTGGTCAAGCCGAGCCGGGTCCTTGCCGCGATCGTGGCAGCCGGTTATCTCGGTCTAAGTTTGATTACGGCAGCGATTTTCCAATTGACCATTTTCATCATCACTCACGCCGCCGTGGTGAGTCTCGGCCTCTGGCTTGACCTCTACCTCGAGAATCTCTCACATGATCGGCACACCGGCCGCATCCGCGGCGGCTACCTGACTTTAATCAACGCCGCCATCCTCCTCGCTCCGTTCGCGAGCGGCGAGACTTTAAATTACTCCGGCGATTACCGCTTTATCTATCTGCTTTCTTTCATCGCTGTTCTACCCTTGCTCTATTTTCTGCTCGGCCGGCTGGCCGAGCGCCCACTGCCCGTAAATCAATTCTCTTTCCGCCAGAAAATTCGTGATCCCAACCTCCAACGGATCATCGGGATCGATTTTCTGCTCAATCTCTTCTATTTTGTCATGGTCGTCTACTTACCGCTCCATCTCCATGAGACGCTCCACTTTGATTGGGAACAAATCGGGTTCATCTTTACCATCATGCTCTTGCCTTTCGTTCTCATCCAATACGCACTCGGTTGGCTGGCGGATAGACGATTCGGCGAAAAAGAGATTCTGACCGCCGGCCTCCTCATCGCTGGACTCTTTACTCTACCCATTGCTTTCCTCACTTCGCGCCGCCTCGCCCTCTGGGCCCTGCTTCTCTTCCTGACGCGCGTCGGCGCCAGCGCCTGGGAAGCGATGAAAGAAAGTTATCTCTTCAAACGAGTCAACGCCGGCGACACCGAGGTCATCAGTTTGTCGCGGCTCACGGTGCCTCTGGCTTACCTCGTCGGCTCGATCATCAGCGTCATCTTTCTCCTTTTCCTCCCGCTCGAACACCTTTTCACCCTTCTTGGCCTCCTCACTCTCGCTGGCACAATCTTGAGCCGCCGATTAATCGACACCAAATGAACCTGAACCTAAACTTATAGTTACCGGCGACCGCATTTAGTTGTCAGTTTAAGTTCAAGCTGAGGACTCCAGCCGTCTCACCGAAAACCTTTTCTTTCCCGCCGGATGGCGGATTGGCAATAGGATTAGCCTTTTCCCGAAACCGCCACGGGCCTTAAACTTTTCCTGTTTTATTATACCCCGCCCCAATCTCTAAAAGAAATACCGGCTTGTCTTAAAATCTCTGCGATTACTTTAAACAAGTTTCCTATTGGAGGATTTCTGAAATCCACAAATCGTGTTCGTGGTGTAATTTTCACAATGTTAATTTTTAATGCTGGCCGGCCTTAATCACGTGCTCGACGAGCGTGTGCGTATATCCAATCTCGTTGTCGTACCAAGCCATCACCTTGACCAGATTGCCGCCGACGACTTTGGTTAAAGCGAGGTCGGCGATGGAAGCGTAGGGACTGCCGATGATATCGGAAGAAACCAGCGGTTCTTCGGTGACCGAAAAAATATTCTGCCAGCGCTCCTCACCGGCTGCCTTTTTCAAAATCCGATTCACTTCTTCAGCTGTGGTGGATCGGCGCGCGATAAAAGTGACATCGGCAATCGAGCCAGCCAGCACCGGCACCCTAACGGCCAGACCGTCAAACTTGCCCTCAAGCGCCGTGATGGCGGCGGTGACAGCGCTCGCCGCGCCGGTGGTAGACGGCACGATGTTTGCCGCTGCGGCCCGACCGCGACGGAAGTCGCGGGCGGCCGGCGCATCCACCAGTTTTTGCGTGGCGGTGTAGCCGTGCACCGTGTTTAAAATCGCCTTCTCAATCCCAATCTGCTCGTGCAGAATTTGCAGCACCGGACTGGCCGAGTTCGTGGTGCAAGAAGCGTTAGAGGTAATCTGACAGGTGGCTAGTTTCTCTTCATTGATGCCCATTAAGACCGTGGCGCCGGGAATGCCGGGCACTGGCTCGCCCTTCACCGGCGCCGAGACCACGACCTTGCGCGCGCCGGCGTCAATATGCGCCTTGGCCGCGACGTAACTTTCAAACCGGCCAGTGGACTCCACCACCACATCAATCTGCAAATTATGCCAGGGCAATCGGCTCGGTTCTGTCTCCTGCAAAAAAATTAGCTCTTGACCATCAATTACTAGACGGCTGTCGCGAACCTCAATCGCGAGTCCGGATTGACCATAGGCGCTGTCATACTTTAGAAGATAAGCCAGATTTTTAAGCTCGCCCAGATCATTAACCGCCGCCAGCTGAATTTCGGGACGTTTGATGGCCAACTTCAAAAACGCCCGACCAATCCGCCCAAGACCATTAATCGCCACGCGCACTTTTTTCATCTTCTTGATTATACCACCAGCCGGCCGGCGGCAACAAAAAGGCCCAAGCGAACAAGTCGCCTGGGCCCGGCCCCGCACCAGTCGTTGGGCTTAAAGGGGTCGGAAAGAAGGTGGTGTGGCCGTCCGTGGTCATTCACAGTCTGCTCGTCTAATCAAACTCTTTCCGTTAGTTCAAGCCACTGGTGCAGTAGCCATACTTCATGATTGATTCCTCCTTTCAAAAAATGGGAACGGTTTCCATTTTTATCTTACCCCTTATCATCGCCGTTGACGAGCGGCTGGCTGTGGATAATTTCAAGCCAAAATTTCCTCGAACAGGCGCGCCAGAACCTGCGGGTTGGCTCGGCCTCGGCTTAACTTCATACCCTGGCCAACCAAAAATTGGAGCGAGGCCTTTTTACCATTCTGATAATCGGCCACGACTTTGGGATTTTTACTAATCGCTTGATTAACCAAATCGCGCAAAACCGTCTCGTCGCTCTGTTGAAGTAATTCTCGCTTGGCCGCCGCTTGCCTGGGGCTCGTTTTCAAACCGGTCGTCAAGATATCTTTCGCGGCCCGCGAAGAAATTTCGTTCACGCCAATCATCTGGATTAATTCGACGAAATGATCGGCGGCTGGCCAAACACTGCCAAGACCAGCTAGATCAGACAGTAAATAATTAGCGGCCAGACCAACAAGTTCTGGCTTAACCAGCTGTTTAGCCACTTGATCAAAAAAGGTGTAAAAACGGCGCTCCGCCGAAATAATCTCAAGCGCCTCTTTCCTTAAACCAAACTCCCGCTCGTACCGCGCGCGCTTCTGCCACGGCAATTCTGGAATCGTCGCCGCCAAATTCTGCCATTCTGGAATTTCTTTAAAGCGCAAGGGCGGCAAATCCGGGTCGGGAAAATAACGATAGTCATGAGCCGATTCTTTCTCCCGCTGGCTGAAGGTGATCCCCTTTTTTTCATCCCAGCCACGCGTCTCCTGAACTACTTTTTCGCCTCGCTCCAAAAGCTCGGTCTGTCTCTTCAATTCATAATCAATCGCTCGCTCTACGACGCGAAAAGAATTGAGATTTTTGATTTCAACTTTAATGCCAAGGGTAGTTCCTAAAGGTTCGACCTTGGGACTTGGGTCTTTAAGGTCGAACCTTGAAATTGATGACCTTTTAACCGAAACATTCGCTTCCACCCGCAACTCGCCCTTTTCCATATTCGCTCGAGACACATCTAGATAACGCAAAAGAAGCTGGAGTTCGCGGGCAAAGTCGCCCGCTTCTTTAGCACTTTTGATCATCGGTTCGGTCACCAACTCCATAAGCGGCACCCCGGCGCGGTTAAAATCAATTAAACTTCCGCCGTTTTTATGATCATGAATCAATCGGGCTGTATCTTCTTCAAGGTGCACGCGAGTCAGGGCCACTCCGGCCAGCTCGCCGCCGGTAACCAGCGGCAGTCGGTACTGGCTGATTTGATAGCCCTTCGGTAAATCGGGATAAAAATAATTTTTTCGGTCAAACTCGGTCCGATCGGCGAGCTGACCGCCGACCGCCAGTCCAAGACGCAAGACATGTTCCACGGCCTTTTTGTTGATGGTCGGCAGGGTGCCGGGATGGCCGAGGCAGATCGGACAAATATTGACATTCGGCCGTTTCTCGTCCGGATCATTGACTGAATTGCAAAACATTTTAGTCCGCGTCTGCAACTGGGCGTGAATTTCCAAACCAATCACCGGCTGATAAGTCATAAGTTAATCTTAACACAATCGGTTAACGGCTAGGCCTTTATTTTCTTTTCTTTACCGGTCACTCCGAGACTAGAACCCCAGCCCCAAAACCCTTCCGAATCGGCACCTGCTCGACGTTCAGGTCAAAAAGTTTGGGATTCAGTTTTTGAATAGGGTTGAGCATAAAACTATACTAATTTATTACATAAGACCTTGAGCAGCATTTATAAGTATCAAAACATACAAAATCTGAAGTAGCGAGAGCAACATGGAAACGATGACTAAAATAGAAAATTGATGTTTAAATAAAATGATCAAACCTAATATAAATTGAATTGGAGATAAAATTAGAGAACCAAAGAAAAACCAACTTGTAATTTTATAATTTTACCACATTTTGAACTCGATACCCCTAGACTTTATCCCCACCATCAATCAATTACCAACCAATATACCACTTTCCTGCTATCGCTATAATTTGGTATAATATAATGAGTTAAAGAAAAAACAAAAAGTTTATGCATAGCCCAACCAAACAAAAGGTTCTATTACTCCTTGCGGCCGGCGTGGTTCTTGGTTTAAGCAAATCTTTCCACAACCAACGTCGTATTTTAAAAATGTTACCGAAAGCTTGGAAAGAGATTGATCGTCAGTACCTCTACCGAGTTCTTCGGGAATTTTACCAAGATCGTCTGGTTAGCTATCGTGAACGCGACGACGGTACCGTTGACATTGTTCTAACAGAAGAAGGCAAGAAACGAGCTCTCTCATTTCAGATTGATAAAATAGAAATCAAACGCCCGGCCAAATGGAATGGCAAATGGAGTCTGGTAACTTATGATATCCCCGAGAAAAAGAAACCAGCTCGAGAAGCTCTGCGAGAGAAACTAAAAGAGCTCGGATTTTACGAATGGCAGAAGTCCGTTTTTATTTATCCATTTCCGTGTCGAGATGAGATTGATTTCTTGATTGAATTTTTCGAGATCAGATCACATGTCAGATACGCCGAATTAAGTCATCCGACCAACGAGGCCGAATTAAAACTCCATTTCGAATTATAAAAAACTAACTCCAGTACCAAGTAAATGCTATCGCTTTTACTTAGCACTGGTATTAACGGTGCTCAAAATCACTCGTGTTCGCTTTGGATCCGGCCCCAGAGGGTGCGGAGTTCGCGAATCGCCGCCGCGCCCTCCTCCTTATTCGGCGGCTTACCGTGCCACTCGTACTTCCGCTCAAATGCCCCGACCCCCTTGCCCGGAATTGTATTGGCAATGATCACCGAGGGTTTGGCAAAAACCGCTTTGGCTTCGCCAACCGCATTATTGATTTCTTCAAAATTATGCCCATCAATCTCAATCACGTGCCAATTAAACGCACGCCATTTGTCGGTCAGCGGCTCAAGCGGCATGATCTCTTCGGTAAAACCGTCAATTTGAATGTTGTTGCGGTCAATGATGACAACGAGATTGTGCAACTCCTCGCGCGCCGCGAGCATGATTGCTTCCCAAGAATTGCCGGCGTCCAGTTCACCGTCAGACATTAAACAGTAAATGAACTTGTTCGAGGCCCGACCGCGGTCAATCTTTTCGGCGAGCGCCATCCCGACCGCCTGCGCGAGACCCGAGCCTAAAGGACCGGAGCTCGTTTCTAAAAACGGCAGGTAGTCGCGATGCGGATGACCCTGCAGGCGCGAACCAAAACGGCGTAATGTCCCGAGCTCGTCGAGGGAAAAATAACCGGCATGAGCCATGGTGGCGTAAAGCACCGGGCAAATGTGGCCGTTGGAGAGCACCAGGCGATCCCGCTCGGGCCAATCCGGTCGCTTCGGATCATGCTTCAATAAATGGAAGTAAAGCGCGGTAAAAATATCGGCCATGCCAAGGGGCCCGGCCGTATGGCCAGAACCAGCCTCAATCAGCATTTCAATGATTGATTGCCTGATTTGGTTGGCTTTTTCTTCCAGAAATTTAATTTTGTCTCCGTGTAAATGCATGGAAACAGCTTTTAGCTTTTAGTGGCCAGCTTTTGAAATTCAGCGAGGGCCGACAGAGGATCAAGATTTTGCCAAATCGCCGAGCCGACGATTAAATTATCGGCGCCGGCGGCGATTAATTTTTCGACGTTGTCGAAATTTACACCGCCATCCACTTGAATTGTAACATCCGGATAGCCATGCCGTAAAATATCTATTTTTTCAAAGACATGTTCGTCAAACGGGTGGCCCTGCTCGCCGATCTCGGCAATGGCCATCAATTGCACCAGTTTGACTCGCCCGAGCCACTGTTCAACCGTTGAAATCGGGGTCTGCAAATTAAGGGCCAAACCCGGTTCAACAGCCGAACCGGTGAAAAAATCCATGATTTCTTCTAGCTGCCTGGTGGTTTCAACATGAAAAATAATCCGATCTAAAACTTCGGCCCAAGCGCGAATGACCGCCTCCGGCGCGCGAATCATCAAATGGGCCTCGATTTTTATCTCACCATCAAGCCCAATTAAATCATCGGGTGTTCGCCAACTGGACCCGGCAGTGAAAGTGCCGTCCATAATATCAAGATGAACCCGGTTCGCCGCGCCCTCGAGCGTTCGAATCCGGTTAACCACTTCGGTAAAATTGTCGCCAATGATTGCCGGGATGATTTCAGCCACGGTTAAAATCGCGTTTCGGATTTCAATTTATAATCGAGCTTGGCGATGCGGCGGATGTGCCTGTCCTCGCCGGAAAACGACGTCTCGAGCCATAACTTGATGGTCTGTTTGGCCGCGGCTTCACCCACGAACCGCGCGCCGAGGGAAAGAATATTCGCATTGTTGTGCTCGCGCGACAATTTGATTATGTCTAAGCTCTCATCGCCTCTTGACTCCGCTCGGGGTGAACCATAATACACTGCCGCGCGCACGCGCTTGAAACGATTAGCGCACATTGCCTCTCCCTGACCCGTGCCGCCGAAAATGATCCCGCGGCTATCGGGATCAGCCGCCACTTGTTTAGCCACGACTTCCATAAAATCAGGATAATCATCGGCCGGGTCAAATTTGAATGCGCCCTCGTCGGCCACTTCGTGTCCCAATTCGCGCAAAAAAACTTTGATTTTCTCCTTTAACTCAAACCCCGCATGATCGGCGCCTAAGAATATTCTCATCAATTAATTTTAGCATAACGGATTCAAATAAGGTAGCGCCGTGCCGGCCTTATCTGTTCCCCGCCATCCGCCACAGGACGCAGGACTCGCAACCGGGCCGGCCGCAGCCGCGGCTGAAAAATTTAAGGGAGCGAATCTCATCAGCCGTTTTCTCAATCAACATTTTCAATTCCCCGACCGCTGCATCCGCGAGCTCGAAACTTTCTTTTTTATAATCTCCCCGATCAGTCGGCTCGATAAAATCAATTTCCCCCGAGGTAACGCGGTACTTTCCCCGATCGTAATTATCCAAAAGCAATTTATAAAACACGAGCTGACGATAATAATCGCCGGTGGAATTTTTATTTAGGCCCAAAATCTCGCGCCGGCTTTTCGGCCGGCCGGTTTTATAATCCACCACTTTCACCTCGCGACCGCCCGGAGTCACGAACTCAATTTTATCAATCTGGCCGGTCAATTTAAGTTCCGGCGTCAGCTGAACGCCGCGAATCCGAAATTCATTGATAATTTCTCGCGGCCAGCGCCGCTGATGCGCTCGGAAGTAACCTCGCAAAGCCCGCTCTCCCCTCTCCACCGTGGCTTGACGATCAATGCCCGAGAGCGGCTGGTGATCAAGCGCCCGGCGAAAAGACGTCAAGAGATAATTAGTTGAGACCTTCTTGCTTCGACGATAGCGATCAAAAAATTGTTTCAGGGCTTCGTGCACCGCCGAACCATACAAGAGCTCGCGGCGCTGAACCTTAGTCACCCGAAGCAAGTTGTTAAAAAAATACTTGAGCGGGCAAGCCAAATAATTATTGAGCGCCGTGGCCGAAAGACCACGCTCCAAAAATAATTGATTGAGAAAGGCGCGGTCCGCCAAGCCCGGTCCGGCATAAGCGCGCGGCCGGAAGGGTCGTGCCGGCCTCGCCGTAGGCGCCGGCGATCCGGCTCTTTCTATTTTACTCACAGTCAAGAGGCCCTTATCAATCTCTTCCAAAAACTGGCTCGGCAAACGATGACGACCTTCGTCGTCCGACCGCGAGTAACTCACGGTTACCGCGTGCCGGGCGCGAGTGAGCGCGACATAGAAAAGCCGGCGCTCGGAATCGAGCTCGTCCGCGGCCGTGGGAACAAGACCCCGCAGAGGTAGCGAAAAAAAGTTCGAGCCGCGCCGGCCGCCCCAGTGACCATCAAGGGCGCGGACAATGTAGACCCGATCGAATTCCAACCCCTTGGCCTTATGCGCCGTCAGCAACCGGACGCCTTCAAGTCGTTTTACGCCCCGCCGATTGATGGCGACATGCTGTTCTTCCAACAAATCAAGATAACTGATGAAGTCGGCTAAAGAAAAATCCGGCCGCTGGCGCAAGACATTCTTCATCGCCTCGAAAAACGACTGCAATTTTTCAAGCTTGTCAACCGCATCGCGCCGTTTCAGAAGCCGCGGCAGAAACTGTGATTCATTGAGCACCAAACCGAAGAGATCCGTAAAATTAAGATTGGCGCTCAAGCGCTTCCAGCGCTCCAGTTTCTTGAATAATTTAGGCGACTTGGCCTGCAGAACTTCGTGCAAAGACCGTTTCGCTCGCTGACTTTCAAGATTCAATCGCCAAACCGCCAAGGGCGGGAGCGACCAAAAATCGAGATGGAGAACTTGCCGCAGCCACTCATCATCGCCAAAATGGTAAATCGCCCTAAAAAGGAGAATCAATTTTTTAATTTCAATGTCCCGCAGCACATTCGACTCCGACTCGACGACAAACGGAATGCCGGTCTGTTCAAAAATCTCAATGATCGGCTCGGCATCGCGGTTGTCGCGAAAAATCACGGCCACTGACCCCGACTTATTTTTCAGCTCACTGGCGAGCCAGTCGATTTCATCTTTTTCGCTATCAAACACCCGTAAAACCATTGACGCCGGCCGGCCGCCGCGCGCCGCCTCAAGACGAGGCCCGATCAAACTGCCGGCGGCGTCAAGGATGGATTGACCAGAACGATAATTCTGAATTAATTCAATCAAAGTGGCCTTGGGATAAAGCCGTTGGAAATAATTGAAGTTATCCAGCGAGGCGCCTTGAAATTGAAAGATGGCTTGCTTGGCGTCGCCGACGATAAAAAGATTTGGTGAGTCGTCAAAATTGGTTAGGAGACGCAAGAGTTCGTTCTGGCCCTGGTTGGCGTCTTGATGTTCGTCAGCGAGAAGATATTGATAGGCTTCGGCCAGAGTTAAACGAAGGTCACCGTCTGTTTCCAAAACTCGAATCACCTCCATCACCATATCGTTGAAATCGTAAAGCCGAGCGCGCGCCAAACTGGCTTCGTAGCCGCGGTAAAGTTTCAACAACTCGCCGGTTCGCAAACGGAGCCGCTCAGCTTTAATCAAAGAGAGGGACTGGGCGAGCGCCCGGGGCGAGAGGTTTTCTTTTTTCAATCGGTCAATCGCCGCCAAAGCCGGCTGGAGATAAAAATAGGGCGCGCCGTAGGGACGAAGAAATTTGAGACGCGAACGATCAATCACCGTTTTCATGATCCGAATCTGATCAACAGGTAAAGCGCTCGTTGACCCGATGATCCGCGGAAAATATTCCGGGTAAGCGCGAATCACTTCGTGACAAAAACTGTGGAAGGTATGAATTTTTACGCGGTAGCCAGCGGTGCCGATAATTTCGACTAGCCGTTCCCGCAATAATTGCGCCGCCGAACGAGTAAAGGCCAGAGCCAAAATGGCGTCCGGCGACGTATCCGTCAAACGGAGAATGTTCGCGATGCGCAAGGTTAAAACTTGGGTCTTGCCGGTGCCGGGACCCGCCACCACCATGACCGGTCTCTGAATGGTGTCCACGGCCGCCCGCTGGGCGGGGTTCAACGCCCGATACAAAGCATGAAATTTCTTCTCGCTGGGACTTTCTTTCATTGCGCCAAATATAGCATTAAAGTATTATCTAATCATGCTCCACGAGCAGATCAAAAACGAAATCAAACAAGCGATGCTGGCCAAAGACACCGTCAAGCTCACGGTGGTGCGCGGACTCGTTGCCGCCTTTACTAATGAGCTGGTGGCCAAACGACGCAAACCGGATGAGATCTTAACTGACGAAGAAGCTCTGGTCGTGATCCGGCGCGCCGCGAAACAACATCAAGATTCGATTAAGCAATTCCGCGCTGGCGGCCGGAATGATCTCGTGGCGACAGAAACCGCCGAGCTGGAAATCATAAAAACTTACCTCTAATTCCCATTCTCTCCATCCGCCACAAACGGCACAAAGGCGAAACCGGGGAAAACCTCGCGATCAAATTTGTCTGGCGTGACCTTGCGAACAAGGACAATCGTGGAATCAACTGGCGCGACGAGACGGCCGCCGACTTTCAACTGCTCAAGCCAGACGGCCGAGATCTCGGGCGCGGCCGCGGCCGAGATGATCCGATCAAAAGGCGCGGCCGCCGGGAAACCCTTGACCGCGTTCAAACAGTGCAATTCCGCTATCCCGCGCCGGAGAAAATTGTAACGGGCAATGTTCTGCCGGCTCATCTGGCAGAGTTCCGGAATGAGCTCGAGCCCGATCACCAAACCTGTCTGACCGACAAGGTGAGCCAAAAGCGCCGTCTGCCAACCCGAGCCCGAGCCGATGTCTAAAATTTTCTGCCCGATTTTCGCTTGCAGCTTTTCCAGCATAAAAGCCACGGTCCAGGGCTGGGAAATGGTCTGACCAAAACCGATCGGCAAAGGTTCGTTTAGGTAAGCTTGACTGACTAATTCAGCCGGGACGAAATCGGCCCGGTCAATCGCTTCAAACGCGGCAATGATCTCGGACGTTTTCAAAACGCCGCTCGCGATTAAATCAGTGACTAATTGCCGGTGACTAGATTTCAATGACTATTATTGTATCAAACTTCGTAATTTATAGGTATTTCCGTGACCGATCAATCCCAAATAAGACGCGACTGACCTTTCTCTTTCTCTCCCTTCTTGTTGCTTGATATTTTTTAACATCCGCCACCTTGTCGCTGTCCTCAACACCCGATGATCCGGAAAATGTACCCAACCCAAGTAATCCACGCCCGAAGCCAGAGTTTTGAGAGAAACCTTGTCGGGATGAAGAACCAGTCTCAACTGCTCATGTAAAAATACTCCCATATATGATAGTGACTCAATCAGCTGACCTCGATCGGGCGACAATAGAACAAAATCATCGGCGTAGCGAAGATAATGTTTGACTTTCAGCCGATGTTTAACAAACTGATCAAATTCGTTCAGGTAGAGGTTGACGAGCAGTTGCGAGGTGAGATTGCCGAGTGGCAAACCGACGCCGGGACGCGTGGAGTAGAAACTGGACACAATTTCAGTGAGCAACCAGATAATTTTCTCGTCTGGTATCCGTTTCCGCAGAATGGTCAAAAGAATCTCGTGGTCAATACTGGCAAAGAATTTTAGGATATCGCATTTCAGCACCCAAAGCGTCTTGGTGTGATTCTGACTGGCGTGATAAGCAAAAGCCCTGAAGCGGTTAATCGCCTTGTGCGTTCCCTTACCCAATCGGCAAGAAAAAGAATCGGCAATGAACATTTGATGATAAAACCAGTAAAGAACGCGGTGGATGGCGTGATGCACCAGGCGATCGCGCACTGTCGCCTTGTGGATGTCGCGCGACTTGGGATCGTGGATCCGAAAATGTTGGTACGGGCCGTGGCGGTAAGTTTTAGCTTGTAAGTCGCGGTGAAGTGCGAGGATGTTATCCATCAAACGAAAAGCAAACGCCTGGACATCGGGCTTATGCCGCTTGCCGCGAACGAATTCCCGCCAGGCGCCGAGCAAGTTTTCGACGGAAATGATATGATCGTAAGATAAATGAAAAATAGTTTTGGTCATCCTTTTAAGCCCCCCCCCCTGTCCAAAATTCGGATAAATTATTGCCGTTGTTGCAAAAATTAAAGGCGGTTTATCTAATTTGGTTTCAATATTATCAAATTTTGCCGAAAACTCATCGCTACACTCTAGGACAGAGGGTCGATGGGATTTTAACAGAAACAATCGAAGCGACGGCGGCAGCCGCTTTTCTTTCACCGATAGATAAATTACCATTTATCCGTTTGGCGATCAGGAAAGTTGATACAATCAAAATCTTGTTAATGATTCTTTGGGAAACGGAATCGCTGAAAATTAAGAATTACATTCAACTGTCGGAAAAACTGGAAGAGATTGGACGAAATCTTGGCGGCTGGCACGGACAAATCATGAAATCTCTCGAACGAAGCTCGAAGTAAACAAAACTCCCCGCAAAAGCAGGGGAGAAATGAAGCGAGTTGCGGAGACCGGCGAACCACCAGTCGTCGTTCCACCCGCCGTCGTTGCGGTTGACGTTCACGTTGCGCTCGTCGCCGTTCCAACGGTTGAACGCGGCAATATTGTATAAAGCGCCATCCGTGCCACTGCCTCTTGAACAACAAAAGTCGAACTCAAGGCTGTATCGAATTCGGCATCGTAATGCCCTAGCGCTCTACACCAAGTAGCTTCATTTTTTGAAGTGTCCGCCCGCCGTCGGGCAGGTCTGCATAAGTCCTCCGTCTCAATCCGCCTCTGGGCAAACGAAGACGCTCTCAACTTATGGATACTGGATTCGGTAGCGGGCAACCCACTCGCCGAGGCGAATGTGATCACCCACATATTCACCTACTACCAAGCATATTTTAACACAAAACGCCGCGTGAAGTGCTGAAGCACATTCACGCGGCGGGGAAGGACAGAGTTCAAAGGATCTAAGACCAAAGGTCTTAAATCCTAAGTGCCAAGTCCTTAGGACTTGCGGAGACCGGCGAACCACCAGTCGTCGCTCCACCCGCCGCCGTGGCGGAAGACGCGCACGTTGCGCTCGTCGCCGTCCCAACGGTCGAACGCGGCGTAGCAGTTATCCCCCAAAATAGTGGCGTTGGGATGGGTGTCGGCGAAGGCGGGATCGTCTTTGTTGACCTCGGCCAGAGAATACGGATCAACGGGCTTGAGGCCGCGCAGTTCATATTCCTGCTCGAGTTCAGCATTATTGGCCAACTCCCGGCCGGGCTTGAAGAAGACGACCTCGCCCTCCCCATCTCCTTCGCCTCGAGGCATCGTGGCTACAACATCACGGTCAGTGTACTGCTTTCGACCCGTGGCATCGAGCATCTGTTGCGGAGAGCATGTGCGGTCAACCTCCTTGACGTGACGAACGATCATACTGCTCATCATCTCGACTCGCCGACGAAAGACCTCAAACCATTCGCTGGCAAGTTTAGACTGACCGAGCACTTGTTGGACAGCTTCCGAAGGAAGTTCGACCGCATGCTTGCGAAGTTGGGCGCTGAATAACTCGATCGCCCTATTGATCTGCCCCTCTGTCATCATGGATGTGGTCATGGTTTTGGCCATGTCGTCATCTCGCTTTCTTACAAAGATCACTGATCTTCAGGCCTGGAATCAATATCCAGAAAAACCTAAAGAACTGCTATATTATATGCATATCCTGGTTTGAGTGTCAATAGAAAGAAAAAAGGCTTAAAATAAAGATTTAATCTATCTCGTAACGAAGCGTCAGGGTCACGAAGACTTCCTGCGACCCGGGTTCAATGGCCGGCGCCGGCAAAGCCGCGGCCGTGGCGTAGGCCACATCGCCGCCGCGGCCGTATTTTTCAAAAAGCGGCCCGGGACCGCCCTCGTCAATGTTAAGCAAGCGACCCAAACGAAAGCCGCCGGCCGCGGCGATGGATTTGGCTTTGGCTTTGGCCTTAGCCATCGCCTCGGCCCGCGCCGCATTTTCCAATTTGACCGGATCATCAACGGTAAAAAAGAGCTGTGAGACATCATTGGCGCCGTGCTCAATCACGCCGGACAAAACTTCACCCAAGGCGTCAAAATTATCCTGCCGCACTTTCACCGAGACAGTCGCGCGCACCGTGTAGCCGACGATTGAGGGCGGCGGACAAACTTGATTCGCTCCGTCTCGAGGAATCGGGCCGCAATAAGTGTTCTGATATCGCGGCTCCAGGTTATACCCTTCGGTCTTAATATCTTCTTTGGCCAGACCTTTTGATTTCAAAAACTCAACCGCTTGATTGATCCGCACTGTGTTGTCTTTTTGCAAAACGGCGATGTCTTTACCGCCCTCATTGATCACACTGAAAGTGAATTGCGCCACATCCGGCACGCCCACGACTTTGCCTTCGGCCGAAACCGCAAAACTGCGGTAAGCGCCCGGCTCGAGTGATTTGCCGTAAGTGCCAGCCATTCGCCAGAGGGCGCCGGCGCTGATTAAAACTGCGATGATAATCGCCCAACCGAGATAATTTTTTGTTTTTTCGCTCATCGCATTTAAGTATAAATAAAAAAAGCCGGCCGCGCAAGCGGGCCGGCCAGCGGTGTGTTAACCGCAAGACGGAATGAACAAGGGCTCGAGATCATCGGCCGGGACCGGAATGATTCCCCAATTACTCAAAGGTGAAGCGAAAAAGACCATCGGCACACAGCCATCAGGCACGGTTTCGGGAAAACAAGCCATCACTTCACCCATCCGCTCTTTTCCGTCACCGACTTTGGCATAAATCAAATCTCCGGCCAGATACCCCATCGGCCACTGCTTTCGCAATCTAGCCATCTGAAACCCCCATCCGGCGATCCAAAATGACCATAGCACAAACTAAAAATTATTGCAAACCGAGGGTCGGTACATTCAACCTTGAAGTGCAACACTCTCGTTAAATACTTCTAACGGAGTCCTCCAGCCCAACCGCTTGCGCGGACGAGTGTTAAGGGCGTATTCG
>JACOZG010000034.1 GCA_016181465.1 Candidatus Vogelbacteria bacterium | reverse complement strand
TCGGGCAAGATGCTCGTGACCCAGCCAACCGCAGTATCAATATCCGCTTTCACAAACGAACCGCCGATGCCGAAGCCGTCAAAACCGAGCGCGCCGATTACCCGCGCGCTCATCTCTCTCAAATCCTGAAATCGGCCGCCCTGAACGATGCCAAACAGAGCCGGGTATCCAACTGACCGTAAGCGACGGTGCTCGGTCAAACTTCTTTCGGCCCAACTATGCGTCCGCGCGAGCGCCTGCTTTTGGTACTCATAATCCGCGAGCGGCGAGGTGCATTCATCAAAGGCCAAAATGATGTCGGCGCCTAAATCATGTTGAATCTGGATTGATTTTTCCGGCGTCAGCCGGAGCTCCCGACCATCGCGCGGTGAACGAAAAGCAACCCCATCGTCGTCAATCTGTACCAACGGGGAAACCCGAGCGGAATTTTCGTCTCCGTTTGATTTGGCTATCTTGGATATTCCCAGTCCGTACGCGGCGCCGAGCGAAAACACCTGAAAGCCGCCGGAGTCTGTAAAAATCGGCCCGGGCCAATTCATAAAACGATGCAGGCCGCCGGCGGCCTTGACTATCGCCTCACCGGGCGCAAGATGAAGATGGAAGGTGTTGGCAAAAATCGCTTGGGTTCCGGCCGCGGCGGCCGGCTCGGGCGGCACGGCTTTCAAAGCCGCTTGGGTGGCCACGGCCACGAAAGCCGGCGTCTCGATCAGGCCACGCGCCGTTTCGAGTTTGCCCGCCCGAGCTAAAGATCCCGGGTAATTTTTCTCAATCGTAAAACGCATCGGCCTAACATGAAAGTACCATCCTAAAATGAAATGGACTTTATAGATAGTTCTATTACGGATTTTTTAAAATATCATGCGGGCCGACACGACGAATTAGATAAGTCTGACCTTCGATTTGGAAAGTAAAACGATAACCCATGGTAACCCTCGCTTCCCAAATGTAATCGAAACCAGCCATTTTCTTTATACCTAAAGATGGATGTTTAGAATTTTCGAGTAAAAGAAGCAACTTATTATCAACCAGGACTTGAAATCTTTTAGGTAGTCGGCGATAGTCTTTTGTGAACGATCTGGTTAGCCGAACTTCCATGGCCGTGCGAGATTATCTTTTCAAAAGATCCAGCGCCTTTTTCAGATCTTTCCTAGTGCGGTAAGAGCGACTCAAACGCCCGAAGGCGATATCATTATCAGCTTCTCTCTCACGAGAAAAAAAGGTTTCAATCTCTTTAAACCTCTCATATTCCTCACGCGGAATAACCACCAATTCTTCGCCTTTGGTTATTTTTTTAGAAATGGTAACAGTAGTCATAACTAGACTTTAACATAAATCAATCTCTTTTGCCATCTAGTAGACCGGATTACAGGCCTCGCACACGCCGAGGGCTTCCAACTTGTCCAAATAAGCGATGATCGTGCGCACAAACTCGGCATGACTCCAAACCAGCGGCGCGACCGAAAGCTGCTGACCAGTCGCCGGCTGTAACTGTTCCGACATAATTCCCGAGCGCTCGGCGTAGCGCGCGCACCAATTGAGCAAATCCTTGACTGGAACGAGATCGCTCTCGGCCGCGGCAATTTGCACATAATATTGAGCGAGCCACAAAGTGGCGATG
This sequence comes from Candidatus Vogelbacteria bacterium, assembly GCA_016181465.1. Classification (GTDB taxonomy): domain Bacteria; phylum Patescibacteriota; class Minisyncoccia; order Phycocordibacterales; family JACOZG01; genus JACOZG01. Next base: position 3,202 of record JACOZG010000034.1, on the reverse strand, counting down.
AACCACGGATTGCCAGCGAGGTTAGGCAAAACCCGATTGTAAGCGTCATTGTGATAGCGCGCTAAACCGCCGATCCCCGGCCGCGCGGTCAGAGCCGTTTCCGTCGCGGCCATCGCTCGTTTGATTCGTTCATCGGCAAACGGCAAAACGGCAAAGGCCGCCACACCATAAGCGCTTGAGACATCAATGGTGTAGTCGAAAACAATTTCTTCCGGCCCGGGCGTAATCATTTTGACAAAATAACCTCGCGATTCATCATAGAGATATTTAAGGATGCCGTTTTTCATGGCGGCGGCCGTGTCAAAATAAAGATTTTCGCTTTTCACCTTGCCCAAGAGACGAGCGAAGTTACCGGCGGCGGAGAGGGCCCCGTAGACGCTCGCGGCGGTGTAAGTGGCCACGCCCCACTTCTCTTCCCAAAGATCATAACTGGGTTTGGGCAAACCCGTGCGTTCGTCCCGATACAAAACCAGAAAATCCGCCACTTTCTTGATCAAAGAATTGTAAACTTCCTCGATAAACTCCAAATCTTTGGAGATCTCATAATGCCGCCAGAGCGTCCAAAGCACGAGCGCCGTGCCGTCTTCCTGAATCGGCAGTTGCCGTTCGCCGTCGCGGAGCCACGGATGCCAAGAACTGCCGAGCGACCCGTCCGGGCTGTATTTATGCATAAAATAACCGTCCGGCGACAGCACGCTGTTGCAAAAAGTGAAAAAGAGACGAGCGACATTGAGATCGCCGGCGGCGGAGAGGGCCAGGGCCGCCGCCGAGGCGTCACGCGGCCAAACATACGCGTAAGTGTCTTTGCCCTTCTGCCAGACATTGGAATCGCCGGAGGCGATAATCGCGCCGTTATGGCCGATATGCGCCCGAATAATCAGAAGCGATTTATTGAATAAGCGCACCACCTCATGTGGCAAACCGTGGAAACTGAACCGTCGCCGATTAACCCAAGCCCGCCAGAAATTCTTGGTCGTCTCCACCAAGTGACCCGGGCCAAGCTTCAAAACATACTCGTTGAGAGCGGCCGCTTCACTAATCGCTTTCCCGACCGCCAGCCAATAATAAAGGATTTTCTCCTCCAACGGCGCCAGCTCGGCCGTCAAGCCGATCACCGAATCCACTTGCCCGTGCTCAATATTATTTTTGGCGAGTTGGCCGTCTTCGGCATCTTTATGCGTGCCTTCTTTGCCCTCGGCCCCGAACACGCCGGTGGAGTAATCATCAAAGGGTTTGCCCTCCAGGGTGGCGTTAATCAGAAAGACGCGGCGGTTGCGGTAATGAATGATGGCGCGGCTCGCGGGATCAAAGTAAGCCGTGTGCGCCGTGTGCGACTCGTAAATTTCAAACTGATGGTGGAAGAAAATTTTGATTGTCCTGGGTCCGCCGCTGGCGGACAAATTTTTCACCACCGCCCGCCGGATAAAAATATTTTTTTCGTTGTAGACCAGATCGGTCAAGAGCAGGGAGACGGCTAAAACCAAATTGGTGGCTCGAATCTTGCCGGCCAGCACATCATCTTCTGATTCAATCACGATGTCCCAAGCCGGATCAGTCAGCCACGACATCCGGCCATCGGCAAAAACACCCAGACTGTGAGCCAAGTGACCGCCGATATGATTCTCCAAACCGATGTACGGAAAATAGAGATCCCTAACCTCGGCCCGCGAACCGAGGTTAATTAAAAGTCTGCCGTTGCCGAGTGTCAGCGCCTTAGACATCGTAACGGGTCAAAGCGCGGCCGAGAGCGATGAGCGCCGCCGGGCGCGTTTTGGCTCGAATCAGGGCGTTGGCGCAAACCTTGTCTTGGAGAATCTCGCTCACCCAACGGGAAAAATCGTTGCCATGCTGCTTGGTATGGTAGACAAATTGTTCTTCAGTCATGATCTCCAAAAACTTAGCTAAGTCCCAAAGACTCCGCAGAATCGGTCCCTGGTGAACCCAGAAGGCGCGCGCGCCTTCCACAATCAAGAGTTTCGACTTCTGTCTTGGTTTCTTCGCTGTTATCTTTTTAATTTTCGACATGGCTAAATTTTAACTCTTCCGTTCGCAAACGCAAATCATTTAAGGCGTTCATATAGGAAATATAAGCTTCATAGGGCGAGGGGTAGGGATTAAAATAAGCGTGAACATCGCCGTCGGCAAACCACTTGGTGCACATATAGTAGAAGTGGTCCGAGGTTTGGAGCCGGCGCCAGGCGTCAATCAGACCGTCATTGCCGGAAGCGAGCACGGCTGACTCAAGATCATAGAGCGCCGCCAGCGAAGAGGTTTGCAGTTCATTGCCGGTCCAAGCCGAAAGGTCGCGCTCGGTGTCGGCCCAAGTTACCACTGCCGGCACCGCCAAGACATCCATCGCCGGGTAGCGCGCGCTGGCCTCCTCGACAGTAACAAAATCATTATCCGGGTGTTTCAAAATTTCTTCCGGCAGTTGACGCAGAAAATGGAAGATGCCCGTATCGGCCCACTGATGCTCGCCAAAGGTTTCGTAATCCATAAAGAGGTTGATTACCTGACCTTGACCGTTGACCGCATTAACCCACTGGGCGAATTTGGAAGCATCGAGCGGCCACTCGGACCAGGAACGTTCCGAGAAACGGAAAGCGATGTCGTCCGAGAGCCGGTAATTCTTAAGCAGGAGTTTAATCCGTTTGGTGCCGGCCGGCCGGTACAAAAAATTGGGACTTTTCCAGCCGAGCACCTTGTCCCAACCCTCGGCCAGCACCCCGAGGTAACCGGCGCGCTCGGCCCAACGGCCGAGGTTATCGTTATACGCCAGCTCGGTATTGCGAAAGACTTTCGGCCGGAGGCCGAAAGTCCGGCGGATCAACTCGTCATGCGCAACCACTTGATGTTCAAACTCGGCTAAAGAATAGAAAAAGGACAAGGAGTGGTGGTAAGTCTCGGACAAAACCGCGACGCGGCCGGTGCCGATCAATCGGCGGAAAGATTCAAGCACTTCTGGCGCGTATTCGGCCAATTGTTCCAGCAGGATGCCGGAGAAAGAGAAACTGGCGCGGAATTCCGGCTGGCGCTCCAAGAGTTCAAGCAACAAACTGTTGGCCGGCAAATATGATTTGCCGGCCACCTTCCGAATAATCCGCTCGTTGTTCAAATTGCTTTCAGAATTGTCGTTGAAATAGTTTGGCTCGCGGCCAATGTCAAAAATGCGGTACTTCTTCACCCGCCGCGGCTGATGAAC
>JACOZG010000026.1 GCA_016181465.1 Candidatus Vogelbacteria bacterium | reverse complement strand
TTTTATCGATCAAATTCTTTTTGAAAAAATCAAAAAAGCCGTCAAGAATTTTCTCTGACGACTTTTTCTTTTCTCCCTACCTTAACGGCAGGGCGGGCCCGAAGGCATTTGTACTTCATAGTATATTCCTGATAGTCGTATAAGTCAATTGACACTCGTGTCTATCTATGCTTTACTCTATATTCGGATTGCAAACCAAGGGCGAAATGTGAGTAGCTCTTGTTGGTGAAAAGGAGTCTTTAGAATAACACAAAACAGCATGCGTCTCGATGGTCGGCATCGGGACGCTTTTTTGTGCACCGCACTACTCCCTTGACGGCTAACGGGGTATAATAATCCTGAATGGCAACTTCTGAACGCAGCAATTTAATTGATTTAGGCAAGACGCCGATCAATCCTCTGGTTTTTTGGGGCGTGGTGACACTGGCCTTGGTGCTGGCGGTCGTTCTGGTTCTAAGCGCGATCGGTTTAGTTAGCGGCGTTTACCTTTTGCTGTTAGTGCCGGTCGGCGCCTATCTGGTGATTATGGGCGTTTTCATCGGTTACCTGTCAAAACTTTACCGCGAGCGCAGTCGTCTGATGACCGAACGGATCAGGGAGGAAGAAGCCAGAGTCGGGGAATTTAAAAAGCTTAATCAGGAACTTGAAGCTTACGCCAAACAACTCTTTGATAAGGATTTTGAACTGACGCTGGCGAACAAACGTTTGCAGAATTTGGAGCAAGCCAAATCCAAATTTGTTTCCGTTACCACCCATCAACTCCGGACGCCGCTCGCGGCCATCAAGTGGACTTTCCATATGTTGCTTGGCGGCAGTTTGGGACCAGTCACCGGCGAGCAACGGGATTTTCTGCAGAAAGGGTACGACAGCACCCAACGCATCATCGCGATTATCAACGACCTCCTTAATGTTGATTACATCGAGGCCGATAAGTCCGATTACAATTTTTTGGCGGTTAACCTAGCGGAACTGATTGAAGGCGTTATTTTTGAATTCATCAATCTGGCGGAGAGCAAGAAAATTAAGCTGGATTTCATCAAACCATCTAACCGTTTGCCGCCGGTGGCCGCCGACCCGGTCAAAATCAGCATGGTGTTGGAGAATTTGATTGATAATGCCCTTAAATACACGTTGCCCGCCGGCCGAGTGACAATTAATTTAAGCGATGCTAAAATCAATAGCGCGCGGAGCCGGGTGGAGGTGGTGGTGGTTGACACCGGCATCGGCGTGTCCGCCGCCGAGAAAGACAAAATTTTCCACCGTTTCTTCCGCGGCGCCAACGCGATTCAACGCGAGCCGGACGGAACCGGACTCGGACTCTTCATCGCCCGCGACATTATTGAGAAGCATGGCGGTGAAATCTGGTTTGAGAGTAGAGAAGGCGAGGGGACTAATTTCCACTTTACCCTGCCTATCTTTCAATGATATTATCAGTTTTAAATAAAATTAACCATGGACAATGCTAAGAAGACCGTGTTGATTGTCGAGGATGACGAATTTTTGCGCTCGCTGACCGCCAAACGGCTGGAAAAAGAGAATTACGTCATTGAAGTGGCGGTGGACGGCGAGAACGCGATTTCGGTTTTGGACACCATGAAGCCGGATATTATTCTCTTGGATCTCCTGTTGCCGGGCAAGGACGGATTTGAGGTGCTGAAAAAAATTCGTTCCACCGAATCCGTCAAGACCGTGCCGGTGGTGATTTTTTCCAATCTGGGTCAGAAAGAGGATATTGAAAAGGCCAAAGCCCTCGGGGTGGATGATTTCCTGATTAAAGCCAATTTCACTCTTGATGATGTCGTGGCGAAAATTAACAAGCTGGTCGGCAAATAATTTATGCGCGTCGGGGTCCTGCGCGGTGGGCCGGGTCATGAATATAAAGTTTCTCTAGAGACCGGTCAGAGCGTCCTCCGGTGTCTGCCCGAGGGTAAATATGAAAGTCGGGACATTCTGATTGATAAAAACGGGGTTTGGCATCTGGCTGGTCTGCCGGCGACGCCGTCTCGGATCGCTAAACAGATTGATGTTTTTTTTAACGCCCTGCACGGCGAGTTTGGCGAAGACGGTCAGGTCCAACGAATTTTGGACAGTTTAGCGGTGCCCTACACCGGCTCGGGTTTGGCGGCTTCGGCTCTAGCGATGAATAAACAGAGGGCCAAGGAGTTGTTCCGGCAGGCCGGTTTGCGCGTGCCGCTTGGTTTGACGATCGCGCCATCGGCCGGCCGGCGGTTTGATCCTGCGGTTGCCAGCCGTCAAGTTTTCCAGCGAGTGTCGCCGCCGTGGGTGGTGAAGCCGGTTGACCGGGGCTCTTCAGTCGGGCTCTACTTTGCCCGGACGGTTTGGGAACTGGCCGAGGCGCTGGCGGCGGCGAGCGCTTACTCGGACACCTTGCTGGTAGAACATCACCTCCGTGGCCGCGAGGCCACTGTCGGCATCGTGGATAATTTCCGCGGGCAAGACAACTACGTTTTGCCGATTGTTGAGATCAGGAAACCGGGCAGGAAACCGGTTTGGACTTATGACGATAAGTACAGCGGCGAGACCGAAGAGATCTGCCCGGCCGCATTTTCCGAGGCCGAGAAGCAGGAGATGGAGCGGATGGCAGTCGCGGCCCACCGGGCGCTCGGTTTGCGCCACTACTCGCGGTCCGACTTTATCCTGACGTCGCACGGAGTTTATCTTTTGGAGACCAACAGTTTACCCGGCCTGACCACTGAATCGCTTTTGCCCAAGGCCCTCGCGGCCGTGGGCTGTGCCTACGCCGATTTTCTCGATCATGTTATTACTTTAGCGGTTACTCGCTGATGGGCCCTTAGCTTAGTTGGTAGAGCGCCACATTTGCAATGTGGAGGTCGCCGGTTCGACTCCGGCAGGGTCCATTGACAGACTTTGAGTTTTGTGCATAATAGATAGCGGTAATCAAAGCCGTATTATTTTAGCCGCGCGGCTCAAAATAACGGCTGATGGTCTTTGACTTGAAGGAGAAGAAACATGGAACCAATGAAAGGTTCAGAGGGTCTGAAAATCGGTTTGGCCGGGATGGTCGGTTGTTTCTTGGCTGTGTCTCTGGCTTGGCGCTGGAGCGGGAGCGTGATTATCGCGCTCTTGGCTTTGCCGGTCGGCTTCATCACCGGCTGGATCGCCTACGCGCCAATCTCGTTTTTCGCGGCCCTGCCGCGCGCCTGGCGTCGGGCCACCACTTGGCGCCCGCCAGCTGGATTCAGTGCTGATCTTATGGAAACTTCAGCTTTAGCATTTTCATGTCTAACTGCAACAACTTTTCTCGGCACATTTATCTGGCTGACTGAATTAGATCCAGAGTTCAACAAAGGTAATAAGCTCGGTTGGCGTTGGTTTATGCTTGGTCCATGCATGTTTGTATTCATATTTGCCCTCGCAACAGCGGAGACAATTTTATGTGGACAAACGATGGGTCGGGAAAAAATTGAGGAAACAAAACTCCGGGCGAAAAGATTCTGGAAATCAAATCTATACTTCAACATCCTGACCATTCCCTTTTTCTGGATACCGCTCTGGCTAATTAAGGCCACCCTGATGATTCCGGCGGCGGCAGTGGCAACAGCCAAAGGAATCGTCAAGGGAGTTGTTCAGACGCTCGCCTTTCTGATTCGGTTTATCCGAGTTCTAGCCGAAATCACGGCCTCAAACGGCCGGCTGACTTCTGGCACGGCCGCGATCCTCGGCACCAGTGTTTGTCTGTGGCAGAACTGGCCGCCGATTCCCGGGTGCTTAGCCGGTTTTGCGGCTGGCCTCGGTCTCTGGGGCCTATCCGTGTTAACGCTCCGCTTCCTGCCCGTGCCCCGTCCGGCGACGGTCTAAACATCAAGGTTCAACCTTGATAATCTTCTCACGCGGCCCCGATCAACTCGCGGGCCGCTTTTTCTTTTTCTCTGGTCCGGTCATGCGAAAATTAAATCTAGCCATCTTCTCACGATCGGAAGAAGTTGGTTAGATCTTAGACCGGCGCGAAACATTGACTATTTATTTATAGTATGCTAGACTAACATTGGCTTAGCGAGATGGTCTCGCTGAATTAGGACTTTGGCATAAGAAATTGAAGAAGGGAGGACTAGAGATGGTCAGTACCGTAAATGTGAGGCAGATTGCCTTGCACGAGGGGACGCATTTCGATGAAATCGCGGCCGTGGTGTTGTTGAAACTTTATGGCGAGCGGCAGTTCCCTGGCGTGGGCACGGCCCCGGTCGTTTTCTGGGCCCACGGCGGGGCGACGCCTGACGGCCGCCCGGCTGGCGAATGGGTTAAGCGGGGCGTACTGCCGTTGGGGCAGGGTTTTGGTCAATTTGACGAACACCCTTGTCCCCAGCGCGCTATCCGGCGCAAGGCCGGGCAATCTACCGCCTCTCTGGTGGCCACGGCCCTGGGTTTTGGTTCGGAGAATCAGTCGTCGACGGGACGGGCAGTCAACTATCTGATCAAGCTGGTGACTGACCAAGATCTTCATGGCAATACCGGCGGTCCCTTGGGTCTCGAGCAGACGCTTTCAGCAATGCACCGCGTCAAACAGTCATCAGAACTAATGTTTGAATGGGGGCGGACAGCAGTTGAAGTTTTGCTGGCCGATCAAATCGCCCTACAGAAAGAGTACGATCGCGCGGCCGGCGGCGAGCACCGTTGCCAGCGCGTCGGCGGATATCAAGTGGCCGTGATTGAGTCAGGATCAGAATATGCGTGCAAAGTAGCGCTTATGCGCGGCGCGCACCTCGTCTTAAGACACGATCCGGAGACCCGCCATGTGACGATTATGAAGCGGCATGAGGTCCCTATACCAATGGATCAGATCGTGGCCAATTTGCGCCGCGCGGAATTGCGCGCTCAAGCGCTGGTTCCGCCGAATGAGGATTGGACCAGCGAGGGGCGATTGGCTGGTTGGTACTTCCATCCCAACATCAGCCTGATAACCACTGGCGGCAATCGCGCGGCTCGTCTGACCAAACCTTCGATTATGCCCTGGCCGCGGATTCAGGAGATCGTTATCTCGTTTCTTCTACTTTCTGAAGTCCGCGTCGCTCGGCCGCCAGCTTGTCTTCAGGCCGTGTCGCCGAGTAGGTGATGACTAGCTGACACCCCAACCCT
>JACOZG010000048.1 GCA_016181465.1 Candidatus Vogelbacteria bacterium | reverse complement strand
TGCTTCGGTAGAACTGCCATCAGTTGAAGTAGCGCTCGCTGAAGAAATCCTCTTCAAAACCAGCTTCCCTTCGTCATTTAAGCTGATGGTTAGATCCTGACCAGTGGCCGGTTTAATGGTGTCAGTAGCTAGGTTTTGGGTAATTACCCTTGGAGTAATAACTTCCAGTCCGGCTACCACTCGGTCGGTAACAATCTCTGATAAGTTGACCGGATTTATTAGAGCTTGGCCGGTGATTAACTGAAGAAGGATTTGTTTTCCAATATCAACCGGCGGTAATTGCGGCGACTGGCTAATGTCGGAGAGACCGGGCAAGGCAGAGACGACGCCTTTTCCGTTAAAGAAGCCAATGTTGACGAAGACCGTTATGGTGCCGATTTCATCCCCGCTGTGAGACTGAAGTGCCCGGCCAATGACCAGTCCTGCCTTAGTGGCTTTGGTAGCCACTCCTGGAATATCAGAGACAGTGAGCGAATCGCCGAGCTCTATATCTCCTTTGACCTTGACTGTTACTCTTCCGGCAAGCGCAACCGGAATGGCTCTTCCACCGTTGATTGACACATCTTGCTGGGAGAGCCGGAGGGCTGGCTTCTCTGAATAGACTCCAACCAGATAGGAGCTGTCACCGGGACCGGCTCTTCTCACAAATCCGGTCTCATACGGATCAATGGCAACGAGTTCGCCCGGCTGGAGAGTTTCGTCTCTGGTCGGATAATCTTCAGCCACGTCGTAAGCGCCAAAGGCGGTGGTAATGCCGTGGGAGAAGAGAAAAGAGCCTGCACCGAAGTTACCAGCGTTGTTGTTGGCCTGCTGTTCGGCCAGGAAGCTGATTAAGCCTTCGTTGGGGAGACTGCTTTGCTCGGTTGCTCCGGCATCATCCGAAGCGGCTCCGAACTTGAGAGCATATGACTGACCTTCCACGGCACTAAAACTATAGACTTCGGTGCCGCCTACCTCAAAAGTTCCGACATAGAGTTTGTTATTGTGAACAGCCATGTGTGATCTCGTCAATGCTTCCTGTTCCGCCAGTCGCAATCGTTCCGGCGGTGGAGCTAGAAACCTTGGTCCAGGTAGTGCCGCCGTCATAGCGGTAGACTTCAGCCGCGTTTGTCTCGCCAGTCCCGATATAAAGACTGCCGTTGTAGACAGCCATTCCAGGGGCGACAGCATCAATGCTTGCAGTCCCGCCGCTGGCAATGGTGCCGGCAGTGGTTTGCGAAACCTTAGTCCAGTTCGTCCCATCGTCGTAGCGGTAGACCTCGGCGCTGTTTGCCTCATCAGTTCCCACATAAAGACGGCCATTCCAGAGATCTCGTCAATGCTTCCTGTTCCGCCAGTCGCAATCGTTCCGGCGGTGGAGCTAGAAACCTTGGTCCAGGTAGTGCCGCCGTCATAGCGGTAGACTTCGGCCGCGTTTGTCTCGCCAGTCCCGATATAAAGACTGCCGTTCCAAACTGCCATCTCTCTGACTTTATTAATACTTGCAGTCCCGCCGCTCGTAATAGTGCCGGCGGTCGCATTGGAGACCTTGGTCCAGGTAGTGCCGCCGTCATAGCGGTAGACTTCGGTCGCGTTGGACTTATCGGTTCCCATGTAAAGACTGCCGTTGTAGACGGCCATTTCATAGGCCTGATCAATGCTTGCGGTCCCGCCGCTGGCAATGGTGCCGGCAGTGGTTTGCGAAACCTTGGTCCAGGTAGTGCCGCCGTCATAGCGGTAGACTTCGGCCGCGGCTGACTTCTCGGTTCCCACGTAAAGGCTACCGTTCCAGACGGCCATTGATCTAACCGATTGAATGCTTGCAGTTCCGCCGCTGGCGATCGTGCCGGCAGTCGTCTGCGATACCCTAGTCCAGGTAGTGCCGCCGTCATAACGGTAGACTTCGGCAATAGCCGTAGCACTCTGCCTTGTCCCAACATAAAGACTGCCGTTGTAGACGGCCATTGAAACAATCTCATCAAGACTAGCGGTTCCATTGGTGGCAATCGTTCCGGCGGTGGAGCTAGAAACCTTGCTCCAGT
>JACOZG010000001.1 GCA_016181465.1 Candidatus Vogelbacteria bacterium | reverse complement strand
ATCCATCTATAATTTATTTTGAAGAGCAAAAGTCAGAACTTCTACTAACCACTAACGGTGGTATACCGCTTGTGCGATATGGCATAAAAGATACTGGGCGCGTTTTTTCTTTCACTGAATTGAAAAACCTTTTCGGGAAAAATAGGCTATACGCAAAAACTATGCCTTTAGTAACTAAACAAACTCAACAACCACTTCTAATTTTAACTGGTAGATTAGATGTAATGATTTTATTTTATGCAATAAATATTTTTCCTAAATATATTTATGGTGGTTTAAAAACCGATAATACAATAAATTTAGTAACAGGCGCCTACGTAACTTACACTGAAGGTGAGTTAAAAAAACAAAAGTTATTCATAAGGGTTGAACTTGCTAAAGGTATCAGTATTACAGAGAGGAACAAGCTAATAATCAAAAAATCTATCACTAAGAATTTGCTTAACTTTAGTTCAGAATTTCGGAAGTTACATGGGACCTACGGAGAAATAGTGGAGCCCAACATTCTTTTATTTGAATTTCAAAATCCAACAATGTTTCAAGTAAGAAAAAAATCAATGATTCAAATTGCCGGTAAAAAACCGAGAATGTTTCTGGGTAAAATTAGTTAAATAAAATATGAAGAAGTCAATAATCATAGATGGTAAAAAATATCTAAAACTCGATGAGTGTCATGAGGTAGCCCGTAATATGGCCAGTGTTCTGTTTAAGGATAAGAAATTAGCAGAAAGATCTTATAAAATTCTAGAACAATTGCAAGTGAAAAGGATACCTATTTATGGTTTATCTACACAGTTTGGTAGCCAGGGACATATCTTTGATAACAAACTAGGGGCCGAAGATAAGATATATCGACAATCTATCAGAGAAAGACAAGAAAACCTCATTAAATCTTTTGAATGTGGTTTGGGTGATATTGTATCAATAGATGTAATACGAGCAACCATGCTTTTGAGGGCTAACAGTCTAGCTCGTGGTTGTTCCGGCGTGAGGCCAGAAATTATAGATATGCTTGTAAAATTTCTCAACTACCATATTCACCCCATTATTTATCGTTATGGTTCAATAGGCGCCAGTGGCGATTTAATACCATTATCAGCCATTGCCTCTGTTTTATTTGGTTTTAGTGAATACGCGCTATTGGGTAATGAAAAGAAAAAGACACATGATATTTTTAAAAAATTCAGTATTAAGTTAATGAGTATCGAGTCAAGAGATGGATTGGCCTTGATGAATGGCACTTCTTTTATGACGGCGATTTCTTCTTTAGCAATGCATGATTTAAAAATAATTTTCCCTCAACTCCTCCGCGGTATTGCTATGACCCTAGAATCTCTGCGTATTTACGATGATGGGTATAAACCATTCGTCCACCTTCAGAAACATCACGATGGACAAAAAAAGGTGGCTGGTTTCGTTAGAGATCAATGGGCAGGCAGTAGTTTAATTAGAACCAATAATAAAAAAGCTCTAAATAAAGGGATAGGTCTTCAGGATTATTATTCATTACGAGCATTAGCTCACGGTTTCGGTCCCTTTTATGAAAATTTGCAGACAGCCACTAAGTGGATAGAGGATGAAATGAATTCAGCAAATGATAATCCTATATTTGATGAACAATCCACTATTTACCACACTGCAAATTTTATGGGCTATTACATTACAGAAGCGGCGGACATAATGAAAATTGATATAGCACAAGCATCGTCTTGGATTCATGCAATATTAGCTAATTTGTACAATTCTCGAAAAAGTGGCGGCCTGCCGGATAATTTAGTGATAGAAGAAAATACCCATCACGGTTTCAAGTCTATACAAATACTCTCAGCCGCACTCGCGGTTCAAAATAGAAAATTAGCGCACTCACAACAAAATTTTATGATACCAACTGAAGGAGATAATCAAGATGTTAATAGTTTGGGAACACACGCGGCTATTGATTTTTACGAGGCTGTAAAAAATTTAGAACGGCTCACTGCCATTGTTTTTTTGTCGGCTACACAGGCATTGGAAATTCGGGGGATTGGAAAGACGAGCAAAGTTTCTCAAAAAGTGCATGCGCTTATTAGAAAACAAGTGGCATTTTTGGAAAAAGATAGAAATATGCGTGTAGATATAGAAAGCGTGATTGAATTAATACGAAAAGAAGAATTTAAATTTTAAAAGTCGATGATAGAGGTAATTTTTACCCCCCTTCTTTCTCTTATTTTCTTAATAAGTCAATTATTAAGTTTAATCCTGGTTATAGGGGTTTTTTTTTCAAATAGAAAATCTCATAGCAACAGAGCTTTTTCTTTTTTGGGGTTAAGCATAATACTTTGGTTAGGTGCTAATTACACTGCTTTCTTGCCAACAGTTTTGGAAAATAAAAATCTATTTTTGATACTTGCTCGTTCCAGTATAAGTTTTGCCATCTTAATGAGTTTAGGTTTCTTGCTTTTAGCAAAAGTCATACCGGAAAATCGCCCGTTTATTTCTAGGAAAATCTTAAACACACTGTATCTAGTAACATTCGTTGTAATTTTAATTAATTTATCACCTTTTTCTTTCAAGGATGTAGATGTAGAAAAAGGATTGGCCGGAATCGAAACAGGTTGGGGTATTATCCCATTTACCATATTGTCAACTTTTTTTAGTGTTTCGGCAGTTGTTGAATTATTACGAAAAACATATCGTTTCAATGAACCAAATCAAAAGAACCAAATCAAACTAGTCTTTTTTGCGCTATCCGCGTTGTTTCTATTAATTGTGTTTACTGTTTTGTTGCCAATAATAATTTTAGGATCAACCTTTTTTGTACCACTTACCCCACTTTATGTACTTCTGTTTCTTGGAATTACCGCCTACGCCATTACTCGCCATCATCTTTTTAACATCAAAGTTATTGCCACCCAACTTTTGGTTTTTGCCTTGTGGCTCGTGATTCTGATTCCGACTTTACTGTCCAAGACGCTCACTGATTGGTTAGTTAACGGTTTGACTCTAGCGTTAGTGGTGGTCGCCGGCATCTTTCTCATCCGCTCGGTCAAAAAGGAGGTCAATCAACGGGAGAAGATTGAGGGACTGATGCGCGAGTTAGGGCACGCTAACGACAAATTGTGGGTGGCTAACGAGAAATTGCAGGAGTTGGATAAGATGAAAACCGAGTTTGTGTCCATGGCGACGCATCAACTGCGCGCGCCACTCACCGCCATCAAGGGTTATACTTCAATGATTCTGGAAAATTCGTTCGGCCCGGTTGAGGAGAAAGCCCGTGAGGCGATTGATATTATCTTTCAATCCAGTCAGAAGTTGGTTCAGGTGATTGAAGATTTCCTCGACATTAGCCGGATTGAACTCGGCACGATGAAGTATGAAAAACAGGAATTTGATTTTCGAGAGATGGTTAATAAAGTGGTGACTGAACTGCGGCCGAGCATTGAGAAGCGCGGTTTGCAATTTAGTTTCGGGCCGGCGCCGGACACGGATTACAAATTTACCGGCGACCCGGGGAAATTGGCGCAAGTTGTTGGCAATTTGATTGACAACGCGGTTAAATACACGCTCGCAGGCTGGATCAATGTGGCGCTGGAACGTAAAGATGGAAAGGTTCGTTTAACCGTGGTTGACTCGGGTGTTGGCATTCCGGCTGGCGTGATGCCAAAACTTTTTCAAAAATTTATCCGCGCCGACGGCGCCGGCAAAATCAATATCCAGGGCACCGGCCTCGGGCTCTATGTGGCCAAGCAAATTGTGGAAGCGCACAACGGCAAAATTTGGGCCGAGAGCGAAGGGGCGGGGAAGGGGTCGAGGTTTATTGTGGAGGTGTAACAAGTTGCAAGATAAGGGCGGGTTTGTTATTATTTTCAGTATGAAGATATATGAATTGACAATCAAAGTTCAGAAGGAAGGAGACGGCGGTTATTTAGCGCTCTGCCCGACGTGGAAGGACTGTTATGCTCAAGGCGATACTGTTGGGGAAGCGCTCCAAGAGCTTTATGCTGTCGCCAACACTCTCATCGAAATCTATCTTGAGGAGGACTTAACTATCCCCCTGTTGTCGAAAGAGCCAGTATTAAGAAATTAAGAAAGTTCGGTTTTGCCTTTCGACGACATACCAAGGGGACACACGAAATCTGGTGGAGCGAAAATCTCAAAAGGACTTGTGTGGTGCCCCATCATAAGGAAATCAAAGTTGGAACGCTCGATTCAATTATTGACCAGGTTGGCGTGTCGACAGAAGAATTTTTGAAAAAGTAATCGAAAACGCGGGCGCGATTCAGCCGATCGCGCCTGTCTCGCCGCCCGTCGTGCCGATATTGAACCCGGGCGAACAGATTGGTCCGGGCGTGGCGGCGCAACTTGTTTCCGCGTTGCAGAGAGTGGGCAATGTAATCGTCATTGATTACGCCGCTTACGCGCACGGCACTCGCTCGGCGAGCGAAACCAAACATTTGGGGATGGTCGGGTTGGAGGTGCAGATCGTTGAACCGACGACCGGACGCCTGCTGGATTCTTTTACCGCCGAGGGCAGTTTTACGGCCATCGGCACCACCACCGTGCGAACCACTTGGGGTAAAACCAAGACCAAGGCCGATTACGCTTCAAGCGCCATTGGTCAGGCCCAGCGGATGGCTCTCAACCAAACAATCACCCGGATCCACGCGGCGCTCACCCGGCAAACCCTTCTGGCCGGACGCCGGTAATAGTGTCGGGAGTGTTAAAAAACGCCCCGCCCCGAGGCAACTCGAGGGGCGGGGCGTTTTCTCACTTTTGACTCTCAATATTCCAGATCAACAATCGCCCGAACACAATCAGAACAGGTGGCGATGCAGCGGTAGTCCCAGCAACCCTGGTTGCAGCCATTATAGGCCACGCCTGCCACCTCATCTCGCGAGTAGCCATAACTCCGTGTTTCTCGCACCGTATTTCTCAATCGCCAGAGGTCGGCTTCGGTGCCGACCTCGCGGCAATCGGTGACAATACGGCTCCACTCATCCGCCGCCGTCGGCTGTCCGATTCCCGAACCGCAACCGGCGATCGCCAAACTGGATAAGATCACCAACACCCGTCTCATCGTCATTGGAAGTCTCCTTTACAAAAGGACCAGGGTTAATCAACTCTAAAAGAAGGATAAGAGACAAGAACTTTTTCCGCAATACTACCTCATAGAAACAAAAACCGCCGTCAACTGTGTTCAACACCGAGTGTTGCACAATTGACGGCGGGAGAGTTCCGCGGCGGCGAATCAGACCAATTGGCCGATTAGCCGATCGGGTTGAGTCGGAGGCGCGAGAGACGACGTTTGCGGTAGATCATCGCGACTCCACCAGCGCTCAAGAGCGCTAGTGATGCCGGCTCGGGGACGATGGTAAAGTTTCCCGCCGTAATCACGCCGCTCGCGTAGAAGTTGAGGCGCAGATCGCTCAACCACGGCGGTGGCGCGCCGTCCCCGGACCAGATGTTGCGCTCGATGTCAGTCGAGATGTTAGTCACCATTCCGCCTTCAACGTAAACGTTACTGTAGAAGTTGCTCCAAAGCGGCGGTGTGTCCGGGAATTGGTACAACTTCGAACTGCCGTTGCCGTACAGGGAGAGCTCCGGATTGAAAATGTAATTGATGTAATCGCCGTCCGGGCTTGGTTCTGTTGTCACCTGGTTAATCCGAAGCGAGCTGTTCGTATTGAGTTGGTTGTTGAGGAACGCGTCCAAGTTCTGACCCGGTTCTGGGATAAATCCGTTGGCCGAGCTTGAGAAGCTGAACTGCCCGAGGTTTCCGGGTTGCGGATCTGGATTCAACCAAATCGACAACGAAGACTGCAAGTCGGTGGCCACGAACTGACCGCCGAAGCTCCCTTGGGCTTGCCCTTGCGTTGGAGAGCTGTTGGTGAAACTGCTCGACTCGCTAATGTTGATCCACCACCGGACCGGCCTTGGCCGATCCCCACCACCCGACCATCGCCACCACAACCGCCACTCCCAATGTTTTCTTCCACTTCATTGCTTTGTCTCCTTTGACAAAGGGCCAAAAAACGCCTGCCTGCCGCCAGGCAGGGCTTAACCACAATGGTTAAGCAACTATATGTAATGCTAGCAGAAACTCAATAATCTGTCAAATTTTGATTTACTAATTAAATTGTTATGATTGGTTGATGTCCAATCCGCAAAAAATTCTTCTCTCCGGCGTTAAGCCCACTGGCCGACCGCATATTGGCAATTATTTCGGCGCGTTGAAACAATTTGTCGATCTCCAGGACGAATACGAATCGTTTATTATGATTGCCGACTACCACGCGCTGACGAGCACCGCGGACGCTACGGTCTTACGGCAAGATATTTTAGATGTGGCGATTGATTATCTGGCGATCGGACTTGATCCGGAAAAAGTCGTGATCTTTCAGCAATCAGCCGTGCCCGAGCATACGGAACTCGCCTGGATTTTCAATTGTTTGACGACCATGCCGTATTTAGCTCGGGCCCATGCCTACAAAGACGCGCTGGCGAAAAACAAAGAGGTCAATGTCGGCGTCTTTACTTATCCTCTGCTCATGGCCGCGGACATCTTGCTTTACGATGCCGATGTTGTGCCCGTCGGCCTTGATCAAAAACAGCATGTGGAGATCGCGCGCGACACGGCCGAAAAATTCAATCGCGCTTTCGGCGAGATTTTCAAATTGCCGGAAGCATTGGTTTTCGATCAAGTGAAAACCGTCATCGGTCTTGACGGTCAAAAAATGTCTAAAAGTTATCGCAACACCATTCCGCTTTTTGCCGATGAACGAGAATTGAAGCAATTGGTGATGAGCATTGTCACTGATTCAAAAGGGGAGAAAGAGCCGAAAAATCCCGAGGAGTGCAATGTTTTTGCTTTGCACCGATTTTTCAGCGCCAAAGATTTGTCGGACTTGAAGCGCCGCTATGTGAACGGCGAAATCGGCTATCGTGAATCAAAAGAGATCTTATTCAATAATATGAACGAGTATCTCGCGCCCTTGCGGGAGAAGCGGCGGGGGATCGCCACCGACCCCGGCCGCGTGGTGGAAATCTTGCGCCACGGCAGTGAAAAGGCGCGAGCGCGAGCGAGCGCGAAGATGGAGACGGTGCGCCGGGCGGTGGGGGTAAGTTTGAGGTAATTCGTCACTTATCCACAATTTAGGCCTAAAGATTATTGACCCGAATAAATAGTCGGGTATGATTGAAGTATGGAAAAGTTAATAACGGCAAGGCAAAAACAACTTCTTGGGGTAATTTATGATTTTATCAAATCATCTGGCTATCCGCCAACTTTTGCAGAAATGCGAGAGAATCTCGGTGTCTCTTCCAATCAGTCAGTCGCGGACCTGCTTGAAAAATTAAGGCAGTTAAAAATCGTTAAAAAAGAGACGGGGGCAAGAACTCTGGCAATCTTGCCCCTCGGCTACAAATTGCTTAACTTGCCGCCGCTCGTTCTAATCCTCGGCGTAACGACGGCGGGTATGCCCGCCGAAGCCATCGAAATTTCCGGCGAGTGGCGACCCGTTTCTCAAGAAGTTTCCAGATTAATCGAAGAAGTGTTTATGCTAAAAGTTTCAGGCGACTCAATGATCAATGCGGGCATTGATGATGGCGATGCGGTGTTGGTTCAAACTAAAAAGGAATTTGTGTCCGGCGAAATTGTCTATGCTCAAATTGGCGACGAAGGCACGATCAAGCGATTTATGTCCGATGACAAACCGCCGTACGTGTATCTCAAGCCGGAAAATCCAAAATATCAACTTATCCCTTTTACCCACGAGATGGAGTTGAAAGGAAAAATAATTTCAATCCTTAAAAACAATTATTGGCAACCGATAAAATAATATGCCTACCAAAAAACTAAACAAAGCTGGAGAAATAATCGGGAAAATTTTTAAGGACAACGAACTGCTCTACGGGCTCAAGGAATTTGAAAATGTGGTATTCGAAACAGCACTTAAAATCACCGAGGACGAACCGAATCGCTTTTTCATTACCGATCTGAAGAGTGACAAAAAGCGTTTGGTTTTTGACGCGAAGAAAAATATAGGGAAGCCGGAAGAAATCGTTCGCCAGCTTTGGCTCCATAAACTCTATACTCACTATAAATATCCACTGGAACGGATGGAAACGGAAAAGAGTGTTCATTTCGGACGGGAAATTCACGCTAAGGCGGCAGATATTGTTGTTTACAAAAAAGATAAGATAACGCCGTATATTATTATTGAGGTCAAAGCGCCAAGCGAAAAGAAGGGGCAGGAACAATTAAAGGCATATTTAAGCGCCGAGGGTTCGGAGATTGGCGTTTGGTCAAACGGCACAGATAAAGTAATTTTGTACCGCCCATATCCGCGGGAGTATGAGTCGTTGAGCGAGATTCCCACGGCTGATCAGACTGTGGACGATCTGTTTGAAATTAAAAAGACCTGGAATGATTTAACTCCCAAATTTGATTTCATTAAGATTGTAAAACGGATAGAGGAACTAGCGCTGGCTGGTTCCGGCGAGAATGTGTTTGAGGAAATTTTCAAGCTCATTTACGCCAAGCTCTATGATGAGCAGTTAGCCATCCATAAAAGAGGAAATAAAGAGATCTTGTTTAGGAGATATAAAGATCCGGAGAAAACCTATGAAGTTGTTAACGGACTTTTTAAGGACGCAATCAAAGAGTGGCCCGATACATTCGAGCTTTCTGACCACATCAAGCTCACCGCGTCTCGTCTTAACATCTGTGTTCCGTTTATGGAAGATATTCGATTGTTTGAGTTGGGGCAGGGAGAATACGAAATTATTGACGCGGCGTTTGAGCATCTTATTACCGAGGTTTCAAGAGGAAACAGAGGTCAGTATTTCACACCGCGCCATGTTGTTAAAATGTGCGTTAAAATGCTCGGTCCGAAAGAAGACGAGTATGTGATAGATCCCGCCTGCGGCTCCGGCGGATTCCTGCTTCATACGATGTATCATGTTTGGGATCATTTTCTTAAAAGCGAGCCAGCAAAAAAGGCCTATGCGGCCAAACACCTTTTCGGTACTGACTTTGATAACAATATGCGCCGGATATCGCAGGCGCTCATGCTTATTGCCGGCGACGGCAAGCACCACATTTTCAAGCGGGATTCACTGGACGCTCGGGAGTGGACGGGCACGGAGGCCGAGGAGGCGCGTGTGGCGCTTAAATCTTTACTGCAAACTCTTGATAATAACGAGAGCGATAAAGAAAATTATCTGACCTATCGGCATCTGAATTTTGATATTCTGTTGACCAATCCGCCCTTTGCCGGGGAAAATCCGGAACAAGGACTTTTGCGTCAGTATGAGTTGGCAAAAAAGGAAAGCGGTAAGCTCCGCAATAATGTCGAGCGGCATATTCTTTTTATTGAACGGGCACTTGATATGCTTCGACCCGGCGGGCGAATGGCGATTGTTTTGCCGCAAGGTATTTTGAATAACACACAAGCAGAATACATTCGAGATTATTTATTTGATAAAGCTAGAATTTTAGCTGTAGTCGGATTGCATGGAAATACTTTTAAACCTCACGCCGGCGTAAAGACCAGCGTCCTGTTCTTGCAAAAATGGGGGAAGGAGGCTGGTGAATCACAAGTCGACTATCCAATTTTTATGGCCGTGTCGAAAAAAGGTGGTAAAGATAATTCCGGAGATTATGTCTACAAAAAGGATCGAAACGGAAATTACGTTCATGACGGCAAAGGTCGCAAAGTGCTCGACCACGACCTCGACGCCATCGCAGAAGGCTTCGCGAAGTTTGCAAAGGAACAGAAACTTAATCTCTAAACGTCATATGCCCGCGAATCAAAAAACCACCATTCGTTTTATGAAGCAGGTGGACAATCAGTCCGCCGAAGCGTTGATTCAGTGTGTTGAAAGAGAATTTCGAGAAGGTGTAAAGCGTTTCCGCATTCTAGTCTCTTCTCCTGGAGGATTTGTGGACCCTGGCTTGAGTGTTTTTAACTACCTTAAAGGTATTCCGGTGGAAGAAATAGAAACCGTAAATTTCGGTAGTGTAGACTCCATAGCTGCGGTAATTTTTTGCGCGGGTACTAAAAGAATCAGTGTACCTAATGCTAGATTCATAATTCACGATATCTCTAGAAATACTTCCCAACCCCTCAATTTATCGGAGACAACATTGGTTGAGTGGGTCGAAGGACTGCGGATCGATAGACAAAATATTGCGAAAGTTATAGCAGAAACATGTAAAAAGGAAATCGAGGAAATCCAAAAATTGATGCGCGGTGGAGCTGTGCTAGGTTCAGTAGCGGCTCAAGACTTGGGACTCGTCACGCAGATCGATCAAAAAATAGTGGAAGATGGAGCAAAACTAATAACTGTATGAGTAAATATTATCGATTGAATCAGCGCTTGCCATCTGGCAAAGATTGGAGCCAAGAGGAAGTGTTCGGAAGGGCTCGCGGCCATCAGCAGAGAGACAGTCTTGACAGCACTTTCGATCAAACGGTCCTTTTCTACCTGAGCGAGAAAGTACTAAACCACCTTATGGATTCCATGTGTATCCACAAAGTTTTGCGCGACCGAGGAGATCTATATTTTAATGATTATTCGTTTGCGACCGCGCCTGCATATAAAGCGCTAGAAGGTTTTCTTTTTCAGGTTGCCAAAGACTTAGCTTTACCGTCTTCAGGAAACAACGATACAGCAGGAGCTTATTATTTTGATGAAGAGAAAATTGATAAACACGTTGATAAGTTGCTGAAGGAACTTGAGAAGAAGGCGGATGCCACAGCTAAGTTGACAACTTACGAGAAACGAGACGTTAAGGACAGGATCAAAGAAATGAAAAGTTTTTTGAGAAATTATCGTCACACTCCCGCGCATTTTTATGGAGAATCAATTGATACCACGGCCAAAGCCGATATGAATGTTAAGGTGATTTATAGCGTTATACAAAACACAACAAAGATTTTACTAAAAGCAGGGCTTATTCAGATTTCCGACGACCTCCATTAACCATGGCTGTTTTTTCAACAATCCAAAAATCTCAACTCGAAGGCGCGAAGCGGCTGGATGCGGAATATTACCAGCCAGAGTATCTTCTGTTGAACGAAAAGTTAAGAAAACAAAAAATAAAATTGTTGGACGAATTAGCATTTATTACCGATGGTATACATGCATCTATTGATTATGATCCTGACAGCAACATCAGGTGTTTTTCTGCGCAAGCTCCTAAAGATAACTATTTTGAAAGCGTTGAACAATTTATGTCCGAAAAGCAACACAATGTTAATAAACGAACAGCGCTAAAAATTGGAGATGTACTTTTGTCATCAGTTGGAACGATAGGAAATGCCGCGGTTGTGGACCAATCAATGCTTCCAGCAAACGCTGACCGTCATGTTGGAATAATCCGATTGCATAACAATCAACTTATTTCCCCATACTTTTTATCTACCTTCTTGAACAGTAAGTACGGCAGATTTCAATCTGTGCGTGAGTCTACTGGCAATGTGCAACTCAATTTGTTTATAGACAAAATAAAGACCTTTGTTGTTCCATGTCCAAATGTAGCGCAAATACAAGAGGTAGACAAAATTGCGGCAGATGCTTTTCAGGAAAGGGGAAAAGCGGAAGATTTTTACTCTCAAGCAGAAAAGGTGCTTTTGGGGAAGTTGGGATTGGAAGATTTCGAGGCAGGCGGGGAATTGTGGAATGTTGTGAATCTGTCCAAAGTCAAAAAGGCGAGCAGAATGGACGCAGAATACTTCCAGCCGAAATTTCAGGATGTTATTGAAAAGATTGAAAAGTATTCCATCGGGTGGAAATTTTTGGAAGATTTGACCACCTTTATAAATAACGGTGTTCAACCTCCGTATTCAGAAAACGGGGAGGTAAGATTTTTTTCTCAAAAATGGATCGGCGATAAATCAATAGATTATTCCTTTTTGACCGCTGATAATGAACCAAGGGTATCGAAATCTTTTTTTGAAGAAAAGAAGAACAAGCCATATTTGGTAAAGAAAAACGATATTTTATATTATTCCGTCGGTGCTAATTTGGGGTATTGTCATAATTATTTGGAAAGCGAAGATATTGCAATTGGAAGTTTCATAAATTTGATTAGGGCCGATGCGACAAAAATTGATCCTATTTTTCTAGGTTTTTGTTTGAACTCTGTAGTTGGAAGAATGCAAGCAGAGAGAGATAAAAGCGGCCTTGCACAGCCATATATCTACGCAAAAAACTTGAGAAAATTTAAAATTCCAATCGTTAGAAAAGATACCCAGCAAAGAATAGCGGAGCTGGTGCGTGAATCGCACGAGGCGCAGAAGCAGGCGAAACAATTGCTAGAGGAAGCCAAAAGAAAGGTTGAAGAATTGATAGAAAAACCAGCAAAATAGTGTTAAACTTTATTTATGCAAAACCGGACCAGGATTGAGGATTTAAAAAACCGGATTGGTGAGACGGTGACTCTCGCCGGGTGGGTGGATGTGCGGCGGGATCACGGCCAACTGATTTTTTTTGATCTCCGCGACGGGTCGGGCAAGGTCCAGTTGGTGGTCGGTCCCGGGCCGGTTCACGAAACCGCCGACAAATTGCGGCCGGAGTGGGTGATTGAGGTCATTGGCCAGATCAAGAAGCGGCCGGAGAAGATGGTTAATTCTGAAATCGCCAACGGCGACCTCGAGGTTGAAGTTGGAGAGATTAAGATTTTAAATCAGGCCGAAACGCCGCCGTTTGATCTTCAGACTGACGGCCGCGAGCTCGCTGAAGAAATTCGTCTCGAGTACCGCTATCTCGATCTCCGCCGACCACGCCTCCAGCAAAATCTTCATTTCCGTCATCGCTTGGTCAAATTTATCCGCGATTATCTGTCGGAGAGAGGGTTCATCGAAGTGGAAACGCCGATTCTTTCTCAAACCACGCCCGAGGGCGCGCGGGATTACCTGGTGCCGTCGCGGCTCCAACCCGGGCAGTTTTACGCCCTGCCGCAGTCGCCCCAGCAGTACAAGCAACTCTTGATGGTCGCCGGCGTGGAAAAATATTTTCAGATCGCGCGCTGTTTCCGCGATGAAGACACCCGCGGCGATCGTCAACCGGAATTTACCCAGCTTGATTTGGAAATGGCGTTCGTCGAACAGGAGGAAGTGATGATTTTGAACGAGACCTTGCTCATCGCTTTGGTCAAAGAATTATTGCCGGGAAAAAAGATTTTACAAACGCCCTTTCCGCGTCTGACTTATCGTGAAGCGATGGATGAATACGGCAGTGATCGTCCGGATTTGCGGCCGAACAAAAATGACAGCCAGACTCTGGCTTTTTGCTGGATTACTGATTTTCCGTTTTTTGAAAAAACCGAAACCGGCGCTTGGACCTTTACCCATAATCCGTTTTCCGCGCCAAAACCGGAATTCATGGAGCAACTATTGAAAGGGGAGAAAATCGGCGAGATTATCACCAGTCAATACGATATTGTTTTGAACGGGTCAGAGATCGGCGGCGGCAGTATCCGCAATCACCGGCCGGAAGCCCTGCGGGCGGTTTTTCGAATTTTGGGCTATGACGCCGCCGCCATTGCCCGGAACTTCGGGCACCTGCTCCAAGCTTTGGCCCGAGGCGCGCCGCCGCACGGCGGGATCGCCTGGGGACTCGATCGGTTGGTTAGCATTCTGGCTGGCGAGCCGAACATCCGCGAAGTCATCGCTTTCCCTAAGACCGGCGAGGGCCGGGATCTCTTGATGGGCGCGCCGGCCGCCGTCACCCCCGAGCAACTCAAAGAATTAAAACTAAAAATTGATTCTCGATGACCGAACCATTTGCCGTCAGAGTGGATGAGTTTGAAGGGCCCTTGCCGCTTTTGCTGGAACTGGTGGAAAAGCGGCAGTTGGCGATCAATCGGGTGTCGCTCGCCCAAGTGGCCGACGATTTTTTAAATTATGTTAAAGAACGCGAGTCGCCGACCATGGCGATACTGGCGGAATTTTTAGTGGTCGCCTCCACCTTGATGCTGATTAAATCAATTTCCCTTTTGCCGTCCTTGACGGTTGACGAATCAGAAAGCGGCGATATCAATGAGCTGGAACGCCGTCTCCAACTCTATCAAGTTATCCGCCAGGCGGCCCTGGCGCTCGGCGGGCAGTTCGGCCAACGGCCGATCTTTTTTCCGTCACCGCGGCGGTCGGAAACGGTCATTTTTTCCCCCAGCGCCGAGCTAACCACTTCTAATCTCTTAGCAGCAATGAAAAATTTGCTCGCGGCCCTGCCGGTTAACACCGCCTCCCTGCCGCGCGCCACAGTTAAAAAAATCATGAGTTTAGAAGAGATGGTTAAAAATCTGACCAGCCGAGTGCAAACGGCCCTCCAGATGAATTTCAGCGAATTTATCAGAGATAAAAAGGAAAAAATCAACATCATTGTCGGTTTTCTGGCCCTGCTTGAACTCTGCAAACAGGGTTTGGTGGAAGTCGAGCAAAAAGATCATTTTGACGAGATCAAAATCGAAAGCAAGCAGGCCGGAATCCCGCGCTATTAAGCCATTTTTTAACTTATCCCCAGTATCCTCTTGCCAAAATGGTTGACAAAAAATCTGGGATATGCATATAATGTAGGTGGATCAATTGGGTGGCATCTCTTGAATGTTCGGGAGTTGTTCACTCAAGGGTTGTTCCTACGGAGGCATCCCTATGCGCAAGACAAGAGCGGGTCCTGTGTCCCATCTTCTGAACGATGCTGACTTCAACTGCAAGGACAACGACAGCGACAAGCGGACGTGACCTGTCCGGCGTGTGAAGGCCCCGAGTTGGTTGGTACTTCGGTACGCAACTGGCTCGGGGTCCTTTTTTTTGTTCAGAACTTAAGCTATAATGCGCTTGATGGTGTTAGAATTGGAGGAAAAACTGGAGGCCTTGCTTTTTTGGAAAGCTGAACCGCAAAGGGTCAGTAAATTGGCTGAAACTCTAGCAGTGGGGGAGTCCGAGATTAAAACCGGTCTCGAGGGTCTAACCGCAAAGCTTTCTGATCGAGGCGTCCGGCTCGTCGTCAAAGACGACGAGGTGACGCTCGGTACGGCGCCCGAGCTTGGAGATTTGTTGACCCGTTTGACTAAAGAGGAATTGTCCGCCGACCTAGGCCGCGCCGGCTTGGAAACGTTAACAGTCGTGCTTTACCGCGGCCCGGTGGCCAAATCAGAAATTGATTACCTCCGCGGCGTAAATTCAAGCTTTACCCTGCGCCACTTATTAGTCCGCGGCTTAATTGAGAAAAAATCCAACCCCAATGACGCCCGGAGCTCATTCTACCAGCCGACTTTTGAATCAATGTCTCTTTTAGGACTCGTCCGACTCGATGAATTGCCGGAATACGAGGCGGTCAAAAAACAAATTGATGATTTCCTTCAAACCAATCAGTAGCCGCTATCAATGGTTAACCGGTCTGGCGGCCTTATTTTTTCTCTTGCTGGCTCTGGTGGATTTCAGTCAGAGAATTACACCGGCGGCGGTAAAAAATTTCTCGCCGGCGGCGAAACCAGACCCCTTCTCTGCTCTCACGGTTGAGGCGGCTTCGGCGTTGGTTTATGATTTGAATCAAAAACAAATTCTGTTTGCCAAAAATCCGGATCAGCCATTGCCGATCGCCTCGTTGACCAAAGTGATGACGGCCTTGGCCGCTGTCGACATCCTGCCGCCGGAAACCACGATTAATTTTATCGGCCGCGCCTGGCGTTTACCGACCCTCGTTGATTACACTTTAGTTTCTTCGTCTAACGCGGCGGCGGCGGCGATCGCCCGCACCGCCGAAGAAGTGATGGCTGAACCCTTAGTTGATCGAATGAATGCTTTGGCCCGCGAGCTTGACCTCGAAGCGACGCGATTTACGAATGCCACCGGTTTGGATTTAACCGAGAGCGAGCCAAGCGCCATCAGCACGGCGCGCGATATCGCGCGCCTCTTCGCTCAAATTCTGTCGCGTCAGCCGGAATTGCTCGCCGCCACCAGTTTGGCGGACTTTGAACCGGTCGCCGTTGACGGCATTCGCTATCATCTAACCAATACTAACCTCGCCGCTAAAGAAATTCCCGGCCTCATCGCTTCCAAGACCGGTTACACCGCCAGCGGCGGCGGCAGTGTCGCTGTCGTGTTTGACCGAGGTTTGAATCAGCCAATCATCATCGTGGTGCTCGGATCAACCGAGCCAGGCCGTTTCCAGGACTTGCAAAAAATCTGGCTGGCGACAATTCAGTATTTTCTATGACCACCGAGATCGTCAATATTTTCAAAGTTTTCGCGCCCAGCACCGTTGCTTTTTTCATCGGTTTAATCATTACTCCGATTCTGACCCACTATCTTTATAAATATCGGCTGTGGAAAAAACAGGCCGGTAAGATCGCTCCGGACGGCCGAAACACACCGATTTTCAATCAGCTCCACAAAGAGCGCGAGGTCGGGACGCCCCGTTTGGGCGGCGTCATTATTTGGGTCAGCACGGCCTTGACGATTTTCGGTTTCTGGCTGTCGGCCAGATTTTGGCCCACGCCGCTCGCGGTCAAACTTAATTTTCTAAGCCGCAATCAAACCTGGCTGCCGTTTTTTACCTTGCTGGTTGGTTCATTGGTTGGTTTGATTGACGATATTTTAGAAATTAGGGGTTGGCAATCAGCCAGGGGCGACCGCGGCCTATCTTTTAAGAAACGTTTGATCTTAGTCGCCCTGCTCGGCCTCGTCGGCGCCTGGTGGTTTTATTACAAACTCGGCCTCTCCACGGTTGACCTGCCATTTTTGGGTGAACTGACAATCGGTTGGCTAATCATCCCGTTCTTTGTGGCGGTAATGATCATTTTATTTTCCAGCAGTGTTATTGACGGACTTGATGGACTCGCCGGCGGCGTGATGGCGATTATTTTCGGCGCTTACGCCGGCATCGCTTTTTTCCAAAACCAAATTGATCTGGCGGCGTTCGCGGCCGTGGTGACCGGCAGTATTTTGGCTTTTTTGTGGTTCAACATCCCGCCGGCGAGATTTTATATGTCCGAGACCGGAATCTTGGGTTTAACTACGACCTTGACGATTTTGGCTTTCCTGACCGAGTCAGTGGTTGTTTTGCCGATTATCGCCTTGCCGCTTTTCGCGACGGTGGTTGTTAATGTCATTCAACTCGGTTCTAAAAAATTTAGACACGGCAAAAAGGTTTTTCTCGTCGCGCCCCTACATCACCATTTCGAAGCGATCGGCTGGCCGCCATACAAGGTGGTGATGCGCTATTGGATTATTAGCATCATCGCCGCGGTGATCGGGATGATTATCACCCTCGTCGGCCGCTGATCCAGTTTTTCAAAAATTTGAAAATCTAACCAACTATTTCCGATCGGAAGAAGATGGTTAGATTTATTTACGGAGTTTGAATTTAAGCAGGAGTTCGGCTTCATTAGTGATTTTATCCGTTTCTAAAAGACGAACAAAATAACGGAGATCGAAAAATTCAATCAGAAAATTTATTTCGTTCGCACAAGGGTGGGGGATAATGAAAACCGACTCTTGCAATTTTTGAAAACCTAACTCGCGTAATTTTTGACGCAAGGCATCGCGGCCGGTTCGCAATCGTTCTGGTATATCGAAAATGACAATGCGCCATTTGCCGTCCCAGCGCGCCGAGGGTCTAATTTCCAACCGGTCAATATCGTAACGGAGTAAGGTATTACGGCCGCGTTCGGTTATCACTACCTCAATTTTACCGTCATCTCTCTCGCGATAATCCACCAGTCGGTCTTCGTAAAATTCTTTCACCAGCCGGCGTAAATAAGTTTCGTCAATGAAGTGCCAAAGTTTGGTTGTGGTGCGGACGAGTTTGAAATATTGTTTCGGTGATCTGGTCAGACCGAGCATCACCCCTGAACCGAAAAGGAGCAGAACTTTTAGTTTGGTCGGGCTAATAATTTTCTTAGTTCCCTTTTTCATCTTCCTCATTTTCTTTTACTCTTCTATATTTTTATTATTAAAATGTTACCATCTTCTTCCGATCGTGAGAAGATGGTTAGATTTATTTTGTGGAAAATTGCAATCTTTTTGGCTCCTCGAAACTAAAAACCGCCCCGGGTAATTCGAGGCGGTCGTGCCGCATTCTGGACAGCGATCGGATGTGGCACGGAGATCGCACTCGCATTTCTGGCAAGCCACGTTAGTAAAATCGAGAGGGGAGTGTTATTATTATTCTACCATGCGCCGCCCTGCGAGCAACCGCCGTTTCTTCTTTTTTATTTTGATTGTTACCTTAATCGGTTTTTTTATTTTTTCCTCGGCCTCGCTTGGTCTCTTGAACCGAGACGGCGCCAGTTACAGTCGGATTGTTTTCAATCAGCTGGCTATTCTTATCGGCGCTTTAGCGGCGATGATTGCCGTCAGCCATTTCAATTATCGCCACTTGCGACGTCTGGCTTTGCCGCTATTTCTCGTTTCGCTCGTTGTGAGTTTATTGGTTTTCGTGCCCGGTTTAGGTTTTGCCTCCGGCGGCGCCCAGCGCTGGATTTCCCTCGGCACGCGCACCTTCCAACCCTCGGAGCTGTTGAAACTCGCTTTCGTCGTCTATTTGGCCGCTTGGCTTTCGCGGACCAAGATCCAGTTGGCCGATTGGCCATACGGCTTACTACCTTTCTTTTTGATTGTCGGCGTGACTGGCGCTACGCTCATCGCTGAACCAGACCTAGGAACCTTTTTTGTTTTGATCGCGGCGGCCTTGGCTATGTTCTTCGCTGCCGGCGGCCCGTGGCGGCAAGTGTTTGTAGTTTTACTTCTAGCCCTGGCGGCCGGCGGCTCGGTGATCGCTGTCAAGCCCTACGCCCGCGAGCGCTTCTTGACTTTTCTCAATCCGACTGAAAATCTTTTAACCTCATCGTATCAAATTAATCAGTCGCTGATTGCCATTGGCTCGGGCGGACTCTGGGGCCGTGGCTTTGGCCGCAGTGTCCAAAAATTCCATTATTTGCCGGAGCCGATTGGTGATTCAATTTTCGCCGTCGCCAGCGAGGAATTCGGTTTAATCGGCGGGCTGTTCATTATCGGTATTTTTGTCGCTTTTGTCGTTTGGGGGCTCGGGCTGGCACGCCGCACGGCCGATCGTTTCGGCTCGGAGTTAATCGTCGGCATTGTCGTTTTAATTTCAACCGGCGCCCTCATCAATATCGCTTCCATGCTGGGACTTTTGCCTTTGACCGGCATACCGCTTGCCTTTATTAGTCACGGCGGCAGTTCACTCCTGTTTTCCCTCGTCGGTTGTGGTATTATTCTGAATATTTCCAGACATCATGCTAAATCTTTAAGATGAAAATCGTTTTTACCGGCGGCGGCACCGGCGGCCACTTCTACCCGATTGTCGCGATCGCCGAGGCCGTCAACGTCATTGTCCGAGAACGCAAACTGGTTAATGTCAGACTTTATCTTTTTTCCACCACGGCTTATGACGAGCGGGCTTTATTTGAGAATAATATCGAATTTATACGAATTCGCTCGGGCAAATGGCGGCGTTATTTTTCTCTGCTGAATTTTTTTGACCTTTTGAAGATCGTTTGGGGAACAATCAAAGCCCTGATTCGACTTTACTTAATTTACCCGGATGTCGTTTTGAGCAAAGGCGGCTATGTCAGTTTGCCGACGGTTTTGGCCGCGCGGGTGCTCGGCATACCGCTCGTGATTCACGAGTCAGATTCCCGCCCCGGGCGGGCTAATCTCTGGGCCGGAAAGTTCGCTGTCCGCATCGCTCTGTCTTATGCCGAAGCGGCCGACGCCTTTGGACCAAAACGGCAAGCGGCCATCGCCGTTACCGGCAATCCGATCAGAAGTTTGCTTCACTATCCGCTGACGCAGGGCGCGAGAGAATTTCTGGGGCTGGCGCCCGATCTGCCGGTCATTCTCGTCACCGGCGGTTCGCAGGGCGCGGCCGTCATCAATGAGGTGGTGGTGGACGCTTTGCCGGAATTAGTAAAACGGTACAATGTGATTCATCAAACCGGCGCGGTCAGTCGTGACGTCGTCGAAAAGCGGACACGGATCGTGCTGGAAAAAAATGAGCTCGCCGCCCGTTACAAACTTTTTGCTTATCTTGACAGTTCGGCGCTGCGGATGGCCGCCGGCGCGGCCACGCTTGCGGTTTCCCGCGCCGGCTCGATGATCTTTGAGCTCGCCCAGTGGGGGATACCGGCGATTCTGGTGCCGATTCCAGAGACTGTCAGCCACGACCAACGGAGCAACGCTTTCACTTACGCGCGGGCCGGCGGGGCAATCGTGATTGAGCAGAATAATTTTCTGCCTTCGGTGCTGGTGTCAGAAATTGATCGTCTCATCGGAAACCCTAAATTACTTGAAGCGATGCGCACCGCGGCCAAAAGTTTCGCCAAACCACAGGCGGCGCGTCTCATTGCCGAAGAATTGATTAAGCTCGCCTTGAGCCACGAGAGGTAAAAAAAGAAAATCTATTTAATTTCCTTAAAAATCAGTTGATTGCTAGAATAAACGTATTATGTCGGTTATTGTCCGGTTTGCTCCCAGTCCCACCGGCCCCTTGCACTTAGGCGGCGCCAGGACAGCGCTTTTTAATTATCTATTTGCTCAAAGAACCGCCGGCCGGTTTATTTTGCGTATCGAAGACACTGATCGCGAACGGTCAAAACCGGAATTTGAAAAAAATATCATCGAGAGTTTAAAATGGCTCGATTTAAGTTACGATGAATTTTTTAGGCAATCAGAACGAATTGAAATTTACAAACAACCTCTGCAAAAATTAGTCGCTGGCGATCTGGCTTACCAGCGAGAGGGGGAGACGGCTATCCGCTTGCGTAACCCAGGTCGGTCAGTCACCTTCACGGATCTAATCCGCGGCGAGGTCACTTTCAACACCAGCGAGCTCGGCGACTTCGTCATTGCCAAGAGTTTGACCGAGCCGCTTTACCATCTGGCGGTGGTGGTGGATGACTGGGAAATGGGAGTGACTCATATCATCCGCGGCGAAGATCACATTTCCAACACGCCGCGGCAAATTTTAATTCAGGCAGCGCTCGGCGCCACACGTCCCGCCTACGCTCACATCCCCTTGATTTTGGCGCCGGATCGCTCAAAATTGTCTAAACGTCATGGCGCGGTTTCCGCGTTGGAGTATCGTGAGCGCGGCTATTTGCCCGAAGCCCTGAACAATTATCTGGCTTTGCTCGGCTGGAATCCGGACACGGACCAAGAAATTTTCTCGCTCGCCGAGCTCGGCCGGTTGTTCTCCCTTGACAAGGTGCAGAAATCCGGGGCTGTTTTCGATCTTGAAAAACTCAATTGGTTTAATCGGGAGTATCTTAAAAATTCACCCCTCGACTTGATACCGGAAAAAGGCAGAAAGTTCTGGCCGGTTTTGAAAGACCGGGTCACGACTTTGTCCGAAATCCCGGAATTACTTGAGACTGAGTTTAATTATTTTTTCCGCCGGCCGACCTATGATAAAATCTTGCTCCGAAATCAAAAACATTTCTCCAAACTCCGCGCTTTAATCGAATCAATCCCGGCCAATGATTTCCAAGCCGATCGCCTGAAAGCCGCCATCATGCCTTATGCCGACAGCGCCGGTCGGGGAGAAGTGCTCTGGCCTTTCCGCGCCGCCTTGACCGGTCGGGAAAAGTCGGCTGATCCGTTTCTGGTGGCGGCGATCCTGGGTCAGGCCGAAACTCTGGCCCGACTCGACTATGCGGCAAGTTTGGCTTAAACGGGTGTTGGCGGTCGGCGTCATGGTTCTCGTCGCGGCGAGCGCTCGGGCCGCGACCGTGGAAGAAATCCGCAGTCGAATCAACGATCACAATGTCGAAATCAAAAAACTGGAAACTCAAATTGAGGCTTACCAGCAAGAACTGCGAGCCGTCGCCAAAACGAGTAAAAATTTGCAAAACGAGATCGCGCGGCTTGAACTGACCCGTCAGAAACTGGCGTCCGATATTAAGTTAACCGAACAGCAAATCGGCAAAACTGACCTAACCATTGAGGAATTGACGCTGGCGATCAGCGATAAAGACTTGACGCTTAAACGTCGCCGCGCGGCCGTGGCCGAAAGTTTGCGGCAATGGCGGAAACTTCAGAACCAATCACTGTTTGAGCTCGTGCTTAGCTATGATCGTTTGTCTGATGCTTGGACCGAGTTAAGCGCGTTCGCCGCCTTTGATCGCCAACTCAAACAAGATATTGACGCAGTGGTTGAGCTCAAAACAGATCTGGAAGCCACGAAAACAGCGACAGAGACAGAACGCGCTCGGCTGGCTGGCCTCAAGGAGCGTCTGGCTGATCAGCGTCAAATTGCCAAGGATAATCAGACCGAGAAAGACCGTTTGCTTAATCAAACCAAGAATAAAGAAACGAATTATAAAAAACTTTTAGCCGAAACCGTGGCGCGTAAAGAGGACTTTGAACAAGAATTGTTCCAGCTTGAATCTCAATTGCGGATTACCATTGATCTCGGCAAATTGCCGGTGGCCGGTCGAGGCGTGCTTAAATGGCCGCTCACGAACATTTTCATCACCCAGAATTTCGGTCAAACCGTCGACGCCAAGCGGCTTTATGTTTCTGGATCGCACAATGGCATTGATTTGAGGGCCGCCGTCGGCACGCCGGTTATGGCCGCCGAAGCCGGCATCGTCCTCGGCACCGGAGACACCGATCTCGTTTGCCGCGGCGCTTCCTACGGCAAATGGGTCTTGATTGATCACGGCAACGGCCTAAGCACTCTGTATGCCCATCTATCGCTCATTAAGGTCGCCAAGGGCCAGACGGTGTCGGTCGGGGAAATTATCGGCTACAGCGGTCAGACCGGCTATTCCACTGGCCCTCATCTGCATCTGACAGTTTACGCCACGCAGGGTCTCCGGATTGATGAATATGCTTTTCGCTCCTGCGCCGGCGCCAAGGTCATTCTGCCCTTGGCCGACCCTGGGGCTTATCTTGACCCGATGTTATACTTATAACATGACGCAGCGAGGATTCATCAAAACTCTTTTACTGGTTATCATCATTGTCGCAGTTCTCACTTACTATAAAATTGACCTGCGGGCGCTGGTCGGGGAATGGTGGGGCACCATTCGACAATCGTTAGACAGTATGCTAAGATAGGGCTGGTCCTTAATTATTAAGTGAATTTGACAAACTAGGTAAGAAATTGCCTAGTTTTTTCTACCATTTATACCTTAACTCGAATCGGCGTCGCCGGTCTTTTGGCCGCGGCTCAACTGACTTCGACGGCTGTAACCTCCGCTCCGACTATAGCCGCCCGAGACGACAATAACCAATTGACGATTAAAGTTATCGCCCTCGCGCCAACCGAGGCCGATATCCTAGTGTTTGACAACGCGCCAGAACCAACGGCGCCGGAATTGATTGAATTAAAAAGCCGCGAATACGGAATTAACTCGCGATTGGCTTTGGCGATCGCGCGCTGCGAAAGTCGTTTCCGGCAATATGACAAGAAGACCGGCGAGGTTCTGCGCGGCGAACGTAACCGGCATGATGTCGGCGTCTTCCAGATCAACGAGCAGTACCATTTGGAGAAGAGTCGCGAGCTTGGGTTCGATATCTATACCGCCGCTGGCAATGTTGAATATGCTATCTGGTTGATGAGCGCTTACGGCCGAGCGCCCTGGGTCTGGAGCCGAGAATGTTGGAGTCGGGCCGTTTAGGCCTAACTTAGTCGTCAAAGATATAATGTGCGACATTGTTTATTGGGCGAGGCCCGGGCAATTGGCGGCCGGGGTATACCCTGCCCGCTTGGCTTCTTCGGTGTCCTGAAACCAGATTTTATTTTCTTCTTTAATTCGCGCCGCGCCGGCGCACCAGGGGTAATGGTACTTGCCCCCGTTTTTTGAGCCGACCAATTGTCCCGATTGTCTATCGGTTTTAATTTCCGGCGGTTCTGACCCGGCGACTTGGGCCGCGAGGCCGGCTGATTCGATTCTGACTGGCTCTCTCGACTCGTCTATTTTTGTCAAACGGCCAAGGCCAAAACTTAAAACCGCTAAAAGCAAAAAATTGACTGGTCCTAGCCAGGGCTTGATTTTATCCCAACGATTTTTTATACTATCCATATATGGCTCATCGAAAAGCCGGCGGCACGGCTAAAAATTTACGCGACTCCCAGCCGAAGTTTCTGGGGGTTAAATTGGCGCATGGCGAATTGGCTAGGGCCGGGTCCATCATCGTGCGCCAGCGCGGAACCCAATACTTGGCCGGCCAGAATGTCGGCCTCGGACTTGACCATACCATTTTCGCCCTGAAGTCCGGCCGCGTTCAGTTCCGTGATCGCCGGAAACTGCTTTATAATTCCAAGGTGCGGATAGCTAAAGAAGTGTCTGTACTCTAACCTTGATTCGGCTTTGGCTGTCGCCCTGGGCAATGGCCAAATCATAATCGCCGATCGCCTTGAGCGGCCGCTCCAGCTGGAGCCACTCCGGGTTCAGATCAAGTTTAGTCTCGCGTTTGACGGCCGCGGCAATGGCGGCGCGATCAAGGCCTTCAAAAAGATGGCCCTGCTCGTTAGCTTTGGCCTCGATGACAATGATTGAATCAGCTAATTGATTGATGACTTGGCTGGCTTCGGCCCGGCGCTTGTTTAGTTCGACCTCATATTTATGTTTCATCAACTCAACCCGTTTGAGGATTGCCGGATTGGCCAGCGCGGCCGAGCCCTTAGGAATAAGAAAATTCCTGGCGTAGCCAGAAGCGACATTCTTGATTTCAAATCGTTTTCCTACCTTGGCGACATCATCCAGAAGCACAATTTTCATGGCTTAAATCTTATCTCATTCCCCCGTCCCCGCCTACTTGACAAAATCATTATTCTATATGAATGATATGAACAAAAAAATCTAACCATCTTCTCACGATCGGAAATAGTTGGTTAGATTTTTGTTTTTTCGATATCGAACATCGAACTCAATAAAAAAAGAGACCCGCCTGATAAATTAAATTATCACTTGGGTCCCGGACTTTGGACTTGGACAAGTACGTCGTACCAAGTACGGAGTACAAGTACATTGGAAACAGGAATTTTGCGTCCTGCGGCGCGCACGTGTTCAATTTGTGAAAAGACCAAATCAGTATATCCAACCCCTGACTTTCGTCAATCTTGACTTTGTTCTATATTCATTGTTTTAGAATTTCAATCGCTTTGGCGAGCTGGGTGTCGTTTTCTTCAGTGTCGTCTTTACCGCGTTCGACGATCACTTGCGGCGTCAGTCCGTTATCCGAGATACTCACTCCTTTTGGCGTGTACCATTTGGCCACGGTGATTTTAAGCGAGCTGTCGTCTGTCACATTGACCAATTCCTGCACCGAACCCTTGCCGAAAGTT
The DNA here is from genome assembly GCA_016181465.1 of Candidatus Vogelbacteria bacterium. Taxonomy (GTDB): domain Bacteria; phylum Patescibacteriota; class Minisyncoccia; order Phycocordibacterales; family JACOZG01; genus JACOZG01. Next base: position 13,779 of record JACOZG010000001.1, on the reverse strand, counting down.
TTCTCCCCCACCAGGACGGCTCGGCCGTATTCGGCGAGAGCGCCGGCCAAGATCTCGGCCGCCGAGGCGCTACCGCCATCCACCAGAATCGCCAATTTCAATTCGTCGGTGAAAATGTCGTAGCCGTAACTGCGGTGAATCTTTTCGGTCTCGCCGACCCGGCCGCGTTCAATCACCACCGGTTCTCCGACCGGCAAAAACCAACTAGCTAGATCCACGGCGGCCTCAAGCAGGCCGCCGGGATTGCCGCGCAAATCAAGAATCATTTTGTTCGTTCCGGCGGTCACAAACTCGCGCAAACCGTTTCGGAAACCAGCCGAGGCCTGGCCGCTGAAACTGAAAAGTCTGATGATAAAAACGCCGTCTTTTAATTCAGCCTCGATCGTGGGAATCATAATATTGGCGCGGCGCAGGTTAAACTCCAGCGGTTCTTTCTCTCCCTCTCTGGCGACAGTCAATTTGACGATGGTGCCGATCTCGCCGCGGATCAAACTGACGGCTTCCTCCAAACTCATATTGGCGGCGCTCTGCTCGCCAATTTTGATAATTAAATCTTTAGGCCGAATACCGGCGGCCCGGGCCGGCGTCTCGGGCAGAGCCGAAACCACGGTTAAAATCTTATTGCGTAAATCAATTTCAATCCCCACGCCGCCGAACTGGCCGTTCACATTTTCCTCAAAATTCTTCTTCTCCGCCGGCGGCAGGAAAACGGTGTAGGGATCGCCGAGCGCGTCGACCATACCGGCGATCGCGCCCCAGACCCGTTTTTGCAATTTGGTTTCGTTATCCGTGCTTGAAGCCGGACCGTTATCCACATACTTCTCATCAATAATCTGCCAGGCCCGCCAAAACGGACTGAAGTCAAGCGCTTTTGGCTCGCCGGTTTCTTGATTGGCCAGCGCGGTGATTTGTTTGACCGCCGGACGGTCGGCATAACCGAGAAATACGCCGGTGATAAAAGTGCCCGCCAGAACGGCGGCAATGACCAGCGCTAAACCCAAACGGTAAAAAATCTTTTGCATCAAAGTTTATTCATTAGTATAATAAATAATATGATGCGGAAGCAAGACTATAACGGTTTAGTCTGGATTGATCTCGAGCGGCCGACCGAGGAAGAAATCAAACAAATCGCCGGCGACTACCAGATTCATCCGCTGGCGGCGGCTGAATTGACGGCGCCCTCTGCTCGTTCCAAAGTTGATCTGTACACCGATTTCATCTATCTGATTTTGCATTTTCCCGCCTGCGGTCTTTGTTACGGCCAAAAATCTCCTCCGGGTTACGAGGCCGAGGAAATTGATTTTATCATCGGCCGGCATTATCTGGTGACCGTCCATTACCAACCGATTGAGGCGCTGGATGAATTCTTGAAAACTTTTACGGCCTCCCGTTTGGCCGGTAATCGCGATCAGGTTAACGCCGGCCACCTTTTTTATTTTCTGACCAAGCATCTTTATAATTCCCTCGCGGTCGGATTAGATTACATCAACGGCGCGCTGAAACAGGCCGAGCGACAAGTCTTCGCCGATGAGCAAAAAGCAATGGTCCAATCGCTTTCCGCCATCAATCGCAACCTGCTTGATTTTCGCTGGGCGCTCAAAACTCACCGGCCCACGCTCGATTCCCTGCTCGCCGCCGGCCGCGAATTCTTTGGCGATCAGTTCAAGTATTATCTTGCGGCCATTGCCGGCGAGTACGAGAAACTCTGGAATATGCTTGAGAACAATCGCGATACCTTTCTTGATCTGCGACAGACCAACGAGTCCTTGCTGTCCATCAAAACAAACGAAACGATTAAGCTCCTCACGGTGCTGGCGTTTATTTTTTTGCCGATCACGATCGTGGTGCAGTTCTTCGGCATGAACACTAATCTGCCGTTCGTCGGACCGGCGCGTGACTACTTGACGGTGCTCGGCCTCATGATTTTGATCATGGCTGTGATGTTAGCTTGGGCTCGTTCCCGCCGATGGCTCTAACTTTCTTCAACACTCTGACGCGGCGAAAAGAAGTTTTCAAACCCTTATTGCCAGCCGCCGTCTCGTTTTATGCCTGCGGGCCGACGGTTTACGACGAACCGCACCTCGGCAATTTACGGACTTTTGTGACCAGCGATCTTGTCCGGCGGACGCTGGAACGGTCGGGTTTTTCGGTTCGCCAAGTGATCAATATCACCGATGTTGACGATAAAACGATTGCCGGCGCGCGGGCGGCCGGCGAGACACTCCTCAATTTCACCGCCCGTTACGAAACGGCTTTTCTCGATGATCTCGCGGCCTTAAATATCCGCCGGCCGGCGGCCTTGCCGCGGGCGACAGAATTTATCGGTCAGATGATCGTCTTGATTGAAAAACTGCTGGCGCGCGGCGCGGCTTACGCGACTGAAGATGGAATTTACTTTAAAATCGCCAGTTTTCCAGGTTATGGTCAATTCCAAACGCCAGATACGGAAGGCGATTTTGCTCTGTGGAAATTTTACAAACCTGATGACGGCGAGGCGGTCTGGGACGCATCGTTCGGCCGCGGCCGGCCGGGTTGGCATATTGAGTGTTCGGCCATGATCGCCGCCGCGCTGGGCGAGCAAATTGATCTTCATCTCGGCGGCACCGATTTAATTTTCCCCCACCATGAGAATGAAAATGCCCAGTCCGAAACCCTGACCGGTAAACCTCTGGCGCGGTACTGGCTACACTCGGCTTTCGTCAATATCGCCGATCAGAAAATGGCCAAGTCTTTGGGCAATGTTGTGCGGCTGGCTGATTTGATGACCCAAGAAATCAGTCCACTTGCCTATCGCTATTTTCTGCTGACGGTTCATTACCGAACTTGGCTCAATTTCACTTGGGAAGCGCTCGCGGCCGCGGCCAAGGCTTACGCCCGATTGCAGAATTTCGCGCGCGACTGGGCCGGGGCCAGTGGGACCGGAAAAATCATTGCCAAATACCAGCACGCTTTCAATCGGGCGTTGGAAGATGATTTGAATCTGCCGCAGGCCCTGGCTACGGTTTGGGCTATGACTAAGGATAATAAAGAAAAGCGGCGCGATAAACTGGCGACCCTGCTTGATTTTGACCGGGTGCTAGGACTTGATTTGGCCGCCGCGGCCAAGCCAACCGACATCCCCGAAGCCGTCAGACAACTGGCGGCCGAGCGAGAAATTGCCAGACAAAAACAGGATTGGCCGCGGGCCGATGCCTTGCGCCAAGAAATACAAAAAGTCGGTTATAAGATTAAAGACACTGAAACTGGTCCTCTGCTTGAAACCATCTAACCAACAAACGACTTTTTATTCACCCCTAATCCACTGATGTGTTTTACACTTGGCATTTTTAACCTTACACTTTTCAGAATTATCAAGGTTGAACCTTGATATAAATTTGGTTTGGAATTAAAACTTGCAATAATTTTGCCCTTGTGCTATTATGATTTCGGTTGACGTTGGGATGTTCCCGCGTCGCGTTCGGTGAACAGCCCCACCAGAGGCGGGGCAAAACGAAGGAGGTGCCTGGTGATTGTAAAGTATGACGGCGTGTCGGGCGAGGGCTTAAGGCAAGTTCTGGATTTGGTCCACAGCCGCGAGGCCTACTTGCGTCTTGGGGATCTTCCCAGATTGGAGGGCAATGATTTTGATGGGGTGAAGGTTGACTTTACTCCGAAGGGATTGACTTCCGGCCCCTTTCTTAGGAGTGGCAGTCCGGGCGGCGGCGATGTAAAGGTCATTTCAATCAAGGCGATCGAGGTCAACGACACAGAGCCGGAGACGTACCAAATCACCCTGGAACTACTTGCTCATTTCTGGGTGCACAATGGTGGATTCCGAGGGTGCGGCGAGGATGATTATAAAGCTTTAAAAGAAGTGCGAATCAGGTTGCCGGACACTTTTCTGAAAAAAGTCAGCGATCGTGTCTTGTTTACCTGATTTGTTTCTCCCCCGCTCACTTCGAGGGCCCGCGCCGGCGGGCCCTTTCTTTATCCCCTGCTCATCCACTGGGGGCAATTTCCAATTTAGCAATTTTCAATTTACAATTGGCTTATGGTTACCACTGACGCCCCATTTGTAAAGCCGACTTTGCGCATGCCGCCGCAGGATCTGACGGCCGAGCAGGCTCTCTTGGGTTCGATTATGATCAAACCGAGCGGCTTGAACGAACTGATCACCGTCATCGCGCCAGACGACTTTTATTCCGAGCGCCACCGCCGGATCTACCGCGCGATGCTGAAACTTTTTGATAAAAATGAACCGATTGATCTAGTCTCCTTAACCTCGGCTTTAAGCGAAACCAAACAACTCGAGGCCGTCGGCGGCTCCAGCTATCTAGTGGAACTTGTCAATGTTGTGCCTTCAGCCGGCAATTTAAAATATTACGGCGAGATTGTCCGCAAGAAAGCTCAATTACGCCGGCTGATTGATTCGGCCGAGCGCTTGTCCGAACTTGGCTACCGCGAAGAAGAAGAGATTGACTCAATCTTTGACAAAGCGGAGAAAACGATTTTTGGCCTGGTCAATTTTTCCAAAAAAACTTTTACTTCTATTAAAGACACACTGGTTGATGCCTGGGAACGATTTGAACGTTTGCACAAATCCGGCGAAGGCATCCGCGGTCTCGCCACCGGTTTCAAAACATTGGATGATCGCCTTTCCGGACTCCAGCGCTCTGATCTCGTGATTCTCGCGGCCCGGCCGTCAATGGGTAAAACCTCTCTGGCTCTGGATATTGCCCGACAAGTGGCCAAACGGAATGTGCCAGTGTGCATTTTTTCGCTGGAGATGAGCTCGCAACAGCTCGTGGATCGGCTGATCGCCGCCGAGAGCCATGTGGACTCGTGGAAATTGCGCACCGGCCGGCTGGCGGCGGATGACGAATTTGCCAGAATCCGTGACGCGCTCGATGTGCTGGCCAAAGCGCCGATTTTCATTGACGACGACGCGTCTAACAATATCACCAAGATGAAGTCGGTGGCCCGCCGGTTGAAAAGCGAGCACGACCTGGGACTCGTCATTGTTGATTACTTGCAGCTGATGGCGCCAAGACGAGAGAATGATTCGTTAGTCCAGCAGGTCACCGAGATCTCCCGTTCGTTGAAAGCCCTGGCCCGCGAACTCGATATTCCGGTTTTGGCCTTATCCCAACTAAATCGGCAAGTGGAACAACGCGGCGGCCGGCCGCGACTGGCCGACCTTCGGGATTCCGGCTCAATCGAGCAAGACGCCGATGTGGTGATGTTTATTCACCGCGAGGATAAGTATAATGAGGACTCGGACAAAAAAAATATCGCCGAAATCATGATTGAAAAGCATCGGAACGGCCCGACTGGCTCGATTGAACTTTATTTCGACGACAAACGGGTCTGCTTCACGAGTATTGAAAAAGGCGACTTCGGCGGTTTCTGAAGAGAAGCTGTTCGCCGATCTTGATCGCCATTTAAGCTAGCGATGACGGTCAAGGTTTAACCTTGCCAGTGGCGTTTACGTTTAGGTTATCATAATTAAGTTTTGTTGTCAAGTGGTTGAAGGCGAGGAAATGGGTTAGGATTAAAGCCATGAAATTTGCGGTGATTAAAACCGGCGGGAAGCAATATCGCGTTGCAGAGGGGCAGACTCTCCGGGTGGAAAAACTGGATGTTGAAACTGGCAAACCAGTGATTTTTAATGAAGTGCTTTTAACGCGAGACGGGGAAGAGATTAAAATCGGTACCCCGATCGTGGCCGGTGCGACAGTGACCGGCGAGATCATTGACCAAAATCGAGCCAAGAAAGTGGTGGTGCTCAAATATAAAGCGAAAACTCGTTATCGGGTAAAACGCGGGCATCGTCAGCCCTACACGCAGGTTAAAATAACTAGGATCGATTTTTAAGGGCGTTTTTCAGTGTGGCCGCGTCCGAGTATTCAAGTTCGGTGCCAGTGGACAGTCCGCGGCCGAGGACAGAAATTTTGAGACCGGCGGGCGCTAAAAATTTCTGGAGATAGTCAGCAGTATTGTCGCCCTCGACGTTCGCCGCCAAAGCTAGAATAATTTCTTTCAGTTGACCCGGGCTGGCCTTGAGACGGGTTTGGAGCTCCCGAAGGCGGATTTTCTTTTCCGGTTCAGCTTCAAGGATGGGCAACAAGCCGCCCAGGACGAAAAATCGCCCCTGGTATTCACTGGATTTTCTCACCGCCTCAAGGTCAGCGTCTTTTTCAACAATCATCAAGAAACCAGAGTCACGAGCCGGATCTTGGCAGAGATCGCAGACGCTTTGGGCCGACGCTTCCGTCGCCGCGAAAAATCTGTAACAGCTTTGGCATTGGCCAATTTGTTTTTTCAGCGCCAGCAAATCTTTAGCCAAATTTTCCACGGCGCCGGAATTTTGGGTCAAGAGATGGTAAACAAAGCGCCGCGCCTGGCGCGGCCCGATCCCGGGAAAACGCAGAAACGTCGCGACCAATTTTTCAATTACATCAGGCATTCTTAAACACTCGGGCGGCGAAAGGCCGGTTTAAATCCTTTTTGCTTGCCAGGCGCGTTTTTAAACCACGACGGCGTGCGAAAGGCCGGTTTGCCCTTTTTCCCTCCGGTTTTGTCGTAATTTTTCATAATCCTATTATTCCTCAATAGAGGCCGGTTTATCAAGCGCCACCGTCTCCAAACCAGGACTCTCGCCGGTAATCCGGGTCACATCCTTATCCACTTTTTTCAATTCACGATACGCCAGATTATATTGATTGACCGTCGTGCCCAGCGAACCGCCTAATTTCTTCATATACTCTTCGTAAGAGGCGAGGTGACGACCAAGATTTTCCACGCGCGTTCGGATCTCTTTCGCCGATTCCTCAATCTGGAGCGCTTTCAGCCCCTGCAAGACCGTTTGCAAATACGCCAGAAATGAAGTCGGCGAAACAATGATTACGCGTTTTTCTTTAAAGGCATACTCAACGAGATCTCTGGTGTTAATCTTGACGGCGCCGACTTGCGCCACCAGCAAGTCATAATAGATCGCTTCATGCGGGATGAACATGAAGGCAAAATCCATCGTTCGTTCCTCGGGCTTGACATATTTGGCGGTTTCGTCAATCCGGTTTTTCAAGTCCTGTTTGAATAATTTTTCTAGCCGCTCGCGCTCGGTCGGATCGCGTTCCTCAACCAAGCGATTGTAATTTTCCAGCGAAAATTTAGAATCAATCGGGATAATTTTATCTTTGACAAAAACCACCGCGTCAACGATCGTACCGTCGGAGAAAGGATACTGCATTTGGTAACTGCCGGGCGGCAAAACATTCTTTAACAAGGTCTCCAAATAATATTCTCCCAGCACCCCGCGCTGTTTGGGATTCTTCAAAATGTCTTGCAGCGACTGAAGTTGATCGGCAAAGCTGACAACCTGCTTATTAGTCTCATCGAGCTTGGTCAGGCGTTCGGTCACCTCGCGGATAATTTTCGCCGATTCGCCGAATTGATTGCGCATCGAGTCAAAAATCGTCCGGCTGGATTCGGTCAATTTTTGATCCACCGTGCGCACTAATTCGTTAATCTGATTCTGCAACAACAAAAAGCCGCCGGCTGACTCCCCTGCTGGTTTTCGGCCAGCCAGCTGACAAAACGGCGCGTGTATTCGTCAATCACAAACACCGGCCGACCGAGCGCGTAAAGTAAAATCGTGTCGGCTGTTTCCGGACCGATGCCTTTAAGATCAAGCATGGTTTGGCGGAGCCGGGCGGTGCCGAGTCGCCGCCATTTCTGCCAGTCGCCGGCCCGGGTCACTGATTGAGCCAGTGTCAGTAAACACTTGGCTTTCTGGCGGTAAAAACCAGAAGGTCGAATCAAGCGCTCCAATGTTTCTGGTTGTTGTTCGCCGAGCCGGCGCAAGGCCTCTAGTTTATTCGCCCGCGCCGTCCGTAAATTAGTCAACGCCTTTTCCACATTGCGCCAACTGACCCGCTGGGTTAAAATCGCGCCGATGACGATTTCCTCTTCGGAGTGGGCTGGCGCGCCCGACCAGGGCCAGACCGCCGGCCGGTCGAATTGCCGAAGCAATAAAAAATACCGTTGAAGCGCCCGGTTTGGCCGGGTAAAACAAAAATTTTTTAACTGGACACAGCCGTTCTTAAAGATTATTCCTTCGGCGAGCAATTTTTTCTTCTGCGCCGTCGGGCCGCCAAAAGCATAACCGGCGGCTAAACTTCCGTCAGAGCGCACCACCCGATGGCACGGAATTTTCCGGGGCCGCTGGTTGCGGTGCAGAATCTGGCCCACGATTCTTGGGCCAAGGCCAGTTAATTTTGCGATCGCGCCGTAGGTCGTCACCTGACCTCGCGGCACCAGCCGCACCACCTCAAAAACTAAATCATCATTGCTCATCTCTCGACAAATATTATACACTACAGGCATTGGCGCGTTCGTCTAGTGGCTAGGACGCTACCCTCTCACGGTAGAAACACGGGTTCGACTCCCGTACGCGTCATTGCGTTTTAGAAAATCGAGGATCCTCGATTTTGATAAATCAAAATCGGGAGACATCGCCCTCTCACGGCGAAAACACAAGTTCAAATCTCGTAGGGGTCATTTTTGATGGCAAGGGTTCCCCTTGCCGGAGGGCTTGTTTCGCGTGTTGTGTGGCCATACACGCGAACTATGACACGAAACCGCCGATTTGATTTGAAAAAGAGCCGCTTTTCTTTACTTGCCATTTGTTTAACACAAGCAAACTTTGTGATACAGTGAATCTATGCTCGACTTGCGAGGAAAACTTTCTGAAAATCTTATAATTTTTATCCTCGTCTTGTTCGCTTTCATGAGTATTTTAGGGATGGGCATGAGTATGGAGACGAAAGACGGCCAGATGTCCGGCTGTCCATTTATGGCGGGTCAAGCAACTATGTGCCAAATGAATGTTACGGAGCATATTACCAAGTGGCAACAAGCATTTCTCGGCATACCGACAAAGACGAATTTTCTTGCGCTGGCCGTGGCGTTGTTGATCGCGACTCTCGCCTCATTCATTAAAAAACCATTTTCACAACTCAAAAAACTAACCGCATCTACAGTGCGATTCCTTGCTTATCGTAGAGCCAACTTCGCAAAAGTTCTCGACCCTTTTCTTGTTGCGTTTTCCGACGGCATTCTCAATCCTAAAATTTACGAACCAGCACACATTTAATACTTGCGGGCTTTTGCCAATTTTAGTTTATTTTGTTTGTTGAATCTTTAGAAATCTACTATGAATAAAAAATTACAAATTACAATTGTTGCTATCGCATTTCTCGAATCAATCATCAAAGAATGACTCATCGTCTCATGTTGTAAGCGAAGCTCTCGCGGCGAAGTTTGACTACCTATCCAAGAACGGCAACTCATCATGTTCGGGCGGGTTTAGGGATTCAATAGCCGACATGCCCGATGATGTCCGTCTGCAAGGTTCCTGTTGCAGTCCGATGAGCGTCCAGCGCTATTCTGAACAGGTTGAAGGGTTGGAAAAGTTCAAATCTGTTGCCAGCCAAAACATCAAAAAAATTCCTGATGATCCTTACGACATCGAAGCCGGGCTCGCCAAAGAACTTATGTCGGATTACGACCTAGAGCTTACGCCAGACGAACAGAAAGCGTATGACTATGCGATGCAAAATTCAAGCGAGAAAGGGCCTTGCTGTTGCAAATGTTGGAGATGGTATGTCTACGGTGGATTAGGAAAATATCTCATTAAAAATCATGGCTTCACTGGCGAGCAAGTGACCCAAGTTTGGAATCTCTCGGACGGTTGCGGCGGCGACAGCGAACACCATCACTAAAATTATGGCCAACGAACCATAAATATGACAGCGCAAAATAAAGATTTTCACGGCCTTCTCCCGAGCATAAAAGAAATTCGCGCTAAGGAATTTCCCAATTTAGACAAGCTCGGCAGGGTTTATCTGGATAACGGCGCGACAACCCAGGTGCCAAAAAGCGTAATAGACAGGATGTACGTTTACAGAACAAACCACTTGAGGGGCAGCAATCATTCAGAAAACTCAGACGAGGCGAGGGAATACCAGGTAAGGTACGAGGAGGCAAAACAGAAAATCAGCGGGTTTTTTAGCGCCAGTAATTATTACATTGCTCTGACTTCAGGAGCGACAGCCGCGTCCAACCTGCTTGGGTCAAGGTTTAACTTTGAGCCCGGCGACCTTCTTCTTATCACTGATATGGAGCACAATTCTCAGGTGCTCACAGCGCGAAACTACGCGAAAAAAGCCGTGGCAGATGTGAAATATATTCCCGTAAGGTTGCCCGATGGGCGGCTGGATTTAGACACTTTGCGTAAAATCGCGGCCGAGAACAAAGCGAGCCTGCATCGCCGCCGGCAGACAGGTAAAATATTGTTGATGCTCGCGCATGTCTCCAATGTGACTGGGGTCATAAATCCAGTAAAAGAAATAAGGGAAATTCTGCCGGATAACGCGCTTATTTATCTTGATATGGCTCAATCTGCGGGGCACATACCGATTAATCTTGACGAACTTAGCGTGGACTTCGCGGGAGTTTCCGCCCACAAAATGTACGGCTCAATGGGTATGGGTGCGTTGTTTGTAAAAAAAGAGAGCGATAAATATTTGGGCAATGAGATCAGCGGTGGCAGCGCGGTGAAACTCGTCGGCAAAGTCGAGACGGCTTACGAGGAGTCCCCGGCGAGATTTGAGCCGGGCACGCAGAATCTTGAAGGCGTGATAGAGTGGGGCTTGGTCATTGATTTTCTAAACAAAATAGGCATGGACGCCATTAAGCGCCACGACCGGGCCATGGGAGAGTATTTTCTTGGAGAGATTTTGAAAATAAACGGCGTGGAGGTCTATGGGCCCAAGGATTTTGACGAAAGAATAGCCGTGATTACTTTTAATATTGGCTTGTCGGCAACAAATTACGAGGAAACAGCGCGGAAGCTCAACAAGCTGGGAGTCAGCGTGCGCGACGGCTGCTTCTGCGCGCATTTATTGCTTCCCCAGTTGCTTGGTGTATCGCAAGAAGAGCATAATTCAAAAATTAAAGAGCTTCAAGACGGAGCTGATTTTGACTCGTTGGGTGTTAAGGGAGCCCTACGCGCCACGTTTGCCTTCTACAACACGCTAAAGGACGCCGAAAAGGGAATCGCGGCCATAAGAGAGGTAGCCAAAGAGGCGTAATTAGTATATTAACCACAATTTTTATGGTCAAAATAATTCAAAAAGATAACAAAGAGCTATACCAATGCGAGGAGTGTGGCTTCCAATACGAAGATAAAGAGTGGGCCGAGAAATGCGAAGTGTGGTGCAAAGAACACCAGAGTTGCAACATCGAAATAACTGCGCACGCAATCCCGCAAGAAGACGAATCTAAAAAAGACGGGCTCAAGCCGGAAGACATTAAGTTTCTGACAAAACTTTTCTACGGGCTTATCGGTATCGTTTCATCGCTTGCCTTTTTCCTCGTCCTCTATTGGGTACTCCGCCTTGATTCAGCAATTACGAACATTGTAACAAACACTTACAGCACGCCTCTCTACTTCTGGCCGTATGTGATTCTTACTTTTGGGGCGATCGTATTATTCGGTGTTAATATTTCACTCCTTGTCTATCGCTGGAGAAAATATGGACCGCCGAAATTAAAAACCGAAGCCGGTGGCGGGGCTGGAACGATTTTCGGCATTGCGGCCTCCGCCTGCCCTGTCTGTGGCTCAACCATACTTTCCGCAATCGGAATCGCCGGAGGACTTGCCGCCTTTCCACTTCAAGGTTTAGAGCTCAAAGTACTCTCGTTTGGACTCATGGCCTTGCCGGTATGGCTCATGCGGAGAGACCTCAAAAAACTTGAGTGCGGAGACGGCACTTGTCCTGTGCCGAAAGATCACCGATTCAAAGAATCGGATCGGCCGTGGCTCTTGGGACTTCTTGCCGCAGTTATCGTGCTTACTTTTGTCAGCTGGAATATGATCAAAACCGAACCGATAATCGCCAAAGCGTTGAGTCAGAACGGCATAGTCAATCCCAACGACAACACGCTCTATAACGCAAATACCTCTCAAACCGGCAACAAACTTATTGACGAAGTGATTGCAAAAGTTCTACCCGAACAGGGATTTCAGAGTAAAATTGTGCTTAGCGACAGCATGGTAAAACTTGTGCAAAACGGCGTGATTAACCGCGAGAAGTTCTCGGCAATTTATCAAGATCGCGGGGGTCTCCCTACTGAACTAAAAGATGTACTTGATAAGTCATCCCAAGAGCCGATTCTTTTGACCAGACAAAACGCTAACTACTATGTGAATCTCTTGTGGCCGCTGGGACTTGCAAACTATATGTCGTCAAATAAAGAGAGTCCTATCAATGGCAAATCCCTTTTCAACTTTGCTTCTACTGGCGGCTGGGATTTGGGCAAAGAAGAAAACGGCGGCGCGTACTTTAACAAATTCAAAATTGTTGAGCTGATGCCGGAGCAAGAAGCATTAGTCACGAAAATTGCTCAAAACGCATATCGGCCGTGTTGCAACAACTCAACTTTTTATCAAGATTGCAATCATGGATCAGCGTTGCTCGGACTTCTTCAGCTTGGCGCGGCGCAGGGGTTAACCGAAGACGAGCTTTACAGAGAAGCCCTTGCCTTCAATTCTTTCTGGTTCCCGCACAACTACATCCAGACGGCCCTGTATTTCAAGGCAGTCAAAAATATTGATTGGGAAAATGTTGATCCGAAAATAGTCATGGGTAAAGATTATTCAAGTATTGGCGGATGGTACGCGAATATTGACAGCGAGATAAAGAAGCTCGGCCTTGTGCCGCAGGATCGTAGCGGCGCCAATTGCGGAGTATAAGTTTATGGACTTCTCGACAAAAATTTTAACGGCGTTCTTTCTGCTTATTTTTCTTTCGCCCGCACTTATTTCCGCAAACGGCGGCGACCAGCGAGTTGTTGAAGGTAAATACTTTATCAATCTTGCCCGCTCGCCTTTCACGCCGAGAGTTGGAGAAAGAACGGCAATGCTTATCTCATTTGTTGACCTTGAGATCAACAAACTCATTTCAGAAGACCTTGTTGTCAAAATTCGCATTGCTAAACTTGGCGGAATCGGCAGCGCAAAAAGAGAGTTTCTATTCGAGAAAAGCGACATTTTGGTACAAGGTGGAGTGTTAGAATTTCCCTACACATTTGAGGATGCTGGTCTCCACGAGATTTTTATAGACTTTGCACTCGGCTCAAATTCACAGAAAATCTATGAATCGCCGGATTTTCTTATGGATGTGCAAGGCAAAGTACCCCAATTGAATATAAATCGGTTTATAATCGGCTTTATACTAAGCAGTATTGTTGGAGTTATTCTCGGTTTTGTATTTGGTTTCTGGGTTGGACAACTCAGAGCGTAAGCTGAAAGCCCGTCGCCAAAAAATCTGCCAGCCCAAGCGAGGGCGCGGCGGAGGGTGTGGGGGGAATTCCGCCGAGACCGAGCCGGAAGCGAAGCCCCGCCGCCTGCCCGAAGCATTGAGGGCAGAGACAAGCAAAAACATTTTCTTTTCCTTATCAGAAATTTTTGCTAAAGTAGGTTCGAGCGGAATCATATAAACACTCAAGCATCACAGGAGTTCCCAAGTCTTTTATTTTGCCGTCGGCGTACAGCTTCCGACGGCATTTTTTATTCATCTCTCTTGCCACTCCGGCTCTTGACGGCACAACAACTCGGCTTTCTTTTCCGGCTCGGCCATGATTTCTTCCACCACTCGTTCCATTCTCATGGCACATATTTTTTGTTTAAAACCCTTTTCTAGCGCGGGGCGGCGGAAATAATGCCGTGCTATAATA
>JACOZG010000047.1 GCA_016181465.1 Candidatus Vogelbacteria bacterium | reverse complement strand
GATACAAACCCGACGGATTAGCCCCGCCTTGGGCTAAGTACTCGTCCATCTTTTTTTTAACGCGCGGATCTAAGGGCGTGGCTGCGGCGTAATCCAGGTAGACTCGGTGATTCATTTGATTTTAAGCTTTAATTTGATTAATATAGCATAATAAGTTTTTCCAACCAAAAACACCTTAAGGGAGAATCGCGGAATGGAAATAAACAAAGCTGATTTGATTCTTTCGGGAATCATGTTTGGAATTATCGGCGGGTTTACCGGTTATCACCGCGAAATCGGGGCGGTTTCGGGAACGGCGCTGGGCATCGCTTTGGGCTTGGTTCTTTGTTTTGTTATAGCCATCATCAAAGAGCGGCTGGATACCGTTTTTTTTAACGACCGTCAGCGCCAAGATGATTAACAACCCGACCCCGCCCCAACCGGCGGGGTTTTTTATTCTAAAATTTTATATATAAATACGCCCGCGGCCACGGCCGCGTTCAAAGATTCTTTTTTGCCTCTCATGGGAATGTGGCACACCGAATCCGCCCGTTTGATTATAGTTACCGATAAACCCTTGACCTCGTTGCCTACAATTACGGCTAACGGAAAAACCGGCTTGAACCGGCGGTAGTCTAAACTGGCTGGGGTTTGTTCCAGCGCGACTATTTTTACGCCTTTTGATTTTAATTCTTCAATCAATCGCCCAGTGCTAAAACACTTTTTCCAAACCACCGATTTTTCCGCGCCCAGCGAAGTCTTGGCGACTTTAGGATTAGCCGGCGTGGGTGTGTAACCACATAAATATATTTTTTTAACTCCGGCCGCGTCAGCCGTCCTAAAAATCGCGCCCACATTGTAAGCGCTGCGGATGTTGTGAAGAATCAAACTTAACTGTTTCAATATTTTTATCTTAACTTGCCATCTACCGAGATTCAACCTTGATGGATTAAGGCATCAATGTAAAACAGTTAAGTTCGACAAATCTTGTTGATGTAATATCATTCACCAACTCCTTATTGTGCAATATCAGATATTGCACAATTATATATATTACGTCAAACCCAGTCTAGGTTCAATAAGTAATTGCACCACTCCGTTAAAATGAACGGATATGGCGCACCAACAATTAACCATCGAAGAACGCGAGGAAATTCAACGTGGACTTTGGGGAAAGGAGTCCCTGCGATCGATTGCCAAGCGGCTTGGCCGCTCGCACACCTCAATTTCTCGGGAAATCAAGAAGAACCTCTCGCCTGTGCGAGAGCGATATACACCCCGTCTGGCCAACGAACGGACTCTTGAAAAACGCACCTCAAGGGGTAGGATACTGCGCCTCAAGAACAAAAAGATTCGAGCGTACGTGGTGTCTCATCTAAAAGGGGGCTGGTCGCCAGAGCAGATCGCCGGCACCATTCATGTGATTGGTGAAAGCATATCGCACGAAGCCATATACCAGTATGTGTATGCGCAGATGCATCGAAAGGGGTACGGGTACGTGAAGCCGGGATGCGAAGACCTGCGACCATATCTCGCGCGTCGCCACAAGCGACGTGTGAAGATGGGTGGGCGTAAGGGTCAACGGGTACTGCGCCCCGATGGCAAATCAATCGAGGCACGGCCACTGGTGGTGACTAAAAGAACCCGTATCGGGGACTGGGAAGGAGACAGTATTGAGAGCAAGAATCATGCTCCCGGACTCAATGCACTGGTTGATCGCAGAAGTGGACTCCTGCTTCTTTCAAAACTGCGAGACAAGACGAGTGCCGCGACACGTACCGTGGTTGCGCAAAGACTCAAGGGTCTCTCGGCGCACACATTGACGCTTGATAACGGGCCGGAGAATAGAATGTGGTCGGAGCTTGAGGAGGCAACGGGAGCATCGGTATACTTTGCCCACCCATACTGCTCGGGAGAGCGTGGCACTAATGAGAATACCAATGGCTTGGTACGCAGATACTTTCCTAAAGGTACCGACTTCTCCTTGGTCACCGATGAAGAAATTGCTGCAGTGGAGTATGCTTTGAATACGAGACCAAGAAAACGACACGGGTATCGGACACCATTAGAAGTCTGGAGTGGTGCGTTAACAGATTGAATCTACCC